>DATNBR010000026.1:0-12150 GCA_035571875.1 Lacisediminihabitans sp. | reverse complement strand
CGGACGCGTCGGGCGTGGACCGTTTCCGCTCCGAGATCAGCCCTAGGGTTGAGCGGTTCCACTCCCGGGACCGCCCGGTTTGACCGGTAGTGCGGGGGTCACGTAGTATTGAGCTTTGGTGTCCGCGCCTTCTGCGGCGCGACATACGAACGTGAGCCCTCCACCGGCCCGGTTCCCTTCTCACCGAGGGCGAACCCCCACGGAGCGGGATTCACGAACACCTCCGTTCGAGACAGAAAGCAGCCACTACTGTGACGCGCACCTATTCCCCGAAGGCCGACGAGATCCAGCGCGACTGGGTCATCATCGACGCGACCGACGTCGTGCTCGGCCGCCTCGCCAGCCACACCGCCGCCATCCTGCGCGGCAAGCACAAGCCCACCTTCGCTCCGCACATGGACATGGGTGACTTCGTGATCATCGTCAACGCCGAGAAGATCGCGCTGACGGGCCAGAAGCTCGAGAAGAAGCTCGCCTACCGCCACTCGGGCTACCCGGGCGGCCTCTCGAGCGAGACCTACATCGAGATGCTCGAGAAGCACCCGACCCGCGCGGTCGAGAAGGCCGTGCGCGGCATGCTCCCGAAGAACTCGCTGAGCCGCGCCCAGATCAAGAAGCTGAAGGTCTATGCGGGCGCCGAGCACCCGCACGCCGCTCAGCAGCCGAAGACCTACACCCTGGGCCAGGTCGCGCAGTAGCGCGCCGCCACTGACAGACCTCAAGGACAGAGAACAGACATGGCAAAGATCGAAGACGCCCTTCCCGACGAGATCGTCGAGAGCTTCACGACCGAGACCCCGGCCGAGGAGGCCCCCAAGGCCCCGCGCGCGGTGCTGAGCGTGCCCGGCGCGGCCGTCGGCCGCCGCAAGGAGGCCATCGCCCGAGCGCGTCTCACGCCCGGCACCGGCACCTTCACGGTGAACGGCCGCACCCTCGAGGAGTACTTCCCGAACAAGCTGCACCAGCAGCTGATCAACGACCCGTTCAAGGTGCTCGACCTGCTCGGCAGCTACGACGTCATCGCACGCATCACCGGTGGTGGCCCCTCCGGCCAGGCTGGCGCGCTTCGTCTCGGCATCGCCCGCTCACTCAACCAGATCGACGAGGAGAACAACCGCGCCTCGCTCAAGAAGGCCGGCTTCCTGAGCCGCGACGCGCGAGTCAAGGAACGCAAGAAGGCTGGACTCAAGAAGGCCCGCAAGGCTCCGCAGTTCTCGAAGCGCTAATCCGGCGTCGAAGCTGGCAGCAGCTGACATGCCGCGTCTTTTTGGAACGGATGGCGTTCGCGGTCTCGCAAACCATGACCTGACCGTCGAACTCTCCCTCGGTCTCGCGCAGGCCGCCGCCGTCGTGCTCGGTAAGGGCAGGGTGGCGGACGGTCGTCGCGCCTCCGGGCGTCGCCCCGTCGCCGTCGTGGCGCGCGATCCGCGAGTCTCGGGGGAGTTCATCTCCGCCGCGGTCGCAGCCGGACTCTCGAGTTCGGGTGTCGACATCTACGACGCAGGTGTCATCCCGACCCCGGCGCTCGCGTTCCTCGTCGCGGACTTCAAGGCCGATTTCGGCGTGATGATCTCGGCATCGCACAACCCGGCACCAGACAACGGCATCAAGTTCTTCGCCGTCGGCGGCACCAAGCTTCCGGATGTCGTCGAAGACCGCATCGAGGCGGCTCTCGGTGAACCCAAGCTGGCTCCGACCGGCGTCGAGGTGGGACGCATCCGTCGCTTCTCGGACGCCGAGGACCGCTATATCGTGCACCTCGTGTCGACCCTGCCGCACCGGCTCGACGGACTCCATGTCGTGCTCGACTGCGCGCACGGTGCGGCCTCCGGCGTCTCGCCCGAGGTGTTCAGCCTGGCCGGTGCCAAGGTCACCGTGCTCGGCGCAGATCCCGATGGTTACAACATCAACGACGGTGTCGGTTCGACCCACCTCGAGAAGCTTGCCGCGGCGGTCGTCGAACACGGCGCAGACCTCGGCATCGCGCATGATGGCGACGCCGATCGCTGCCTGGCCGTCGACAACCTCGGTCGCATCGTCGATGGCGACCAGATCATGGCCGTGCTCGCACTCTCCATGAAGGAGCGCGGCACACTGACCGACAACACCCTGGTCGCCACAGTCATGAGCAACCTGGGGCTACGGGTCGCGATGGAGGAGCACGGAATCACCGTGCTGCAGACCGCCGTCGGCGACCGCTACGTGCTCGAAGCGCTCAACGAGAAGCAGCTTGCGCTCGGCGGGGAGCAGTCCGGTCACGTGATCATGAGCGAGTTCGCGACCACCGGCGACGGCATTCTCACCGGCCTCCACCTGGTGTCGGAGATGGCCCGCACGGGCAAGTCGCTCGCGGAGCTCGCCTCGGTGATGACGGTGTACCCGCAGATCCTGGTGAACGTGCGCGGCGTCGACCGCACTCGCGTGCACACGGATGAGACGGTGACGGCGGCAGTCAAGGCCGCGGAAGCGGAACTGGGCGAGACGGGGCGCGTGCTGCTGCGGGCATCCGGAACCGAGCCGCTCGTGCGCGTCATGGTGGAAGCGGCGGACCAGGCCACGGCGGACCGGCTCGCACACGCACTCGCCGAGGTCGTGCGCGCGCAGCTCGCGCTGTAGCGGTAGCTGGGTTTCGATACGGCCGCGGGCGGCCTACTCAACCCGCCTGTGTCCTACGCGGGCGGGCGCCCGATACGCGGGTTGAGTAGCGAGCGCCAGCGAGCGTATCGAAGCCTCGGGAGCCGTACGGGCTACAGCTTCCGCAGGAGCACGCTGCTGACTGTGTGGTCCGCTCCCTTGCGCAACACGAGGTCGGCGCGCGACCGCGTCGGCAGCACGTTCTGCAGCAGGTTGGGTTCATTGATGCGGCCCCAGATCTCCCGAGCCTTGGCCCGTGCCTCCGCCTCGGAGAGAGCGGCATAGCGGTGGAAGTACGACTGCGGGTTGGCGAACGCACCGCGCTGTAGCTTGAGGAAGCGCTCCTCGTACCAGGTGGCGACATCCGAGGTTCTGGCGTCGACGTAGACGGTGAAGTCGAAGAGATCGCTGACGGCGAGGCCTCGGCCGTCCATGGGGGGCTGCAGTACGTTCAGGCCCTCGACGATGAGCACATCGGGCCTGCGCACCACGATCTCCGCGTCGTGCACGATGTCATAGCTGAGGTGCGAATAGAACGGAGCGCGCACCTCTTCGACGCCGCTCTTGACCTGGCTGACGAAGCGCAGCAGCGCGCGCCGGTCGTACGACTCGGGGAACCCCTTGCGTTCCATGAGGCCGCGTCGCTGCAGTTCGGCGTTCGGCAGCAGAAAGCCGTCGGTGGTGACGAGTTCGACCCTGGGGGTGTCGTCCCAGCGGGCGAGCAGTTCGCGCAGGAGACGCGCGACGGTGGACTTGCCCACCGCCACCGAGCCCGCGACGCCGATCACAAAGGGGGTGCCGGATGACTGCTGCCCGAGGAATTCGCTCGTCGCCCTGTGCAGTTGGCGCGCTCCGGCCGCGTAGAGGTTGAGCAGGCGGCTGACCGGCATGTAGACCTCGGTGACCTCGCGCAGATCGAGCCGGTCGCCGAGACCCTGGATGCCGACGATGTCGGCGGGCGTGAGGGGGAGTGCTGCGGTCGGCGCGAGTTCCGCCCAGCGAGCGCGGTCGATTTCTACGAACGGGGTGGTGTGCCCGTTGCCCGTATTCGCCCCTCGCTCAGACATAGGTCACCAGCGTACTGCGTGCTCGCAGCATGGCCGCGCGTGCGCCCCGTAGAATCTTGTTCCATGTGTGGAATTGTGGGCTACGTCGGAAGCAGCAGGAGTGTCGAGGTGCTGTTGGGCGGCCTGCGCCGGCTCGAATATCGCGGCTACGACTCGGCGGGCATCGCTGTGATCGACGACGCGGGCGAGCTGCACACCCGAAAGCGCGCGGGCAAGCTGCACGTGCTCACCGACGACCTCGCCGCCGCGCCCATGGCCGACGGTGGCACGGGAATCGGGCACACGCGCTGGGCGACGCACGGTGGCCCGAACGACCAGAACGCGCATCCGCATCTCGGAGACGACGGCAAGCTCGCGCTCATCCACAACGGCATCATCGAGAACTTCGCGGAGTTGAAGGCCGAACTGCTCGCCGCACACCCCGACACCGTCTTCACGAGTGAGACCGACACCGAGGTCGCTGCCCTGCTCGTGGGCCTCGAGTATCAGAAGACCGGCGACCTCTCCGAGGCACTGCGCAACGTCGTCGACCGCCTGCACGGTGCGTTCACCCTGCTCGTGCTGCACAAGGACCGGCCCGGCGTCGTGGTCGGCGCACGCCGCAATTCCCCGCTCGTGATCGGGCTGGGCGACGGCGAGAACTTTCTCGGCTCGGATGTCGCGGCGTTCGTCGAGCACACCCGCCGCGGTGTCGCGATCGGCCAGGACCAGATCGTGACCATCACCGCGGACAGCGTGACCGTCACCGACTTCGACGGCGTACCCGTCGTGGCAGAAGCGTTCGAGGTGGACTGGGATGCCTCTGCCGCCGAAAAGGGCGGCTGGTCGAGCTTCATGGCGAAGGAGATCAGCGAGGAGCCGGAGGCGATCGCCAAGACGCTGCTCGGCCGAGTCGTAGACGGCGCCGTCACGCTCAGCGAACTCGAGGGTCTCGACGACGCTCTGCGCGAGATCGACCGGGTCGTCATCCTGGGCTGTGGAACCGCCGCCTATTCGGGCATGCTCGGCAAATACGCGATCGAGAAGTGGGCACGGATTCCCGTGGAGGTCGAGCTCTCGCACGAGTTCCGCTACCGCGACCCGGTAATCGACTCCCGCACCCTCGTCGTCTCGATCAGCCAGTCCGGCGAGACGATGGACACGCTCATGGCGGTCAAGTACGCCATCGACGGAGGTGCCCGCACACTCTCGATCTGCAACACCCAGGGTGCGACGATCGCGCGCGAGTCCGACGCGGTCATCTATACGCACGCCGGCCCAGAGGTCGCCGTGGCATCCACCAAGGCCTTCGTGGCCCAG
Organism: Lacisediminihabitans sp.; assembly: GCA_035571875.1. Taxonomy (GTDB): domain Bacteria; phylum Actinomycetota; class Actinomycetes; order Actinomycetales; family Microbacteriaceae; genus Parafrigoribacterium_A. The sequence continues at coordinate 7,150 of DATNBR010000026.1, read as the reverse complement.
GTCGCTGCCCTCTACCTGCTCGGCCTGCACCTCGCGAGTGTGCGCGGCACGCTGTCGGCGAGCGAGATCGCGGGACTGGCGGGCGAACTGCAGGCGCTGCCCGCCCAGCTCGAGACCGTGCTCGAGCAGCACGACGCCATCAAGCAGCTGGCGGGCTGGATGACCGACACGCGTTCTGTGCTCTTCCTCGGTCGCCACGCGGGCTATCCGGTCGCCCTGGAGGGCGCGCTCAAGCTCAAGGAGCTCGCCTACATTCACGCGGAGGGCTTCGCGGCGGGCGAGCTCAAGCACGGCCCGATCGCGCTGATCGAGCCCGGCCAACCCGTCTTCGTCATCGTGCCGAGCCCGCGCGCCACCGACTCGCTGCACAAGAAGGTCGTCTCGAACATCCAGGAGATCCGCGCTCGCGGTGCACGCGTTCTCGCGATCGCCGAGCAGGGGGATGTCGCGGTGCTGCCGTATGCGGACGAGGTCATCGTCATCCCGCTCGCCTCCACCCTGTTCGAACCTCTGCTGGCGGTCGCGCCGCTGCAGATCTTCGCGATGGAACTCGCGGCGGCCAAGGGACTCGACGTGGACCAGCCACGCAACCTGGCCAAGTCCGTGACCGTGGAGTAATACCGGTGATCGTCGGCATCGGGGTTGACGTGGTGGACATCGCCAGGTTCGAGCGCGCCGCCGACCGCACGCCGCGGCTCCTGGCGCGCCTGTTCGCTGAGAGCGAACGAATGGAGGGCGACCGTGAGCGTCCGCTGCGCTCCCTGGCCGCGCGTTTCGGCGCGAAAGAAGCCCTCATCAAGGCGCTCGGCAGCGCCGCCGGAGTGCACTGGCACGACATCCAGGTGGTCTCCGACGGACAGCGCAACCCGTCGTTCTCACTCACGGGCGAGCTCGCGGATGTCGTGGCCGAGCGCGGGATCACGGCCATGCACCTGTCGATGAGCCACGATGCCGGAGTGGCGATCGCCTACGTGATCGCGGAGAGCCTGCCGTGACCGGCCGCCCCTTCCGTGAGGCGCTCGTCGATCTGAGCGCCATCGCCCACAACATCCGGCTGCTGCGTGAGGCCGCGGGTGGCGCGACCGTGCTCGCCGTCGTGAAGTCGAACGGCTACGGCCACGGAGCCGTCCCCATCGCGCGCGCCGCGCTCGACAGCGGTGCGGAGTGGCTCGGCGTCGCCGACCTCACGGAGGCGCGAGAGCTGCGCGACGCCGGCATCGACGCCCCGCTGCTGGCCTGGCTGCACGCTCCCGGGCAGGACTTCGAGGAGGCGGTTGCCGCGGGAATCGATATCGGGGTCAGCTATCGTGAGCAACTCGATCGGGTCGCCGCGACATCCGGAACCGCTTCTGTGCAGCTCAAGGTCGACACCGGGCTGAGCCGCAATGGCGCCGACCGACCGCAGTGGGAGGAACTGTTCGCCGCGGCCGCCGAGCACGAGCGCCGGGGCAGACTTCGCGTGCGGGGGCTGTGGAGTCATCTCGCGAACGCCGGCGAGGCCGAGGATCGTGCGCAGGTAGAAGCGTTCGAACGGGCGATCGAGCTTGCCCGGGATGCCGGGCTCACGCCCGAGCTGCTGCACATCGCCTCGACGGCGGCGGCGCTTCGCCGACCGGACGCACGATTCTCGATGGTGCGACTCGGTATCGGGATGTACGGCCTGTCGCCGTTCGACGACGTCCCGTCGGTGGCACTCGGGCTTCGGCCCGCCATGGAGCTCAGCGCGGACATCGCGGCGGTGAAGCACGTTCCGGCCGGCGCCGGAGTCTCCTACGACTACGCGCATCGCACCGCGGTCGACAGCACTCTCGCGCTCGTGCCGATCGGCTACGGCGACGGCATACCGCGTTCGGCCTCCGGCGGCGCACCCGTGTCGATCAACGGCAGCACCCGTCGTGTCGCCGGGCGCATCGCCATGGACCAGTTCGTCGTCGACCTCGGTTCAGACTCGGATGCCGTGGCCGTGGGCGATCGCGCCATCCTGTTCGGTGATCCCTCCACCGGTGTGCCGAGCGTGGACGACTGGGCGACCGCGGCCGGCACCATCAACCACGAGATCGTGTGCAGACTCGGCAGGCGGATCGAGCGCAGGTACCGTTCGTGACCACGATGACGATCGCCACGCCCGAAGAGATGGCGGCCCTCGGCGCGCGGATCGCCTCCGAGCTGCGCGCCGGCGACCTCGTGGCGCTCAACGGGGAACTCGGCGCGGGCAAGACGACGCTGACCAGGGGACTGGGTGCGGCCCTCGGCGTGCGGGGCACCGTCACGAGCCCCACCTTCGTGCTCGCACGCACCCACCAGCGCGATTCCGGCGACGCGCCGCTCGTGCACGTCGATGCGTACCGGCTGTCGAGCGCCGCGGAACTGGACGACCTCGACATCGACTATGCGGCATCCGTCGTCGTCGTGGAATGGGCGGCCGGGATGCTGGACGGGCTCACCGAGGACTGGCTCGAGGTCTCAATAGCACGGCCGACCGGCGGTGGGGCGGTCGACGCGGACCCTTCGGACGACGCCCCCGAGCCGCGCGAGGTCACGATCACCCCTCACGGGGCGCGCTGGGCCGGAGTCTCCTTCGCGCGCTGACTCGTCGATGTCGGCGGGTGTGTGTGCACGCGCGCGAGCGGGGATACTTGAGGGGTGCTTCTCGCGATCGATACCTCGGCTGGAACGAGCGTCGCCGTCGTCGACCGTGATCGCGGCGTGCTCGCCGAGCGCGCCGAGCCAGACACGCGCCGACACGCGGAGGTCATCGGCGAACTGATCGCCCAGTGCCTCCATGAGGCCCAGGTGCCGGTAACCGCCCTATCCGGTGTCGCCGTGGGCATGGGTCCAGGGCCCTTCACGGGACTGCGGGTCGGCATCGCGGCGGCACAGGCCTTCGCGCTCGGGGCGGCGAAGCCCGTCGTGCGCCTCGTGAGCCACGACGCGATCGCCTTCGAGCGCTACGCCACCGGCGCGAGCGGCCCGCTCCTCGTCGTGACGGATGCGCGTCGCCGCGAGGTCTACTGGTCCGCGTACAGCGGCAGCGACGAGCTCGGGCTCCCCGTGCGGGCGTCCGCGCCAGGGCTGACCAGGCCCGACGAACTGTCGGCCGCGGTGCCGAACGTCGGAGACTACGAAAGGTTCGATGCGAGCGCTGTCTCTGCGGCATCCCTCGGCCTGCTGGCCGAGAGCATGTACCTGCATGGCCGCGCGTTCGCCGGCACAGACGCCCTCTACCTGCGCTCGCCGGATGTGACGCTCTCGTCCGGCCCCAAGCGGGTGACCGGATGACCTGGCAGCTCCGCCGCGCGACCCCCGATGACCTCGACGCGATCATGCTGCTCGAGACGGGCATCTTCGGCACGGATGCGTGGTCGACCGCGAACATGCGAGCCGAGCTCTCGAGTAAGCATGCCTTCTATCTCGTCGCGGAGCGGCTGGGCGACGCCATCGTCGTCGGCTACGCGGGACTTCTCGCACCGACCGGAGCACGGGACGCCGACATCCAGACCATCGCTGTCGCGGAATCGGCGAGGGGCGCAGGCCTCGGTCGCACGCTCATGCAGTCGCTCGTCGAGGAGGCGCGGCGGCGTGGGGCAGAGCAGGTCTTCCTCGAGGTGCGGGCCGACAACGACGGCGCGCAGCGACTCTACGAGCGCCTCGGCTTCGTCGCGATCGCCGAGCGACCCGGCTATTACCAACCAGACAATGTGGACGCCATCGTGATGAAGTACGACATCCCCGAGCCCGTGACCCGTCCGGCGGTGGGCGCATGAGCGCTCCGCACGAAAAGGCGCTGGTGCTCGGCATCGAGACCAGCTGCGACGAGACCGGAATCGGCATCGTGCGCGGCCGCGAGCTGCTCGCGAACGTGATCGCGTCATCCATGGAGGAGCACGCGCGCTACGGCGGGGTCGTGCCCGAGATCGCCGCTCGCGCGCACCTCGAAGCACTCACGCCCACGCTCGAGGCCGCGCTCGCCGAGGCCGGGGTGACGCTGCAGCAGCTCGACGCGATCGCCGTGACGAGTGGGCCCGGACTCTCCGGCGCGCTCATGGTCGGCGTCGGTGCGGCCAAGGCGCTCGCGGTCGCTCTCGACAAGCCGCTGTACGCCGTGAACCACCTGGTGGGCCACGTCGGCGCAGACGTGCTCTCCGAGGCGGGGCCCATCGAGTACCCCACGGTCGCTCTGCTCGTCTCGGGCGGTCACACCTCGCTGCTCCTCGTGCGCGACCTCGTCTCCGACGTCGAACTGCTCGGCGAGACGATCGACGACGCGGCCGGCGAGGCCTTCGACAAGGTGGCGAGGCTGCTCGGCCTGCCCTATCCGGGTGGGCCCGAAATCGACCGCGCTGCCGTGGGAGGCGACCCCGCGGCGATCCGATTCCCGCGCGGACTCTCGAAACCCAAGGACCTCGCCGAACACCGCTACGACTTCTCCTTCTCGGGTCTGAAGACCGCGGTCGCCCGGCACGTCGAGAAGCTGCGTGACGCGGCACAGGAGGTGCCGATGGCGGATGTCGCGGCCAGCTTCCGCGAGGCCGTCGCCGATGTGCTCCTCGGCAAGGCACTCGCGGCATGCGCGGATCTCGGCGTGCCGCGACTGCTGCTCGGCGGCGGAGTCATTGCCAACGCCCGACTGCGGCACCTCGCCGAGGAACGGTGTGCGGCAGCCGGCATCGAGTTGCGCATCCCACCGCTGTCGCTGTGCACCGACAACGGCGCCATGATCGCGGCGCTCGCTGCCCAGCTGGTGGAGGCCGGACATCCGCCCTCTGATCTCGACTTCGCGGCCGATTCGACGCTGCCGGTCACGACGATTCAGGCCTGAACCAGCTTCCGACACGGCCAGCAGGTGGATTGACACCCCCTCCGACGGCTGTCACTATGGCATCGCTGAATGTAAGTTCCCTACAATCTTGGAGTTCGCTATGTCAGACCAAATTCCTGCCGCACCCACCCCACCGCCGGCCTCACCGTACGGAGCTCCGACTCCGGGCGCGGGTCCCAAGCAGGGCCTCAGCCTCACGTCGTTCATCCTCGGTCTCGCGGGTCTCGTCTTCAGCTGGGTGCCGATCCTCGGCTTCCTCGCCTCACTGGCCGCGATCATCATCGGTTTCATCGCGAAGGGCAAGGAGCCTGGCGCCCCGAAGTGGATGTGGCTCGTGGGTGTCATCACCGGTTTCATCGCCGTCGTGATCAGCCTCATCGTGCTCATCCTGTTCTTCATCGGCCTCGCGATTGTCGCGTCGGTTCCGGGATCGATCCACACGTACTGATTGTGTAGCGAACGAAGGACCCGGGCCGCTCGGCCCGGGTCCTTCGTCGTTTCGCCGAGGGAACGGCGCTCAGACCCGCTCGGCCAGCAGCGCGACGTGACGGCCGGCAGCGCGCGTGACGATGAGCGTGGCCGAGGCGCGCCCCTTCGGGGACAGGCGCTTGCGCAGCTGGGCCGGGTCGACATCCACGCCCCGTTTCTTGATCTCAAGGCTGCCGATGCCGCGTGCGCTCAGTTCGCGCCGCAGGAGCTTCTCGTCGAAGGGGAACTGCTCGAGAATGCGGAAGCAGCTCGCGAACGGCGTCTCGATCGCCGTGCTGGAGCTCAGGTACGCGATGCCGTCGCTCACCATCGACGCCTCGAGCTTTCGGCCGAGTTCACCGATGAGGCGCGCGCGAATCACGGCGCCATCGGGTTCGTAGAGATACTTGCCGAGCTCCGCAGTCTCGACGTCTTCGCTGTCTGCCTCAGCGCTGAGCTCCGCAGTTCCGTGATCTCCCAGCACGAGAGCAGAACGACGGATGCCCGGCCTCGCGACCGCGCCGAACCAGAGTCCCAGTTCCACGACCTCGTGGTCCACCGAGATCCACTGCGCCTCTGCGTCGCTCGGAATCAGCTCCCGATCCACGCCGGGCCCGAGCTTGATGCCGGTGGGAACGCGCTGCGCGAGCGCGAAGGCGAAGTCGAGCGAGGGGGAGAAGTCGGCCGGATCGGTGATGCGGGCGCTGTGCTGGTGCCCGGCCGCGCGCCGCGCGGGGTCGAGGTAGACGCCGTCGAAGGCCTCAGGGATCGCATCGAGCGGGTCTGCGTGCGTGCTGCCGTCTGGGCGGAACTGGGCGACATCCGCCTGCACCACGTTCGCGTTGGGCCACGGCGCGAGGTTGTACGCGGCGATCGCGGCGGTGACCTCGTCGATCTCCACCGCGGTGACCTCGAGGTCGAGCGCCGCCATCGCCAGCGCATCCGCCCCTATGCCGCAGCCGAGGTCGGCGATGCGCGTGAGCCCAGCGGCTTGGAATCGGCCCGCGTGCAGAGCGGCGACGCGCAGCCGCGTTGCCTGCTCGAGTCCGGCCTCTGTGAACAGCATGCGGTCGGCGAAGGGACCGAACTTCGCGGTTGCGCGGGCGCGCAGCTTCGATTGACTGAGGACGCTCGCGACGAGGCCGGGGGAGTGCCCGGCCTTGCGCAGCTCGCTGACTGAGCGCAGCACATCCGTCGTCGACTCGTATCGCGGCAGGGAGTCGAGCAGCCGCAGCCCGTCGACGGACAGCAGGTCGACCAGCTCGCTCGTTTCCATCCCACCATTCTCCCGGGTCTGGCACTCCGATTGCGAGAGTGCTAATCGACCGGTACAGTGGTTCTGGCACACTCGCAGTGAGAGTGCTAACCCAAGTTTTCGAAGTTTTGAGAAAGAAGAGGTCAACGTGGCAGTCTCCATCAAGCCGCTCGAGGATCGCATTGTCATCAAGCAGGTCGAGGCCGAGCAGACCACTGCTTCCGGGCTCGTCATTCCTGACACCGCGAAGGAGAAGCCCCAAGAGGGCGAGGTCGTTGCAGTAGGACCGGGCCGCATCGACGACAACGGCAACCGCGTTCCGCTCGACATCGCCGTGGGCGACAAGGTGATCTACTCGAAGTACGGCGGAACCGAGGTCAAGTACGGCGGAGAGGACCTTCTGGTTCTTTCGGCTCGCGACGTTCTCGCGGTCGTCGTCCGCTAAAGAGTTTTCAGCAGAAGGCCCGCTCGAGTTTCTCGGGCGGGCCTTTCTCATTCCGTGTGCGAGTTGCCCACTTCGGCCCCTGAAACGCCCCGAAATGCCGGTGCAGAGGGGCGGATGCGGGCAACTCGCGCCACGACACTGGAGTAACGTTCTCAGGATGCCG
>DATNBR010000025.1:0-5148 GCA_035571875.1 Lacisediminihabitans sp. | reverse complement strand
CTCGCCTACCTGAATGACACCTTTTTCATGGCGGCGCTCGGCGGCAGGCGGCTCTGGGTGATCTATCCGGGCTCGCAGTTCGATGCTGTCGAGTACTTCGCGAACGAGTACGGACGCATCAGGGACGTGATCCCGGGCCCCGACGGCACGATCTGGATGCTGACGAACAACACGGATGGCCGCGGTTCACCGCAGCCTGGCGACGACAAGCTGCTGCAGGTGCGGTTGACGCCGTTGCGCGAGGGGTAGCCGCGCTACTGGCGCTCGGCGAGCGGAGGGTAGCTGGCGACGAGCTCGGTGTCGGTGCCGGTCGGCCCGAGCTTCGCTGCGCCGCCAGGCGATCCCAGTGCCGTCGTCGCGCCGGGCAACGGCTGCGCAAAGAAGGTGTCGTTGTCCTGGATGAACGGCATCCACTGCTCCGGAATGTCGTCTTCGTAGAAGATCGCCTGCACCGGGCACACGGGCTCGCAGGCGCCGCAGTCGATGCACTCGTCGGGATTGATGTAGAGCGAGCGGCCGCCCTCGTAGATGCAGTCCACCGGGCACTCATCGACGCACGCTCGGTCCATGACGTCGATGCACGGTTCCGCGATGACGTAGGTCACACTGCTCCTGCCCCGCCGCGCGATCGGCGATGCGCGGCTATTGAAATTACGATACTCCTTTTTATGAATCCTGTTCGGCACGGGCGAGATGCAACGGCACGAGACACAGCTCGGGCTCGACAAAAGGCAGCAGGCCCGCCTCGTCGCCCTCCTTGCCGAAGGTGCTGATCGTGCGCTGGATGAGACCGCGGTGCACAGAGCACACGACCTCCGGATGCGCCGCAGCAGTATCGCGGAACGGGCACGCCAGCAAGTCGATCACCCGGTCGTCTCCGTCGCCACGCAGTGCGGGCTCGAAGCCGAGTCGCTCGAGAACGGCGACGAGCGGAGCTGCCACATCGCCATCCGTCTCGGCCCCCAGTCCCTCGCTGTTCGCGTCGGCCCAGCGCTCGCCCGCGGCGATCGCGCGAGCCCTGCCGCCATCCGGATCGGTCGAGAGCGCGTCGGCCAGCACCTCGGCCAACTGGCGGTGGCCCTCGTCGCTGCGGGCGACCGGGGTCATGCTGAACAGCACGCGCGGTCGGCCGCGCTGCCCTCCGCGGGACGGCTCGCGATAGATGAGTCCGGCGCGTTCGAGCTGCTCGAGATGGAAGCGCACTGTCGTGATGTGCAGAGAAATGCTGGCGGAAATGGCTGCGGCATCCAGTGGCTCCTGCGAGGCGCCGAGGAGCTCGAGAACGGCGCGGCGGCTCTGCGACGCGAGCGCGGCATGGCGCTGTTCGACGCCGCTGTCTTCGACCATCCTTTTAAACTACCTCCATACGCTTAAAGAAGTGCTAACTTCGCGAGGTCGGATGCGGGGGTTAGGGTCGTGGCGTGGCAGACCTGAACCGAGTGCGCACCTGGGCGAACGCGCTCATCGCGCTGCACCTCGAGCCGGCATGGTCGTTCGGCTTCGACAACGCGAAGACGCGGGCGGGGCTCTGCAACTACACCGACCGCCGCATCAGTGTCTCGCGCTACCTCGCCGGCCGCTACGAGGACGACGAGATCCACCAGGTGCTGCTGCACGAGGTCGCGCACGCGATCGCGGGGTCGCACGCGGGGCACGGACCGAAATGGAAGAGTGTGGCCGCAGAGCTCGGCTACGAGGGCAAGCGACTGCACGACGGAGCGATCGCGAACGAGCTCGCGCCGTGGGTCGGCACCTGCCCGGCCGGCCACCTGCACTACCGGTACCGCAAGCCCACCCGTGCGCTGGCCTGCGGAAAGTGCTCGAAGCGCTTCGACCCCGCGCACGCGATCAGCTGGGAGCAGCGGCGGGTGAGATAGTCCGCCGGGTCAGGCGGGAAGGGTTTCGATACGCTCGTGCCTCGCTACTCAACCCGCGTACGTCAGGCGGGAAGGGTTTCGATACGCTCGTGCCTCGCTACTCAACCCGCGTACGGTCAGTCGGTGCCGGCGTCGAAGGCCGCACCCTCCGAGACCACGTCGGTGGCGCGCTCGAGCGCGTCGGCCTCGGCATCCGCGGGTTCGGTGCGGTCCATGATGTCATCGGCGTGACCGGACTCGAGACGGCCGACGAGCTCTGCCGTCGCCCCGCCGATGAGACCGGATGCCGCATACTGCTCCAGGCGTGAGCGCGAGTCCGCGATGTCGAGGTTGCGCATCGTGAGCTGGCCGATGCGGTCGCCCGGGCCGAACGCGGCGTCCCCCACCCGCTCCATCGAGAGCTTGTCGGGGTGGTAGCTGAGCGCGCTGCCCGTCGTGTCGAGGATCGTGTAGTCGTCGCCACGGCGTAGCCGCAGGGTGACCTCACCGGTCACGGCCGAGCCGACCCAGCGCTGGAGGGACTCGCGCAGCATGAGCGATTGCGGGTCGAGCCAACGTCCCTCGTACATGAGTCGCCCGAGCTTGCGGCCCTCGTTGTGGTAGCTGGCCACGGTGTCTTCGTTGTGGATCGCGTTGAGCAGCCGCTCGTAGGCGATGTGCAGCAGCGCCATGCCGGGAGCCTCATAGATTCCGCGGCTCTTGGCCTCGATGATGCGGTTCTCGATCTGGTCCGAGGTGCCGAGGCCGTGGCGACCGCCGACGGCGTTGGCCTCGAGGACGAGGGCAACCGCATCCGTGAACTCGACGCCGTTGATGGCGACCGGGCGACCCGCCTCGAAGCGCACGGAGACCACCTCGGGGGCGATCTCGACGTCGTCGCGCCAGGCGGCGACGCCCATGATCGGGTCGACGATGTCGAGTCCGGTGCTGAGCTCTTCGAGCCGCTTGGCCTCGTGGGTTGCACCCCAGATGTTCGCGTCGGTGCTGTACGCCTTTTCCGCGGAGTCGCGGTAGGGGAAGCCGCGCGCGACGAGCCACTCGCTCATCTCGGTGCGGCCGCCGAGCTCGCCCACGAAGTCGGAGTCGAGCCACGGCTTGTAGATGCGCAGGCGCGGGTTGGCCATGAGGCCGTAGCGGTAGAACCGCTCGATATCGTTGCCCTTGTAGGTGGAGCCGTCGCCCCAGATGTCGACGTCATCCTCCTTCATGGCGCGCACGAGCAGGGTGCCGGTGACGGCGCGGCCGAGCGGCGTGGTGTTGAAGTAGGTCTTGCCACCGGAGCGGATGTGGAAGGCGCCGCACTGCAGGGCGACGAGACCCTCTTCTACCAGCGCGCTGCGGGCATCCACGATCCTGGCGATCTCGGCACCGTAGGTCTTGGCGCGGTCGGGGACGGCCTCGATGTCGGGCTCGTCGTACTGCCCGATGTCTGCCGTGTAGCTGCACGGGATGGCGCCCTTTTCGCGCATCCAGGCGACCGCGCAGGAGGTGTCGAGCCCCCCGGAGAACGCGATACCGACTCGCTCGCCGACGGGAAGCTTGCTCAAGACCTTGGACATGCCTATAACCCTAGGACAAGCAGAACCCGCCTCGAATCGCTCTCTTGAGCTGGCGAATAGGTGGCGGTGTTTTGTGATCGGGTGGTGGCGACCGTCAGGACGGAAGCCGTACAAGTGGCCCAGGTTGCCGCCTGAATCGCATCCTCGGGCATGATGCCGTGCCTACGTGCCGCATCGTGCACCTTCACGCGACGTAGGAGACCAATGCTTCGCGGATGGCCTCAGATCGAGACTTGTTTTCGCGCGTTGCCCGCGCGTCGATGGCGGCAAGTTCCTCGGGGGTGAGCCGCAAGGTAACAACCTGCGAGGGTTGGGCGCCGCGCCCGGGTCGCCCACGCCCGCGCTCTTTCAATTCGTTGACGTCGTATCCCGCGTCGGCCTCGGCCGACCATTGCGCGATCTGCGCTTCGGTGACCGGCACACCATTCAACCTCTCGCCTGCACTCATGTATTTAATGCAATACGAAATTTGTTGGACAGCAACCGGCTGCTCATCCTGATCTCCTTCGCCAGCGAATATTCCATATGCCCTGTGCATCCGGTTCATCACCGAATGCGATCTCGAGTGACCGTGAGAACGGGACCATTCGCATGCCATCGGGTGTCCGCGAGGGAACCTTCACCGACGCGAATTTTGCGTTGAAAGGCTCGCGGCTCAATTACTGCGGGCATGTCCCACAAGAAAATCTCGCGCTCTACATCCTCGCCTTGCGGTTAAATGCTTTCCCTCGGAAGGCCCGCTTCGGCGGGTTCCTTCGCCTACCCGCTACGTCCCGACGACGGGATTTCGGATGCCGTTGAGCGTCAGTAGGGGTTTCCGAACAGCCCGGGGATGGCCACCGCGTTCATCAGTAGGTTCACCCCGATTCCGAGAACAACAACGAGTGATCCAGCAAGGGGCCCCCAAATGCCGCGATGCCCCGCGTTGCGCGATCGCGACGCCCACACCAGTGCACCCACGAATGACACAATCCCGACAACGAAAGGAAGGAATCCTGCAGCGGTTGCGAGACCCATATTGCAGGAAGTGGATGGCATCGGTCCGCAGCTTGCAACCGCCATGGACCCGAAGAGGGCAGACACAACAGCGACCGCCGAGAGGCAGGCTTGAACGACGAAGAGAGCAATCAATCCCGCAGAGGATGGGCGCTCGGACGAGCGCCAGTTTGTTGCCGCGTTATTTCCGAACATCCCGCTCCCCACACTACTCAGCTCGAACAATTATCATGGACCCGCTTTGGGGTGGGAGATGCGGCTATTGGCATTCATGTAGGTGTCAATAGCCGCTCGTCCAATCCCGGGTCAGTGGTTAGTCCTCATCAATAAGAAACTGCCTCATCCACGCCCAGCCGGCTGTGGTGTTATAGCTCGCGTGTACGGTTTGTCCGAGCGGGTATTGCGACTGACAGAATGCGTCACCAGTCAAGCAGTATGACTTGACTGTCGGTATGACGATCGGCGTCGGTGAGGTGACCGGCCAAACAGATGCTAAGTACCCACTGAAAGCACCGCTGTTTCGCACAAAGATTCCATTGGCGGGGGCGACTGTAGTGCTTTGCGCGTCCCATCCCTGTCCAGCGCGATACGAGGGGTCGCCCCAGAGCGCGACCGCCGTAATGTGGGACCGGATCGATGCGGGCAGCGGGTTTGGTGCACTGCCGTCGAGAACATCACCGATAACTTGAGCGCCTTGTGAATAGCCCGCCAATAGG
>DATNBR010000024.1:0-13105 GCA_035571875.1 Lacisediminihabitans sp. | reverse complement strand
GTGACCGTGGAGGTCACGCCACCCGCGTGCTCCAGGATCGCGCTCACGTGCGTGTCGATGTTCACCGGGATGGCCGCGCCGGCCTGGTCGCCCGTCGCGACAGTGCGCTGCCTCGCCGAACGCGTCGCGACGCCAGAGACCCGCAGCACGGGTCCGAACAGGGTCACGAGCGAGGTGAGGTAGTACGGCCCCATGTCGAACAGCGGACCACCGCCCGGCTGGTAGTAGAACTGCGGCGCCGGATGCCAGGCCTCGTGACCGGGGGCGCTCCAGTGCACCGCCGCGGCAACCGCGTCACCGATCGCGCCGGTGTCGAGCAGGTGCCGTGCGGTCTGCACGCCGGTGCCGAGCACCGTGTCAGGAGCACTCCCGACGCGCAGCCCGCGCTCGCGCGCGAGCTCGAGCATCGGCGCGGCCTCCACCGGGTCGAGCGCGAGCGGCTTCTCGCCGTAGACGTGCTTGCCGGCCTCCAGGGCACGGATCGCGATGTCGACGTGGGCCGCGGGGATCGTAAGGTTGAGCACGGCGTCGATGCGGTCATCCGTGAGCAGGGCGTCGACGCTCAGCGCCTCCACCCCGTGCACCGCCGCGACCTCGGCCGCGCGCGCCTCGTTCATGTCCGCAACAGCGATGAGCTTCAGGCCGGGCAGCTTGGGGAGCTCCGCGAAGTACTGCGTGCTGATGTTGCCGACGCCGATGATTCCGATGTTCAGCGGGCTGCCCACAGCAGGCCCCTTTCCACGATCGTGCGCACGTTGGGGTTGTCCAGAACCTCGAGGCGGTGACCCGGGGCGGAGACGAAGATCCTGCCCTTGCCCCACTGCCTCGTCCAGATGGCCGGAGCCGTGACCGGGCGATTCCACGCGTCCCATGGGCGAACGCTCTGCGTCGTGGTGGCGAGCACGTCGTTGTATTCGTCGCTCAGCACCCAGTACTGCTCGGTCACGAGGTCGAAGTCGTCGATGCCCTGGGTGATCGGGTGCGTCTTGCCGAGTTCGGTGATGTGCACCGTGTACGGAATGTAGTTGTCGGACTGCTCGCCGGTGCGCTCGGCCGGGTCCTTGCCCGCGTGGTGGGCGAACTGTCCGCCGATCATGTGCAGGTAGTCGGCGTTGTTGCGGTACGAGTCCGCGATGCCGCCGTGCCATCCGCCCATTCCGGTGCCGTTGAGCACGGCTTCCTGAAGGCCAGCGAACTCTTCCTTGGTGATGGTCGCCATGGTGTTGATCTGCAGGACGAGGTCGACGGTCTTCATGAACTCGGCATCCGTATAGATAGCCGGGCCCTCCTCGACGCGCACCGTGAAGCCATTGTGCTCGAGGAACGGGATCATCGAGTTCGTGGTCTCGACGGGCTGGTGACCGTCCCACCCGCCTCGGACGATGAGCGCCTGGCGCTCGCGTGATTCTGTACTCATGGTTCTCTCCTCGCCGGACGGCGATCGCCGCTCATCGTTCCTGTCGTTCTATTGTTTCGCGGCTTCTGAGCCCACGGAAATCCAGCTGCTGCCAGCGGCCGAGCTCGCCTCGACGGCGTCCAGCACCCTCTGCACCTGCAGCCCGTCGGCGAACGACGGCGTCGGCTGGGTGCCCGCAGCGATGTCGACGAGTAGGTCACGCACCTGGTGAGAGAAGGGATGCTCGTAGCCGATGCCGTGCCCGGCAGGCCACCATGCCTCCATATACGGATGCTGTGGCTCGGTCGTGAGGATGCGGCGGAAGCCACGCTCCCCCACGGCGTCGGTGCCGTCATAGAACTCGAGCTCGTTCATCCGCTCGAAGTCGAAGGAGATCGCACCCTCCGATCCGCTGAACTCGAGACGGAACGCGTTCTTGCGCCCCGTCGCGAAGCGCGTCGCCTCGAAGGAGGCGAGCACGCCATCGTCGAGTCGGCCGGTGAAGAGGGCGACGTCGTCAACGGTCACCGTGCCGCGCTCGCTTGATGCGGTGCCGCTGAGACCGATCGATTCGCCGAGCAGTGGGCGCTCGTGAACGATCGTCTCGAGGATGCCGCTGACGCTCTTCACACTGCGCCCGGTCACGAACTGCACGGCGTCGATCGCGTGCGCGCCGATGTCGCCCAGGGCGCCGGAGCCGGCGAGGCTCTTGTCGAGTCGCCAGGTCATCGGACCCTCGGCGTCGACGAGCCAGTCCTGCAGGTAGAGCGCGCGCACCTGGCGCAGTTCGCCGATCCTGCCGGCGGCGACGAGGTCGCGGGCGAGCGCGAGCGCGGGAACGCGACGGTAGCTGAAACCGACCATCGCAAAGACTCCACGCTTCGCGGCCCGTGCCGCGGCCTCGGCCATGAGCTCCGCCTCGGCCACCGTGTTGGCGAGCGGCTTCTCGCAGAGAACGTGCTTGCCTGCCTCGAGAGCGGCGATGGCCATCTCCACGTGCGTCGACCCGGGGCTGCAGATGTCGATGAGGCCGATGTCGTCTCGATCGATGACGCGACGCCAGTCCGTCTCGGACTCGGCCCAACCGAACTGCTCGGCGGCGGCGTCGACTCGTGAGCGGTCCCGACCGACGATCACGGACATCCGCGGTTCGAAGGGAAGGTCGAAGAATCGGGGGGCGACGCGCCAGGCTTGCGAGTGCGCCGCACCCATGAAGCCATAGCCCATCATCGCCACGCCGAGCGAGGGTCGATTCATCTGCGCGGACTCCTTCATCCGTGGCACGCGAAAAACGTGTCCAGCTACTTATGCGTGTCCCGTCACGCTATCCCGCTGGCGCCTGTGAGCGCAAGCTTTCTCGATTTGTCGGGAAACTTGTCGGAGCGATTTGCGTCAGAACGTCTCGTGGCTCCGGATCAGAGCGCCTTGGGCGGTGCCGTACTCCCGCGCACCACGAGGCTCGTGGCGAGGTCGAGTCGCACCAATTGCGGGTCGGTTTCTTCGCGCAGCGCGAGCACCAGTCGAGTGGCCTGCTCTGCCATTTCGATGAGCGGCTGGCGCACCGTGGTGAGCGTCGGCCCCATCCAGCTCGCGGTCGGAACGTCGTCATAACCGACAACGGATACGTCGTCGGGAATGGACAGACCGCGTTCGCGCGCGGCCTCGTAGACGCCGAACGCCTGCAGGTCGTTTCCCGCGAAGATCGCGGTGGGGCGATCCGCCATCGCGAGGAGCTTTCGACCCGCCGCGACCCCGTCTTCGTAATGGAACGAGCCGCCCTTGATGAGGGCCGGATCGAAAGGGATTCCACCCTCGTCGAGCGCCGCACGGTACCCCGAGAGCCTGGCAGTCGAGCAGAGCATCTCCTGTGGCCCGGTGATCATTGCGATCCGACGGTGACCGAGCTCCACCAGGTGCCTCGTCGCGGCGAGCCCACCCGACCAGTTGCCCGAACCCACCGAGGCGACATCGGCATCCGGGTCGCCGGCGGGGTCCACGATGACAAAGGGGATGTTGCGGGTGCGCAACTGCCGTTTGTGGTCGACCGACAGCTTCGCGAACAGCAGGATGACGCCCACCGGCTGACGCCTCATGATGCCGTCGATCCAGTCCGGCGCCTGGGTGTAACGGTCACCGCTCTCGGTGAGGATGACACTCAATCCGTGCTCGCGCGCCACACGATCGACCCCGCGGATGATCTCCAGTGACCACTCGCTGTCGATGTTCTCGAAGACCAGCTCGATGAGCTTGCCCTGGGAATGCGCGGTGCCGCGGCGACTGTACCCCGCGGAGTGCAGAAGGTCTTCGATGCGCTCGCGCACCGACTCGGAGACACCCGGGCGGCCGTTGAGCACCTTCGATACTGTCGACGTCGACACGGATGCGTCCTGTGCGATCTCCGCGAGCGTCGCGCGCGCCGACGAAACCTTTTGCAGACTCATGCGCTCATGTTAGCGGCCATCTTGCACTTTGCATCGGGCGATTTTGTGCAAGCCTGTGCGAACTTGCACGGCCGTTTCCTGTTGACAAGGGGCTTGAACCCATGAATACTGATGCCGTCGCAGCACGAAACCTTTTCACCAGTAGAGCGACACATGCATCCAACGACGAATCATGGCCGCCGCCCCCTCAGGGCCGGCGGTGGCTGGAAAGGAACTGTCATGGCTTCACAATCCACAGGATCTTCATTCTCGAGGCGTGGATTCCTAGGAATCGCCGGAAGTGTGGCAGCAACCGCCGCACTCGCGGCGTGCAGCAGCGGCGGCGGAGCCGGAGGCAGCTCCAAGCCGCTGAAGTTCTGGAACATGCCATGGGGCGGAACCGAGTTCAACCCCACCGACAAGCAGATCACCCTCGCCTACAAGCCGAAGAACGGCCTTCCCGCGGCGAAGTACCAGGAGATCCAGTGGGCGAACTTCACCCAGACGTTCTCCTCGGCCGTCGCGTCCAACACGGGCCCCGCCGTGAGCTCGGGCGGTGGAACGCAGGCGTTCCAGTTCGCCGCTCAGGGCAAGATCGCCTACGCAGACAACCTGCTTGACGAATGGAAGAAGAACGGTCTCTACGACGACTTCTTCGATGGTCTCGTCGACACGATGAAGACGGATGAGGGCTACGCAGCCGTCCCGTACAACCTCGACGTCCGCTGCTCCTGGTACAACAAGTCGCTCATGGAGCAGGCTGGCGTCGAGTCCCCGAAGACCTGGGACGAGTACCGCAACGTGTGTGCGGCACTCAAGAAGATCGGCGTCTTCGGCTTCGGTGTCGGTTCGGGTGCGGGTAGCTTCACCGGTAGCCACATCCTCACGGCCTTCATGATCAACAACGGCGGTGGCCTCTTCAACGCCGACAAGAAGCCCGACTGCGTGACCCCCGAGAACATCGAGGCGATGGAGTTCATCCTCGACCTCGTGAAGAGCGGCTACAGCGACCCCGCTGCCGCCACCTACACGAGCGACAACGTGCAGGCTCAGTGGAAGGCCAAGAAGTTCGGCTTCGGCTGGGACGGCGCAGGTCTGCCGTCCGGCGCCGTCGGCGACGTCGCCGCTGACCTCGTCGTGGGCGACCCGCTCGAGAGCCCCAGCGGCAAGAAGGGTGGTCTGTACTTCCCGAACAACATCATGATGTACAAGAACACCCCCAGCCAGAAGGGCTCGGAGGCGTTCCTCACGTACTACTACAAGAACATGTCGCCGCTGTGGACGAAGAAGACCGGCATCGGCCTTCCGCCGCTCAAGTCGATCGCTGCCACCCCGGAGTTCAAGTCGAACCCGAACAACGTCAAGATCGTTGACGAGTGGCAGCCCATCTTCAAGACCTGGGCGGCCCCGGGTACGACCGGTCTCTTCGCGAACATCGCCAACACCGTTGACGGTACCGCGCCGATGATCACGTTCGCCCAGGCAATCCTCGGTGGCAAGACCGACGCGAAGTCTGCGCTCACCACGCTGCAGAAGTCGATGGAAGGCCTCATGAAGTAACGAACCGATTCGGGTGGGTCCGGCCTAGGCCGGGCCCACCCGTTCTATCATTACGAGGACCTTCGAAGGAGAAGTACATGACGACCGAGTCCGTGACCGGAGCGCTGAAGAAGGCGCGAAGTGGAGTAGGAGTCGGTGGCTCCGGACGCTCACCGAGCAGTCGAGAACGCAAACGCCAATTCACACACAGCCGAACTTTCACGCTGTTCGTGCTGCCGTCGCTCATCCTGCTCGTTCTGCTGAACGTCTACCCCGTTGTCTACGCGGGCATGCAGTCCCTGCGCAACGGAGACCTGCTGAGCGCCGGCAATTTCGTCGGGCTCAGCAACTACATCTCGGTCGTGCAAACGCCGGCCTTCCTGCACGCCACGCTATTCACCATCATCTTCACGGTCGTCGGCGTGTTCGGCAGCTGGTCGATCGGCCTGGCGCTATCGCTGCTGTTGAGGACCCGCATCCCGGCGAACGGACTGTTCAAGGTTCTGCTCCTGCTGCCCTGGGTCGTGCCTGTGGTCGTCTCCGCCACCTCGTGGAACTGGCTCGTCGCGACGCCCCAGTCACCGTTGCCGATCATTGCCGACGCCCTTGGCTTCGGCAACCCGCTGTTCCTCGCCGATCCTCTGAATGCGCAGATCGTCGTCTGCATCTTCAAGGTGTGGATCAGCTTCCCCTTCATGATGATGATGATGTCGTCGGCGCTCGCGTCGGTCGATGTCAACGTCTATGAGGCCTCGAAGGTCGACGGGGCGTCGAGCTGGCAGACCTTCGGCCGCATCACGCTGCCGATGATCTCGCGCTCCACCTACATCAGCTGGATCCTGATGACGATCTTCTGCGTCAACGACTTCCCCAGCATCTTCCTCCTCACCGGCGGCGGGCCGGTCAACTCGACACAGACGCTGGTCGTGCTCGCCTACTCGACCGTGTTCCAGAACTTCCAGACCGGCCCCGGTGTCGCGATCGCCTTCATCATGACGATCGTGCTCGTGATCATCTCGGTGCTGCTCTATCGCCAGATTCGAAAGGTGAACATCGAATGAGTGCAGAAGCTCCAGCCGCCCAGCTCGTGGGCAAGCTCGAAGTGGGGGTGTCCCCCTCGAAACGCCGCACGCTCACTCAGATGCAGGAACGCGGCAAGTGGTGGCGCTTCCTCGCGCTCATCATCATCTGCGCGATCGTGCTCATCCCCATCGTGGCCGTGCTCATCCTCTCCACGCAGCCGTCACTCGGCAGTCAGACACAGGGATTCACGCTCGAGAACTTCGGCACCATCTTCGCGAAGACAAAGGTGGGAACGTGGCTGATGAACAGCCTCACGGTCACGCTCGTGACCGTGCTCGTCGCCGTGGTCGTCGCGGCGCCCGCCGGGTACGTGCTCTCGCGCGGTCGCAGCAAGCTCGTGTCGGGTTACTCGCTCGTGCTGTTCATCGTGCAGTCGCTGCCTGTGGTCACCGCGGTCATCCCGTTGTTCATCCTGTTCGCCCAGCTCGGCCTCGTCGACAACCTCGCAGGCGTCACGATCATCTATGTGGGATCGACCATGTCTGTGGCGATCTGGATGATGGCGGCGTACTTCGACTCCATCCCGATCACCCTGGAAGAGGCGGCCTGGATGGACGGCTGCTCCGTGTTCGGCAGCTTCCTGCGCATCGTGCTGCGCAACTCGCTGCCCGGCGTGCTCTCGACGGCGATCTTCGCGTTCCTGCTCGCCTGGAACGACTACCTGGTCGCCGTGGTGTTCCTGCGCTCCGACGAGAACTACACGCTCCAGATCGGACTGCAGACGTTCTTCCAGCAGAACCAGGCCAACTGGGGCCTCGTCATGGCGGTTGCAGTCGTGATGATGCTTCCACCGGTACTGCTCTTCGCCCTGCTGAACAAGTACTTCAGCGTCGGTGGAATCGGCGGTTCGCTCGCGGGCCGCTGACCGGACGGGCAGGCAGCACAACGACAGCGCCTCCTGCCGCCGAGCACTCGTTGCTCAGGCGGTGGGAGGCGCTGTTGATTCGCGTACGACCAATTCGGGAACCGACTTGGTGTGCTTGTGCGTGTCTTCGTCCTTGAGCACCTCGAGCAGGCCTGCCATGATCTCACGACCGAGCTCACTGAAGTCCTGCCGCATGGTGGTGAGCGGCGGCGAGAAGAACGCGGCCTCGGGCAGGTCGTCGAATCCGATGATGCTCACGTCCTGCGGCACCCGCACGCCGTTCCTGGCCAGGCCCTGGATCACTCCGAGGGACATCTGGTCATTGCCGACGAAGATGGCGGTGAAGTCGAGCGGCGGCTTGAGCGTGAGTCCGTAGCGGTAGCCGCTCGCGGGCGACCAGTCGCCTATGGCTGGCTCGCGTGCCTGGAGGTCGTGCTCCGCCAAGGTGTCGCGCCACGCGCGCACTCGTTCGATGGCATCCATGGAATCGCTCGGTCCTGCCAGGTGCAGGATCTCACGATGCCCGAGCGAGATCAGGTGGGCCACGGCCGCGCGCGCGCCTCGGTACTGATCGATCGAGACGCTGTGGAAGCCGCCGCGACCGCTCGACTCGACGGCGATCAGCGGCACTCCGAGCTCGATACCGCGAATGGACTCGAGCGCCCCGCGTCTCGACGCGATGAGCACGAGTGCCTCGACGTTCTGCCGCAGCAGCAGATCGACAGCCGCACGCACCGACTCGGGATCCGAGTCGAGCATGCTCGCCATGCTCACCGCGTATCGCGCCTCACGCGCAGCCTCGTTGAAGCCGATGACGGTGCTGGACGGACCGAAGTCCGGCGCACCCGTCGTGACCAACCCGATCGTACGCGAGCGCTTCGTGACGAGCGCCCTCGCGGCGGTGGACGGCCGGTAGCGAAGCTGCTTGATAGCATCCTCGACTCTGAGCTTGGTCGACGGCCTGACGTTGGGCAGGTCGTTGAGCACTCTCGACACCGTCTGGTGTGAGACGCCGGCCAGTCGCGCAACGTCGAAGATGGTTGCGACGCGGGCCCGCTGCTCGCCTGTACTCACCCGCACCGCCGACTTCTCGCTGCGCACACCCTCGCCGGAATTTGGCTCCTCGACAGCTGAACTCAATTATGCCGCCCCAGGTGACCTCGCGCAGTCATCGCTTCCTGGCGAGGAAGACACGCTGGAGGATGACGAAGAGCAACAGCAGGCCACCGATGACGATCTTGGTCCACCACGAGCTCAGCGTGCCGTCGAAACTGATGATGGTCTGGATGATGCCGAGCACGAGTACGCCGAGCACCGACCCGAGCACGTAGCCGGAGCCCCCGGTGAGGATGGTGCCGCCGATCACCACAGCGGCGATCGCGTCGAGTTCCATTCCCACCGCGGTCAGACTGTATCCGGAGAGCGTGTAGAACGTGAACAGCACTCCCCCGAGGGCCGCACAGAAGCCGCTGATGACGTAGACGAGGATGCGCGTGCGCGTCACCGGCAGGCCCATGAGCATCGCCGACTGGTCACCGGTTCCGATCGCGTAGACGGTGCGGCCGGTGCGCGTGTAGTGCAGCACGAAGAACGCCGCCGCCACGATGATGAGCGCGACGATGACACTCGGCGTGAGGTGGAGGTCCGGGCCGAGCGGAAGCTGGGTCTGCGCCATCGAGGTGAAGAACGGGTCGGTGATCGAGATCGACTTGAGGCTGATCACGTAGCAGAGCCCGCGCGCGAGGAACATGGCGGCGAGCGTCGCGATGAACGGCTGGATGTCGAAGTAGTGGATCACGAGCCCCACCAGCAGACCGAGGGTCGAGCCGGCCAGCAGCACGACGAGGATCACGGGCGCGGGCGACCATCCTGCCCTCAACAGGGACGCGGCGATCATCGTCGAGAGTCCGACCACCGAGCCGACCGACAGGTCGATGCCACCGGTGAGGATCACGAAGGTGGAGCCGACCGCGAGCACGATGAGGAACGAGTTGTCGATGAACAGGTTCAGCACGACCTGCCCGGAGAAGAACCCGCGGTAGCTCGCGGAACCCGCGGCGAACATCACGATGAGCAGCGCGAGAGTGACGAGCACCGAGACGTAGCGCGAGTTGGGCAGATAGCGACGCACGCCCGTGCGAGCGAATGTGGGCGCCTTGCCCGAGACCTGGACGCTCATGCTGCGACACCTTCCTTCACGGCGAGCGCACGCCTTCTGCGCATGTTTCGAATTCGTGCCTGCATCGCCGGAGACTGGAGCAGGCAGACGGCGATGACGACGATGGCCTTGAACACGAGGGTCACCTCGGGCGGAATTCCGACGGTGTAGACCGTTGTGGTGAGGGTCTGGATGATGAACGCACCGATCAGGGTCCCCATGAGCGAATACCGCCCGCCCATGAGGGAGGTGCCTCCGATGACCACCGCGAGGATCGCATCCAGTTCGATCCACAGACCGGCGTTGTTCGCATCCGCGGCGGTGACGTTGGAGCTGATCATGAGACCGGCGACGCCCGCGCACACCGCGCTGAAGACGTACACGGTCCAGATGATGCTGCGCGAGCGCACCCCCGCGAGCCTGCTCGCCTGCGGATTGATGCCCACAGACTCGATCAGCACGCCGAGCGCGGTCTTGCGCGTGAGCACCGCCGTGATCGCGAACATGACAGCCGCGATCAGGATCGAGGCGGGCAGCGAGAGCCAGTATCCGCCGCCGATCACCTTGTACGGCGCGCTCGTGACCGTGATGATCTGCCCCTGGGTGATGAGCATCGCGAGGCCGCGACCGGCCGTCATCAGGATGAGCGTGGCGATAATCGGTTGAATTCCGATCACCGAGACCAGCAGGCCGTTCCACAGCCCGAGCACGATCGCGAGCACGAGGGACGCACCCACGGCCAGCATGACGGTCGAGACACTGCCGGGGTGCGGCGACGCTGCGATCATCGAACAGGCCAGGGCGCCGCAGATCGCCACGATCGCACCGACCGAGAGATCGATGCCCCGTGTCGCGATCACGAGGGTCATGCCGAGCGCGACGAGCACGGTCGGCGCACCGTTGCGCAGGATGTCGATGATGCTGCCGAACAGGTGGCCGTCCTGCAGGCGAATCGAGAAGAAGCTCGGCTCGACGATGACGTTCAGCACCAGCAGTGCCACCAGGGTGACGATGGGCCAGACCAGGCGGCCTCTCAGGATGGCGCTCATGCTTCCGTTCCGCTCGCGATAAGACTCATGACCTGACCGAGGGTCACGTCATCGTTCTCAATGTCGGCCACCTTCTCGCGGTCGCGCATCACGACGATGCGGTGGCTGAGGCGCAGCACCTCCTCGAGCTCGGCTGAGATGAACAGCACCGACATGCCGTTCTCGGCGAGTTCGATCACGAGTTTCTGGATCTCGGCCTTGGCACCGACGTCGATGCCGCGAGTGGGCTCATCCAGAATCAGCAGGTGGGGCGCCACCGCGAGCCAGCGTGCCAGGAGCACCTTCTGCTGGTTACCGCCGCTGAGGTTGCGCACGAGCGCATCGGGGTTGGCCGGTCGGATGTTGAGGGCCTTGATATAGCTCGTCGCGAGTTCGTCCTGCCGCTTCTTCGGGATGCGACGGAACCAGCCGCGATCTGCCTGCAGAGCGAGCACGATGTTGTCCCGAACGCTGAGGTCATCGACGATGCCCTCAGCGCGACGATTCTCGGAGGAGTACGCGATGCGACGCCTGAGCGCGGACCGCGGGGTGCGCAGCCGCGATGCCTTGCCTGCGATGCGCAGTTCGCCGGCGTCGGCGTGGTCGGCGCCGGAGAGCAGCCTGGCGAGTTCGGTTCGCCCCGAGCCGAGGAGGCCAGCGAGACCGACGACCTCGCCCTCGTACACACTGAGGTCGATCGGCGCGAGCGATCCCTTGCGCCCGAGGCCGATCGCCTCGACGAACGGCACCTCTTCGTCGGTCGCATCCGCCGTCGTGCGCGTCTTGCGCTCGAGGTCGTCGAGCACCTCGACCTCCTTGCCGATCATCTTGTGCACGAGTTCGATGCGCAGGATCTCGTCGGTGAGGTACTCGCCGACGAGCTGGCCATTGCGCAGCACCGTCAGTCGGTCGGAGATCTCGTACACCTGCTCGAGAAAGTGCGAGACGAAGAGGATGGCGACGCCGCTCTGCTTGAGGCGGCGGATGATGCGGAAGAGCTCGGCGACCTCATCCGTATCGAGGCTCGAGGTCGGCTCATCGAGGATGAGCACCTTGGCCTGGATGCCGATGGCCCTGGCAATGGCGACCAGTTGCTGCACGGCGAGTGAGTGCGAACTGAGGAGAGAGTTGGGATCGATGTCGAGGCTGAGTCCGGCGAGCAGCTCTGCCGCCTGCGACCTCGTCTTCTTCCAGTCGATGGCCGGCCCGCGACGAGCCTCGCGACCGAGCATGATGTTCTCGGCCACGGTGAGATTGGTGAGGAGGTTGACCTCCTGGTAGACGGTGCTGATGCCCGCGGCCTGCGCCTGGGCGGGTGAGGAGATCGACAGCGGCTTTCCGTCGAGCAGGATGCGACCGGTGTCGACCGGGTACACACCGGTCAGCGCCTTGATGAGAGTCGACTTGCCTGCGCCGTTCTCCCCCATGAGCGAGTGGACCTCGCCGGGGAACATGCGAAAGTCGACGCCGTCGAGGGCTTTCACGCCCGGGAAGGCTATCGAGATGCCCGTCATGTCGACGACGGGAGCGGGCTGGCTCATGCGGCTGGCTTTCTCTTCGTTGAGGTGAGTCGTGGTGAGGCGCGCCTCCGCGCCGACCGGGCGTGATGAGACCGTAGCGTAAGCCGGGGTGTCATCGCGCCGGTCGGCGCTTCGGATCAGTACTTGCGGGTGGGCAGCGCTTCCTTGGCCTGCGCCGAGGTGAACGTCGTCTCGTCGGTGACGATGCGCTTCGGCACCGAGTCGCCCGCCGTGATCTTCTTCACGATGTCGATGAGCTGCTTGCCCATGAGCGGATTGCACTCGACGATGAAGTTGATCTTGCCGTCGGCGGCCGCCTGCATTCCGTCGTGCGTCCCGTCAGCCGTGATGATCTTGATGTCCTTGCCCGGAACCTTGCCCGCGGCCTCGATGGCCTCGATCGCGCCGAGCCCCATGTCGTCGTTCTGTGCCCAGACGAGCTTGACCTCGGGGTGCGACTTCAGGAGCGCCTCCATGACCTGCTTGCCGCCCGAGCGGGTGAAGTCACCCGTCTGGCTCGCAACGATCTTCAGCTTCGGGTTCGCGGCGATGGCGTCGGCGAAGCCCGAGGTGCGGTCAAGAGCCGGTGCGGAGCCCGTGGTGCCCTCGAGCTGGATGATCGGCACGGTGTCGGTCGCATCCTTGAACTCGTTGACGGCCCACTCGCCGGCGGACTTGCCCTCCTTGACGAAGTCGCTGCCGAGGAACGTCTCGTACAGCGAGGTGTCCTTGGAGTCGACGGCGCGGTCGGTGAGAACCACCGGGATCTTCGCGTTCTTGGCCTCCTTGAGCACGGTGTCCCAGCCGGACTCGACGACCGGCGAGAAGGCGATGACGTCCACCTTCTGCGCGATGTACGAGCGGATGGCCGCGATCTGGTTCTCCTGCTTCTGCTGCGCGTCGGAGAACTTGAGCTCGATGCCCGCGTCGGCCGCGGACTGCTGGATGGACTTGGTGTTCGCTGTCCGCCAGCCACTCTCGGCACCGACCTGAGCGAAGCCCATGACGATCTTTTTATCGCCCGAGCCGCCGCCACCCTTGTCGCCGCCACCACACGCCGCCATCGAGGCGGCCACCAGTACGCCGAGCGCGGCGA
>DATNBR010000023.1:0-8242 GCA_035571875.1 Lacisediminihabitans sp. | reverse complement strand
GCCTGCCACGAACTGTCCGGCGTGCTCCGCGTCGCCCAGCACGAGCATCAGCACCGCGAAGACGAGCGCGAGCAGCACGTAGAAGCCGACCCACAGGCTCGACTCCTTCGTCGACGGGATGTGCGGTCTGCGATAGGCGTGCACGAGGTCGAAGACGATGATGCCGGTGAGAACCACGAAGGTGGTGATCTCGAACCAGAGGGGAAGGGCAAGCTCCATGGGAGTCCTTAGCGAAGAGGGGTCGACAGGGCCCGAAAGTCTCTTCCGCGCCGCCCGGTCTCGCTGGCGACGCCGCCGTTCCCGAGGCCGCATCATCGGGGCCCGTGCTGACGGAAACAGCGAGGTGGAATACTCCCCTTCGCAGGGTCAAGCGTAGTGGAGTGCAGCGGCGCGAATGGCGCGGGCGACAAAAAACCCGCCTGCCGAAATGCTGGCAAGCGGGGGTTTTGTGTTGGTGACCCCAACCGGATTCGAACCGGTGTTACCGCCGTGAGAGGGCGGCGTACTAGGCCACTATACGATGGGGCCGTTAGTGGACAACTCAACGAGTATGCCACATGCGCGAGCGCTCAACAAAAGCAGCACGTCACCCAAGGGACACCATGACCCGTACCGCGCGCCGAATGACCGCGACAGCCGTCGTGGCGGGACTTGCCATCGAGTTGAGCGGATGCGCGCTCCCGCGCCGAACCCGCAGCCAGCAGCCAGCACGGCTAAGCGCCCACTCGCGCCGCGAGCACGCGCATCCGCGCCCTTCCACGCCCTTCCACGCACCGGAAACCGCCTCGGCGCGCCAGACGTTTCTGGTGCGACGAGACGGTTACTGGCGCGGTGAGGCGGTAGCAGTAGCGGTAGCGGTTGCCGGGGCCAGCACGCGCAACACCCCGGGCACGAGCTCGACATCGATCGGGAGCGGGCCGATGCGTTCGCCGTCCGCATAGGCGACCACCGCATCCGCTTCGATTCGGATGCTGCGGGCATGCGTGATCGACACCCGCACGTCGCTGACGTGCGTGCCCTTGAACACGCGCGGAAAGATGCGCAGGAACGCCGTGCGCGAGAGGGGCTGCACGACGAGCACGTCGAGCAGGCCGTCGTCGAGCTCGGCGTTCGGCACGAGACGCATTCCGCCACCGAGCGACACGTTGTTGCCCGCCGCGACGAGCATGGCCTTGGTCTCGGAGTCGACGCCGTCAAGAGTGAGCCGGTAGCGAATCGGCTTCAGCACGGCGAGTTCGCGCAGCAGGGCGAGGTTGTAGCGGCTGCGCCCGCGCGGCCAGCGCATGAGATTCGCGCGCTCATTCACCACCGCGTCGAAGCCCGCGGAGAGCACGGAGGCGAACCAGGTGGTGCGCCCGTCGGCCTCGGTCACACGGCCGGCGTCGATCACCCTGGACGGCTGGTGCAGCAACGAGAGCAGTAGCTGGATCGCCGCTTCGGTGTTGCCGACCGGGATGCCGAGGCCGCGCGCCATGTCGTTGCCGGTTCCCGACGGCACGATGCCGAGCGGAATCTTTGTACCGACGAGCAGGTTCACGCCGAGGCTCACCATGCCGTCGCCGCCGACGACCACGAGCGCATCCGGATGCTGCCTCAGGGCCGTGCGGGCGGCATCCCGAAGCGCGTCGAAGTCGGGCTCGGTGAGAGCCGTCACCTCGTGCCCGGATGCGCGGAGGGTCTGCACCACGGCGGGGCCGACGTCGCGCCCCTTACCGAAGGAGGCGGACGGGTTGATGGCGACGACGAGGCGCAGCGGCTTCGGCGTCGTCATGCGCCCAGTATGGCGTATGCGCAGCAGGCGGAGCGTTACCGCCCGAGCTTCACGAGCCTCAGCAGTTGCGCGTTCGCCGCGACGATGATCGTCGACGCGGACATCAGGATGGCGGCCACCGCCGGCGGCATGGTGAATCCGACGCCCACCAGCACGCCCGCGGCAAGAGGCAGTCCGATGATGTTGTACCCGGCGGCCCACCACAGGTTCTGCAGCTCCTTGCGGTAGGTGGCGCGGCTGAGCGTCAGCACGTCCGCGACGGCACGGGGGTCGCTCGAGGCCAGCACGACGCCTGCCGACTCGATCGCCACATCCGTGCCTGCACCGATCGCGATGCCGATGTCGGCCCTGGCCAGCGCGGGGGCGTCATTCACGCCGTCGCCGACCATGGCGACCCTGGTGCCGCCCTTCTGCAGGTCGGCCACGACATCCGCCTTCTGTGCGGGAAGCACCTCGGCGAAGACCTCGGTGATACCGAGTCGATGCGCGACCCAGTT
Organism: Lacisediminihabitans sp.; assembly: GCA_035571875.1. GTDB lineage: Bacteria > Actinomycetota > Actinomycetes > Actinomycetales > Microbacteriaceae > Parafrigoribacterium_A. Next base: position 5,974 of record DATNBR010000023.1, on the reverse strand, counting down.
GCCGACAGCGTGCGAATCCCCGGTGAGCATCGCGACGCGCACCCCGCGCCTGTGCAGCAGCGAGACCGCCTCGGCGGACTCCGGCCGGATGACGTCGGCGAGGGCGATCAGTCCGAGCACCTCCTCGCCGTCGAGCACGAACACCACGGTCTTGCCCTGCGCGCTGAGCAGTCGATTCGCGTTGACGAGCGACGGCTCCATCGCGATGCCGCGCTCGATCAACAGGCGAGCACTCGTGACCGTGACGGTGCGATCGTCGACGGTCGCCTCGGCGCCGCGGCCGGGCAGGGAGACGAAGCCTGTCGCGCGTGCAACCGTTGCTCCGCGGGCGTCGGCCTCGGCCACGATGGCCCGGCCGATCGGATGCTCCGCCCGCTTCTCCACGGATGCCGCGAGCGCGAGCATGGTCGCCTGCGAGTCGCTCAGCGGTGCGCGTTCGTCCCCGCCATCCGACTCTTCGCCGGTCGAGCCCGAGTCCAGTTCCTCCCCGGCGCATAGCAGGTCGGAGACGCCCTGCCGCCCCTCGGTGAGGGTTCCGGTCTTGTCGAAGAGCACGACGTCGATGCTGCGAGCCTCCTCGAGGGCGATGCGGCTGCGCACCAGGATCCCCTGGCGGGCGCCCTTCGTGGTGGAGATGAGGGCCACGAGCGGGATCGCGAGTCCCAGCGCGTGCGGGCAGGCGATCACCAGCACCGCGACGACGCGTTCGAGAACGAAGCCCGGGTCATCCGGCTTGAGCAGGAACCAGACCAACAGGGTGACGACCGCCGCCGCGACCGCGACATAGAAGAGGAGCGCTGCGGCGCGGTCGGCGAGCACCTGGCTGCCCGACCTGCTCTGCTGCGCGTCGGCGACGAGCTTCATGATGCCCGCGAGCGCCGTCGTGTCGCCCGTCTCGGTGACGCGCACGGTGAGGGCGCCCGAGCCGTTGATGCTGCCGGCGATCACGCGGGCACCGACGACCTTTGCAACCGCCGACGATTCGCCAGTGAGCAGCGATTCGTTGACCTCGGACTCGCCGTCGACGATCTCGCCGTCCACCGGGATGGCTGCGCCCGGACGCACGAGCACGCGGTCGCCACGCCGCAGCCGCGCGACCGGAACCGTGGTGGTGGCCTCGCCGTCGTCCTGCAGGAGTTCCGCCTCATCCGGGAGCAGCTTGGCCAGTTCGCCGAGCGCGTTCTGCGCCCCCATGATCGCGGACATCTCGATCCAGTGCCCGAGCAGCATGATCGTGATGAGCGTGGCGAGCTCCCACCAGAAGTCCATGCCGTTGAGGCCGAGCGTGACGGCGGCGCTGTACCCGAAGGCGACGACGATCGCGAGCGAGATCAGGGTCATCATGCCCGGCTGCTTCGCCCGCAGCTCGGCGATGCCGCCCTTGATGAAGACCCAACCGCCGTAGACCATCAGCACGAGGCCGAACACGGCCGGGATGTAGTCGCTGCCGGGGAAGCGTGGGCCTCCGAGGCCCAGGATGTCTTGCAGGCCTCTCGAGAAGACGAGCGTCGGGATGGTGAGCACGAGGCTCAGCCAGAACTTGCGCTTGAACATCGCCGGGTCGTGCGCGGAGTGGTCGTGACCGGCGTGCTCGTCGTGGCCCGCGTGCCCGTCGTGCCCGGCGTGCACGTCGTGCCCCGCGTGCCCGTCGTGCGTGTCGTGGCCCGCGTGCTCGTCGTGCCCGGCGTGCATGTCGTGCCCCGCGTGCTCTTCGTGCCCCGCGTGCTCTGTGCGTAACTCAGGCAATTCGTGCTCGGCGACCACGACATCCGCCCCTTCCGGCTCGTGCGCGGCCGTATTGCCTGAGTTATGAAGATCGTGCGGGTGCCCGTCGGGTTCGTGCTCGGTCATGACCTGTCTCCCCTGTTGTTGCTGAGTTCAAAAACCTTGAGCAGTTCCTGCGTGGCAAGCTCGCGCTGGTCGCCTCCCGCCTCGAACATCTCGGTCACGTGCGTGCGCAGGTGATTCTCGACGAGCAGCTTGTTGAGGCTGCCGAGTGACTTCTGGATGGCGAGTGTCTGCGTGATGATGTCCATGCAGTAGTCCTCGTTGTCGATCATCTTCTGCAGGCCGCGCATCTGGCCCTCGAGGATGCGGCTGCGATGCAGTGCGCGCTTCTTGATATCCGCAATCATGCCTCCACTATACCCCCCAGGGGTATGCGCGGCACAACCATCCACCATCCGCCCCTCTCCGCATCCCGAATGGAGGCATTCCCGCTCAGCGCAAACGCCGTTGCAGGCCGCGGGACCCTCCGACGCACGAAACGCAGGCGACGGTGAGCGGCGACGACGATAAAATGGGCGGATGCGACTGACCAAACTCGAACACGCCTGCCTCGTCCTCGAAGAAGCGGGAAAGACCCTCATCATCGATCCGGGAACGTTCACGACTCCGCTCGTCGGCACCTCGAACGTCGTCGCGGTCGTGATCACCCACGAGCACGCCGATCACTGGACGGGCGACCAGCTCAGTCGCATCATCGAACGAAACCCGGATGTGCGGATCTTCGGTCCGGCGGGCGTCGCGACCGCGGCATCCGACTTCGATATCACGGTGGTCAAGGACGGCGACACGATCGAGGTGGATCCATTCACCCTGCGCTTCTTCGGCGAGAAGCACGCGGTCATCCACCGCAGCCTGCCGATCGTCGACAACGTGGGCGTGCTCGTCAACGAGGTGCTCTACTACGCGGGCGACTCCTTCACCATTCCCGAGGGCGTCGCGGTCGACACCCTCGCGGTGCCCGCGGGCGCGCCGTGGCTCAAGATCTCCGAGACGATGGACTACGTCGAGGCCGTGAAGCCGCGCCGCAGCTTCCCGACCCACGAGATGGTGCTGTCTGTCGCAGGCAAGACGATGTCGAACGCGCGCATCGATGAGGCGACCAAGCTGGGCGGAGGCGAGTTCTTCCCGCTCGAGCCGAACGAGTCGATCGACCTCTAGTCGACCGCCCCCCATTCGGGGGCTGGGCGCGTGTCCCCTAATAGGGGGACTATGGTTCGTACAGGTTCGCTCCCCCGGCGGCCTCGCACCCGATTCAGCAGCAATTGCGCTCCCCCAGCGCGGTGGCGAAGCGGGCGCATGCGTTTACCCGAAAGTGATACCCCCGATGTCGCTAGCAATCGTGCGTTCCCCCGAGCAACGACTCTCGCCCGAATGGTCATCGTCACCCGCCGCGGAATGCGCCGTGTGCGGCTCGACCATGGAGGCAAAGCCGAACCCGTACTTCGGAACCGGCCTCGCCATCCACCGCTACGTCGCCCTGTGCACCGGATGCCTGCACGTCGCCTTCGTGCCCGAGCCCGTCGTTGCCGAGCCGCCCTCGCGCACGGAGCAACTCCTGAGCGCGGTGCGCGGCCTGTTCGTCCGCGCAGCCTGAGGCTCCACGCCGCCCACGCTCCTTCAGCCGCGATCACCGTCGCGCATCCAAACATCGAAGGGCGATGCACATGCAAAACCCCTGATCGCTATCGGATCAGGGGCGCTCAAGCTGGGGTACCTGGACTCGAACCAAGAACAAAAGAATCAGAATCTTCCGTGTTGCCAATTACACCATACCCCACCGGCTCAGACCGAAGCCTGACCGACTAGACACTCTAACCTACCGCAACAGAGCCGGCCAAATGAGCAGCGTCGGGTGCGCGGGCAGGCTACGGTGCGAGAATCTTCGTGCACTCACACGAACGGAGACGCTGACGCCGCCCATCCTGACCTTCCTCACATCGTGGCAATTCGACCCTGTCGCGGTGGCTGCGCTCATCCTCGCCGGCGGCCTCTACGCATCCGGAATCATCGCTCTCGCGGCGCGGGGTGAACGCTGGCCGCTCCTGCCCACACTCGGGTTCTACGGCCTCGGGCTCGGCAGCTTCGCGGTCGTCAACCTCGGGTTCCTCGGCGTGTACGACGCCGAACTTCGTTGGGCGTTCACCACGAGAATCGCGCTCCTGCTCTTCGCCGTGCCCGCTCTCGTCGCCATCGGAAAGCCCGTGACACTCGCCAAGAACGTGCTGAGCGGGATGCCCCTGAAAGTCATGGATGCGGTGCTCGGCTCTCGGATCGTCCGCCTGTTCGGCAACGTCGTCTTTGCACCCCTGTTCGCCCTCGCCGCGTTCATGGTGTTTCTCACCCCGCTCGCCGGAGTGATCAGACTCAGCTCGCTCGGCGAGGTCATCATCACCGTGCTCGTTCCCACGGTCGGCTTGCTCATGGTGCTGCCGATCATCGAGCACACCACCCAGACCACGACCTTCATCGTCACCGTCGAGTTCATGCTCGTGTTCGTCGAGCTCGTGATAGACGCGATTCCGGGCATCCTGCTGCGGCTCAACGGACACATCCTCGACCAGGTGGGGCCGGTGCTCGGCTCGCTGCCCGCCTGGTTCCCGTCCAGCTACCACGACCAGCATCTCTCGGGCGACCTGCTCTGGTTCATCGCCGAGATCGCCGACCTGCCCGTGCTCATCGTGCTGTTCATCCGCTGGCAGCGCACCGACCGGGCCGAGGCGAAGAAGCTCGACGACCTGAGCGACGAAGAGATGGAGGCGCTCACGCAGGCGCATTTGCGGGCCCGGGGGCAGTAGGTCTCGATACGCTCGTTCCTCGCACTCGACCGGCGTGGAGGGTCTCCGCTCCTCGACCAGCGGTCGGTCAGGGGCGAGGGATGCCGAGGAGGTCGCGGTTGATCGTGGCCGCCGCGCGCGCCCCGGCTCCGGCCGCGACGATGAGCTGCTGGGGCCCCGGAGCGGTGGAGTCCCCCGCGGCGTACACACCGGGGATGCTCGTGCGCCCCGCGCCGTCCGTCGTCACGAAGCCATCGTCATCCGTCTCAATCCCGAGCGTGGCCGCGTAGTCGAGCGCGGCATCCCAGCGCGGACGCACGAAGCCCCCCTCCACGCGCACCCGCTCGCCGTCGTCGAGGAGCAGGGACGCGACGATGCCGTCGGTGCCAAGAATGTCGATGATCCTCCGCCGCTCCACGCGCACGCCGCGCTCCGTCAGTAGCGCCTCGTCGCTCTCGGTCACGACGCCGATACCGTTCGTGAACACCGTGAGATCGCTGCTCCACTGCCGGATGAGCAGCGCGCGGTACACGAGATCGTCCGTCTCACCGATGAGGGCGAGCGGCTTGTCTGACTGCTCGTAGCCGTCGCACTCGACGCAGCTGAACAGGCCGATTCCGTAGTACGACGCCATGCTCGGCAGCGCGGGCAGGGTCTCTCGAAGTCCGCTCGCGACCAGCACGACGGGAGCGGTCACCGTGCGCGCTGGCGAGGCGTTGACCCGGCTCGTGCGGATCTCGAAGCCGCCGTCGACGCGCCTGACCGTGTCGACGTGACCCAGGTGATGCTCGACGCCCGGATACGCGGCGAGCTCGGCGAGACCCAGCTTGCGCAGCTTGTGCGGTGTGATGCCGTCTCGGGTGAGGAAGCCGTGCGCGACGAGGGTCACCGAGTTGCGCGGACGGTTGCTGTCGAGCAGCACGACGCGCCTTCTGGCGCGCGCAAGATTGAGCGCTGCGGAGAGGCCGGCCGGCCCGGCACCGATGATCACGACATCGGCGTCCGCGCCGTTCACAGGCTCTTCCTGAACCTCTCCAGACGCGCGAGAGTGGATTCCTTGCCGAGGATGACCATCGATTCGAACAGCGGCGGGCTGATGCGCTTGCCGCTGATCGCCGTGCGCAGCGGGCCGAACGCGACGCGCGGCTTGAGGCCGGCGCCGTCCACGAGGGATGCCCGCAGCACCCGCTCGAGCTCCTCGTGCGACCAGGCGTTCAGCTGCTCGAGAGTCGCGATGGCCGCGTCGAGAACAATCGCGGCGTCCGGGCCCGGGAGGGCATCCTCGTCGTAGGTGATCTCGTCATCCGGGGTGAACAGGAATCCGAGCAGGGCGGGCGCGTCGCCCAGCAGCTGCATGCGCTCCTGCACGAGTGGTCCGGCCTCGCGCAGAATCGCCTTCTGCGCGGGCGTCG
>DATNBR010000022.1:0-19994 GCA_035571875.1 Lacisediminihabitans sp. | reverse complement strand
AGCGTTGCCTCGTCGATCTGCTCCGAGCCGCCCAGGCACTCGGTGACGTCGTCACCGGTGAGCTCGATGTGGATGCCACCGGGATAGGTTCCCGCCGCGCGGTGTGCCTCGAAGAAGCCCTTGACCTCGTCCACGACGTCGTCGAAACGCCGCGTCTTGTAGCCCGTCGGGGTGGTGAGCCCGTTGCCGTGCATCGGGTCGGAGACCCACAGCGGCGTCGCATCCGTCTCTTTGATCGCTTCGAGCAGTGGCGGCAGAGCATCCCGGATCTTGCCTGCGCCCATGCGCGTGATGAAGGTGAGTCGCCCCGGTTCGCGATTCGGATCGAGCTTATCGATCAGCTCCCGCATGATCGCGGGGGTCGTCGTCGGACCGAGCTTCACCCCGATCGGGTTGCGCACCCGGGAGAAGTAGTCGATATGCGCGCCATCGAGATCCCTCGTGCGCTCGCCCACCCAGAGGAAGTGAGCCGAGGTGTTGTACGGGGTTCCCGTGCGGGAATCGATGCGCGTCATCGGTCGCTCGTAGTCCATGAGCAGGCCCTCGTGACCGGTGTAGAACTCGACGCGCTTGAGCTCGTCGAAGTCGGCGCCCGCCGCTTCCATGAACTTCACGGCCTTGTCGATGTGCTTCGCCATCTGCTCGTACTTGACATTCGCAGGGTTGCGCGCGAAGCCCTGATTCCAGCTGTGAACCTGGCGAAGGTCGGCGAACCCACCCTGCGTGAAGGCGCGCACCAGGTTCAGGGTAGACGCGGCGGTGTGGTATCCCTGCACGAGCCTGCGCGGGTCGGCCTCGCGCGACTCGGGAGTGAAGTCGTAGCCGTTGACGATGTCGCCGCGGTACGCGGGAAGGGTGACGCCATCGCGCGTCTCGTCGTCGCTCGATCGGGGCTTCGCGAACTGTCCTGCCATCCGGCCCATCTTGATGACGGGCATGGACGCGCCGTAGGTGAGCACGACGGCCATCTGAAGCACGGTCTTCACCCGGTTGCGGATCTGGTCGGCCTTGGCGCCCGCGAAGGTCTCGGCGCAGTCACCACCCTGCAGCAGAAAGGCGTGACCGCTCGCGGCAGCGGCGAGCCGCTCGCGCAGGATGTCGACCTCACCCGCGAAGACGAGCGGCGGCATGTTTGCGATCTCCGCTGATGCCGCGTGCACGGCATTTTCATCGGGCCACTGTGGCTGCTGCTTGATGGGAAGAGTCCGCCAATAGTCGAGGCCTGCGATCACTGCGGGATCAGCAAGCACGACAGCATCTTCGGACGGATTAACCACGGACATTCCTCAGTGAGATCGGACACGGGCTGGCGCCCGCTCGGCCGCAAGGGCAGCCAGTACTACCTTATTGGGCTGGCACCCCTCGGATGACCGGTCGCCGCGGTGCCACCGGCCCCGCGCTACCGACTCAGCGCTATCGACTCAGCGAGCCGACCCTTTCCTTCACCGAACTCGCATAGACGTCGACGTATTCCTGCTTGCTCAAGCGAGCCAGCTCGTACATGATCTCGTCGGTGATGGAGCGGAGGATGAAGCGGTCGCCCTCCATGCCCTGAAAGCGGCTGAAATCGAGCGGCTCACCGATGACGATTCCGATCCTGCGCACCTTGGGAATGCGGCGCCCGACCGGCATGACCTTCTCGGTGTCGATCATCGCGACGGGCACCACGGGAACGCTGCCCTCGAGAATCATGCGGGCGACGCCGGTGCGGCCGCGGTAGAGCTTGCCATCCGGACTGCGCGTGCCCTCGGGGTAGATGCCGAGCACCTCTCCCCTGGCGAGCACGCCGAGTCCGGTCTGCAGCGACGCCTCCGAGGCCTTGCCGCCCGAGCGGTCGATCGGAATCATGCCGGCGGCCTTGAGAAAGTTCTTGATGGCCCAGCCCTTGAACCCGCGCGCGGTGTAGTAGTCGCTCTTCGCGAGAAAACTGATCTGCCGATCGATCATGAGCGGCAGAAAGACGGAGTCGATGAACGAGAGGTGATTACTCGCCATGATGACGCCGCCGGTCTTCGGGATGTTCGAGTGCCCGGTGACCCACGGGCGGAAGGCGGTGCGCACGATGGGCCCGACAATCAGGTTCTTCATGAACCAGTAGAACATCGACACCCGCCTTCGGAAACGTATCGCCAGCTTAGCCCTGCTGAATTCAGCGCGCGGCCGCCTCAAGGTGTGCGCGGGCCAGGTCGGCGGCGCCGACGACCCCCGCGTCGTTGACCAGTTCGGCGATGACGAACTCCGGCTCGGGGTGGAACCCGCGCGCCGGCAGGTTGTTGAGGTACGCCTCACGAATGGGCTCGAGCAGCAGCTCGCCCGCGAGGGCCACTCCCCCGCCGAACACGAAGAGCTGAGGGTCGAGGATCGCGCTCAGCGACGCACAGGCCTGGCCGAGCCAGTTGCCGAGTTCACGCAGCGCCTGCAGCGCACCGGGGTCACCAGCTTCGATGAGCACGGAGAGATCGTCGCCGGTGAGCGCGCCCTTCTGCTCGCGCACCGTGGCGATGCCGAGACCGATGCCGCGCACATCCGCGATCGCGTTGGCCATACGCAGCAGTGCTCGACCGGAGCCGTACTGCTCGATGCAGCCCTTGGCCCCGCATCCGCAGGGCAGCCCGTCGGGCACGACGCGCATGTGGCCGAGCTCCGCGCCGGCACCGAAGCCGCCGCGGAACAGGCGCCCGCCGGTGACGATGGCTCCCCCGACGCCGGTGCCGATCGTGAGCATCGTCATGTCGTCGACCTCGCGGCCCGCGCCGAAGCGGAACTCCGCCCATCCGGCCGCGTTGGCGTCGTTGTCGATGGTGATCTCGAGATCGAGGCGGGAGCTCAGCCGCTCGCGCAGTGGTTCCTGCCGCCAGCTGATATTCGGGGTGTAGTACACGATGGACTGGGTCACGTCGATGAAGCCGGGTGCCGCCACGCCGGCCGCGCGCACGTCGCGGCCGTCGGCGAGTGACTCGATCATGGTGACGACGGCATCCACGAGCGTCTCGGAGTCGCCCGCGGGTGTGGCGATGCGCTCCTCGGCGACGATCTCGCCGGTCTCACTGACCACGGCACCCGCGATCTTGGTGCCGCCGATATCGATGCCAATTGCGTGCACGGCTGACGACCTCATTCTGATTCGGGATGGGCGCACCGACCGAGACCCGCGTCACGGATGCGCACCCCCGAGTTTAGGGATCGACGGGCCACAAGGCCATTTGCGTGACCACCGCGTCCCCGGTGGCGCCCAGCGACTGCGGATAGAGTGGGAGGAATTACCGCATCGGTGCCAAAGGAGCTGCCGTGAAACAGTACGACTCACCCCTACTCGTCCAAGCCGACCCGAACGCCAACGCGACGGACCTCCTGATCGGCCGGGTGGCCAAGACGCCCGACCGCGCCCTGTTCGCGCTTCCCACTTCCGACGGCGGCTGGGAAGACATCTCCGCGGCCGAATTCCTGCGCCAGGTCATCGCCCTCTCGAAGGGTCTCATCGCCTCGGGCATCGAGCCCGGCGACAAGATCGGCATGATGTGCAAGACGCGGTACGAATGGACGCTCATCGACTTCGCCACCTGGTTCGCCGGTGCCGTGCTCGTTCCCGTCTATGAGACCTCCGCACCGGGCCAGGTGCAGTGGAACCTCAGCGACTCCGGCGCCGTCGCCATGATCACCGAGACGGCTGATCACTTCGCGCGATTCGACGAGGTGCGCGCCGACTTGCCTCTCGTGCGCGCCTCGTGGCAGATCGACCTCGGCGACCTCGACAAGCTCGTCAAGGCCGGGGTCGATGTCAGCGACGACGAGGTCGAGCGCCGAAGGCAGCTCGCCAAGGGCAGCGACCTCGCCACGCTCATCTACACCTCGGGCACCACCGGCCGACCGAAGGGCTGCATCCTCACCCACTCGAACTTCGTCGAACTGTGCCGCAATGCGCACGCCGCGATCCCCGAGGTCGTCAATGAGGATTCGAGCACGCTGCTGTTCATCACCACGGCGCACATCTTTGCCCGCTTCATCTCGGTGCTCGGCATCGAGGGCGGCGTCAAGGTCGGCCACCAGCCCGACACCAAGCTGCTGCTGCCGTCGATGGCCTCCTTCAAGCCGACCTTCCTGCTCGCGGTTCCCCGCGTCTTCGAGAAGGTCTACAACTCCTCGGAGCAGAAGGCGGAGGGCAGCGGCAAGGGAAAGATCTTTCGCAAGGCCGCCGAGGTCGCGATCGCGCACTCCAAGGCGCTCGACGCCGGCACTGTTCCCCTCGGACTCAAGCTCCAGTTCGCCCTGTTCGACCGGCTCGTGCTCAGCAAGATCCGCACTGCACTCGGCGGGCGGGTCAAGTACGCCGTCTCGGGCTCCGCGCCGCTCGGCCTCTACCTCGGCCACTTCTATCGCAGCCTCGGTCTGACAATCCTCGAGGGCTACGGGCTCACCGAGACGACGGCGCCGGTCACGGTGAACCGCCCCTCCAACTTCAAGATTGGCAAGGTGGGGCCGCCCCTGCCCGGCGTGTCGGTGCGGGTCGCCGACGACGGCGAATTGCAGGTGAAGGGCATCTGCGTCTTCGACGGCTACTGGAAGAACGACGCCGCCACGGCGGAGGCCTTCGAGGACGGCTGGTTCAAGACCGGCGACATCGGCGAGATCGACGAAGACGGACAGGTCTCGATCACCGGCCGCAAGAAGGAGATCATCGTCACCGCCGGTGGCAAGAACGTGTCACCGGCCGCGCTCGAAGACCCGATCCGGGCCAACAGCGTCGTGGGACAGGTGATCGTCGTGGGCGAGCAGAAGCCATTCATCGGCGCACTCGTCACCCTCGACACCGAGATGCTGCCGGTCTGGCTGAACAACAACGGTGAGGATCCCACGCAGAGTCTCCAGGAGGCGGCGCGAAATTCGAAGGTCATCGCCGAGGTACAGCGCGCCGTTGACGCCGCGAATGCGAGGGTCTCGCGGGCGGAGTCGATCCGTAAGTTCGTCATCCTGCCGGTCGACCTCACCGAGGCCAGCGGGCACCTGACGCCGAAACTCAGCATCAAGCGCAACGTCATCCTGTCGGACTTCAGCGATGTGATCGAGGGTATGTACGACGACGCCCCCGCGACGCAGGGGCACTCGCTGCTGCACTGATCATCAGATGCACTGATCGGATGCACTGATCAGATCGGCACGAGGTCGCGCGCCAGATCCGGCGTCGCTAAAACCAGGGCGCATCCCGGATCTGGCGCATGGCCTCGCGCTTCAGTTCCTTGCTGAGCCCCTCGATGTAGAGCTTGCCGTCGAGGTGATCCGTCTCGTGCTGCAGCGCCTGTGCCATGAGGCCGGTTCCGCTGAGCTCGACGGGATTGCCATCGAGATCCACCCCGGTCACCCGCGCGAAGGGGTAGCGCAGTCGTTCGAAGTAGAAGCCCGGCACCGAGAGGCAGCCCTCATCCATGAGCTCCGGTTCGCCCGAGGTCTCGACGAGTACGGGGTTGATGATGTAGCCCACCTCGCCGTCGACGTTGTAGCTGAAGGCACGCTGGTTCACGCCGATCTGCGATGCCGCGACTCCGGCGCGCCCGGGGAGCTTCACGGTGTCGATGAGGTCGTCGATGAGCCCACGCGCATCGTCGTCGGGTCCGATCGGATCGGAAACCGTCTTCAATACGGGGTCGCCGAAAATTCGGATCTGGCGTTCGGTCATTCCTGCGGATGCCTGTCTGTTCAGGCGCCGCGACGGACGGGAAGCCCGTCGATCACGAGCGCTGCGAGTTCCCGTGCCGCGTTCTTCGTGAGCGGCTTGAGGTCCTTGTAGTTGATGGCCGAGCCGGCCGCGAGTTGCGGGTCGTACGGGATGCGCACGATATCGCGCACGCGCGACTTGAAGTGCGCCTCGATCTCCTCGAGCTTGACGAGGTTCGTGCCCTGAGTCGCGGTGTTCAGCGCAACCACGGCATTGCGAACCAGGTCGCCATAGCCGTTTGCCTCGAGCCAGGTGAGCGTCTCGGATGCGAGCCGTGCCTCGTCGACGCTGCCGCCCGAGACGATCACGACAGAGTCGGCACGCTGAAGGGTGGCGCGCATGACCGAGTGGACGATGCCGGTGCCGCAGTCGGTGAGAACCATCGAGTAGAAACGGCCGGAGAGGTCTGCCACGACGTTGTAGTCGTTCTCGTCGAAGGCTTCGGACAGGAGCGGGTCGGTGTCGGAGGCGAGGATGTCGAGCCTCGTCTCGTCGCGGGAGACCATGGTCGTGAAGTCGCTGAAGCTCGAAATCGACGCGGCCATCGTGACGACGTCACGCACCGTCGAGCGGGTCTGCTTGTTCACGCGCTCCGACAGCGTTCCCCGGTCGGGGTTCGCATCGATCGCGATGACGCGGTCCTCGCGCACGTCGGCCATCGCCATACCCATAAGCGCCGTGACGGTCGTCTTTCCCACTCCGCCCTTGCGCGTCAACACGGGTACGAAGCGAGCTCCACCCTCAAATGCCTTGTCGATGCGCTGATCGAGTGCCTTGCGGGCTCGCGCGGAGGCGGAGTCGCCGAGGTTCACGAGGTGGAAGGTGCTCGAGTAGACGAAGGAGCTCCAGCGGCCCTCAGGGCGCGCGCGCGTGTTCTTACGGTCGATCAGGCGGTCGGCCGTCAGCATCGCTGCTGACTCCGGGGTCGACGAGATCTCGCCCCGCAGCCGTTCGCGACGGCTGTGGATCGACTCCTGGGCCGGAAGCGCGGAGACCGGGCGGTCGCCCGCATCCGCGTCGACGCCGTCTTCAAGTTCGAGGTTGATCATCGGAACGACGGGGATGGACATGGTCGCGGGAGCACCACCACCGACGACCTCTCCCGGGTTGACCGGCACCTCGACGATCGCGACGGCGAGTTCATCCTCGGGGGTGTCGTGCACGGTGGCCGGAAGGCTCACGTCGATGGTCAGGCTGTCGGGGACGTTCGCGGCCAGGTCGTCGACATCGGTGTCGAGCGCATCCATGCCCTGGTCCTGCCGCTCGAGAAGCCCGCCGCGCTCGTCGGACTTCTTGCGTTTGGTGGCTACCAAAACAACACCTCTTCCCTGATCTAACAACCCTCTAGTTTACCTCGACGCCTGCGAGGACGGCTGTCGGGCGTCTTTCAGGCGGCCGCAGCCGACCTCAGGACGGGTCGATCTCCACGAGCAGATCGCCCGCATCCACCTGCTGAGTCTTCGGAATCGCCAGCCGGCGAACCGTGCCCGAGACGGATGCGGTGATCGCCGCCTCCATCTTCATCGCCTCGATGGACGCCACGCTCTGACCCGCGGTCACGGTCGAACCCTGCTCCACCTGCAGTGTCACGACGCCGGAGAAGGGAGCCGCCACGTGTCCAGGATTGGACGCATCCGCCTTCTCCGCGGCCGTCGTCTCGACCGCGATGCCGCGGTCTCGCACGAACACCGGTCGAAGCTGGCCGTTCAGGGTCGCCATGACGGTGCGCATGCCCTTATCGTCTGCTTCGCCGATCGCCTGGAGGCCGAAGTACAGGCTCACACCGGTGTCGATCTCGACGATGTGCTCCGAACCCTGCCTGAGTCCGTAGAGATAGTCGACGGTGTCGACGACGGAGAGGTCGCCGTACTGCTCGCGCACCTTCTCGTACTGTCTCGTGGGGCCGGCGAACAGCAGTCGGTTGAGCGCCGAGCGGCGGCCAGCGGAGTCGCCCTCCAGGGCGGCCTGGTCGTCATCGGAGATCTGCGTGGTGCCGAGCTTGACCGTGCGACCGGCCAGGACGCGACTGCGGAACGGCTCCGGCCATCCCCCGGGAGGATCGCCCAACTCGCCCGCCACGAACCCGATGACCGAGTCCGGGATGTCGTACTTCTCCGGATGCGCCTCGAAGTCCGCTGGGTCGGCGTCGGCGGCAGCGAGGGCGAGCGCGAGATCTCCCACCACCTTCGACGACGGCGTGACCTTCGGCGGGCGCCCGAGGATGCGGCTCGCCGCAGCGTAGAGGTTCTCGATTTTCTCGAACTGGTCGGCGAGGCCGAGCGCGATGGCCTGCTGACGCAGGTTCGAGAGCTGTCCGCCGGGGATCTCGTGCTCGTACACGCGTCCCGTCGGTCCGGGCAGTCCGGACTCGAACGGCTTGTAGGCGTGGCGCACGGCCTCCCAGTACGGCTCGAGGTCGGAGATCGCGGTGAGTGAGAGCCCGGTGTCGCGCGCGGTGTTCGCGAGGGCGGCGACCAGGGCGGATGCCGAGGGCTGACTGGTCGTGCCTGCCATCGGCGCGCTCGCCACGTCGACGGCGTCCGCACCGGCTCGGCTCGCCGCGAGCAGCGTGGCCAGCTGCCCGCCCGCGGTGTCGTGCGTATGCACGTGCACCGGTAGGTCGAAGCGCTCGCGCAGGGCGGCGACGAGCTTCTCGGCGGCACCGGCTCGCAACAGGCCCGCCATGTCCTTGATGGCGAGGATGTGAGCGCCGGCGTCGACGATCTGCTCGGCAAGCTTCAAGTAGTAGTCGAGGGTGTAGAGCTTCTCACTCGGATCGAGCAGATCGCCGGTGTAGCAGAATGCGACCTCGGCGACTGCCGTGCCGGTTGCGAGCACCGAGTCGATCGCCGGCTTCATCTGCGACACATCGTTGAGCGCGTCGAAGATGCGGAAGATGTCGACACCCGTGCTCGCTGCCTCGCGCACGAAGGCATCCGTCACCTCGGTGGGGTACGGCGTGTAGCCGACGGTGTTGCGACCCCGCAGCAGCATCTGGATCGCGATGTTCGGCATGGCTTCGCGCAGCGAGGCGAGCCGCTCCCACGGATCTTCGCCGAGGAAGCGCAGGGCGACGTCATAGGTCGCTCCGCCCCAGGCCTCGACCGAGAGCAGCTCCGGCGTGAGCCTCGCGACGTATGGCGCGACCTCGAGCAGATCTTTGGTGCGCACCCGGGTCGCGAGCAACGACTGGTGAGCGTCGCGGAACGTGGTCTCCGTCACGGCGAGAGCCGTCTGCTTCCGCAGCGCGGAGGCGAATCCGACCGGGCCGAGCTCGAGCAGGCGCTGCCGTGAGCCGGCCGGTGCCGGGGACTGGAGGTCGACATCCGGCAGCTTGAGGGCTGGCGAGATGATGCCCTCGCCCTCGCCGTTCGGGTGGTTGACGGTGACATCGGCGAGCCAGTTGAGGATCTTGGTGCCGCGGTCCTTCGACGGACGGCTGTTGACGAGGTCGGGGCGCTCCTCGATGAACGAGGTGCTGAGGTCGCCGGCGACGAACGAGGGATCGTCGAGCACAGCCTGCAGGAACGGGATGTTCGTGGAGACGCCACGGATGCGGAACTCGGCGAGACCGCGCTTGGCCCGCGCGACGGCCGCCGGGAAGTTGCGCCCGCGACAGGTCATCTTGACGAGCATCGAGTCGAAGTGCGGGCTGACCTGGGTGCCCGCGGCCACGGTTCCACCGTCGAGGCGGATGCCGCCACCGCCCGGCGAGCGGTAGGTCGTGATCTTGCCGGTGTCCGGCCTGAACCCCGCGGCCGGGTCCTCCGTGGTGATGCGGCACTGCAGCGCCGCACCGCGCAGCACGATGCTCTCCTGGTGCAGACCGAGCTCGTCGAGCGACTGGCCGAAGGCGATGCGCATCTGCGCCTGCACGAGGTCGATGTCCGTCACCTCTTCTGTGACGGTGTGCTCGACCTGGATGCGCGGATTCATCTCGATGAAGACGTGCTGGCCCTTGCGCTCCCCCGCGGTGTCGAGCAGAAACTCGACGGTGCCCGCGTTGACGTAGCCGATCGACTTGGCGAAGGCGATCGCGTCGCGATACATAGCCTGACGGATGCTGTCGTCGAGGTTCGGCGCCGGAGCGATCTCGATGACCTTCTGGTGCCTGCGCTGCACGGAGCAGTCGCGCTCGAACAGGTGCACGGTCTCGCCCGTCGCATCCGCGAGGATCTGTACCTCGATGTGGCGCGGGCGTACGACCGCCTGCTCGAGGAACATGGTGGGGTCGCCGAAGGCGCTGTCGGCCTCGCGCATGGCCTCTTCGAGAGCCGGGCGCAGCTCGTCGAAGCTGTTGACCCGACGCATCCCTCGACCACCACCGCCGGCGACGGCCTTCGCGAAGATCGGGAAGCCGATCTCCTTCGCGCCGGCGAGAAGCTCTTCGATGTCTCGGGACGCGGGGGTGGACTGAAGCACGGGAACGCCCGCGGCCCGCGCGTGCTCCTTCGCCGTGACCTTGTTGCCGGCCATCTCGAGCACGTGCTGACCCGGACCGATGAAGGTGATGCCCGCGGCCGCGGCGGCCTCGGCAAGCTCGGGATTCTCGGAGAGGAAACCGTAGCCGGGGTAGATCGCGTCGGCGCCGCACTCCTGGGCAACGCGGATGATCTCGGCGACATCGAGGTACGCACGCACCGGATGTCCGGGAGAGCCGATCTGGTACGCCTCGTCCGCCTTGAGACGGTGCATCGAGTTGCGGTCTTCGTACGGGAAGACGGCAACGGTCTGAGCGCCGAGCTCATAGGCGGCGCGGAATGCCCTGATCGCAATTTCGCCACGGTTGGCCACAAGAATCTTCTTAAACATGAAACCCTTCGCTGTCGATCCGGCTCACCGCCGACGTTTAGGTGCTTTCAGACTAGTGAAGGTATCGTCGTTGCTTGTGCATGTACTCAGCGTGAGCTCCCTCAAGGGAGGAGTCGGCAAGACGACTGTCACTCTCGGTCTGGCCTCCGCTGCTTTCGCCAAGGGCCTGAGAACCCTCGTCGTCGACCTCGACCCGCAGTCCGATGTCTCGACCGGCATGGACATCAACGTCGCCGGTCACCTCAATGTGGCGGATGTGCTGGCCTCTCCCAAGGAAAAGATCGTTCGCGCCGCCATCGCTCCAAGCGGGTGGACGCGCGGTCGCTCGGGCAAGATCGACGTGATGATCGGCAGCCCCTCCGCGATCAATTTCGACGGACCGCACCCCAGCATCCGTGACATCTGGAAGCTCGAGGAGGCGCTCGCCAACGTCGAGTCCGATTACGACCTCGTGCTCATCGACTGCGCGCCGTCGCTCAACGCGCTGACCAGGACGGCGTGGGCGGCGAGCGATCGCGTTACTGTGGTCACCGAGCCGGGCCTGTTCTCTGTAGCCGCGGCCGACCGCGCCCTGCGCGCGATCGAGGAGATCCGCCGCGGGCTCTCCCCCAGGCTGCAGCCTCTCGGCATCATCGTGAACCGGCTGCGAGTGCAGTCCCTCGAGCACCAGTTCCGCATCAAGGAACTGCGCGACATGTTCGGCCCGCTCGTGCTGAGCCCGCAGTTGCCCGAGCGCACCTCGCTGCAGCAGGCCCAGGGCGCGGCGAAGCCGCTGCACGTGTGGCCAGGCGAGAGCGCTCAGGAGATGGCGCGCAATTTCGACCAACTTCTCGATCGCATCATGCGCACGGCGAAGATCGGCGAGTACGCCCAGTCCACCTGAACCGGCCGGCTAGCGACTTCGCGCTGAGGACGGATCGCTCAGGACGCGCGACTGGCGCGGCGTGCTGCCAGCTCGTCCATGACATCCGGTCGCTCTGAATCAAGCTCGACGAGGCTGCTCTCGACCTCGCGCAGCACCTTGCCGACGGCGATGCCGAACACTCCCTGACCGCGGCTGACCAGGTCGATGACCTCGTCGTTGGACGTGCAGAGGTAGACGCTCGCGCCGTCGCTCATGAGGGTGGTCTGGGCGAGGTCGTTGACCCCGGATTCGCGAAGCTGGTTGACCGCGGTGCGGATCTGCTGCAGTGAGATGCCGGTGTCGAGCAGTCGCTTGACGAGCTTGAGCACGAGGATGTCGCGGAAGCCGTAGAGTCGCTGCGAGCCGGAGCCGGCAGCCCCACGCACGGTGGGCTCGACCAGTTCGGTGCGGGCCCAGTAGTCGAGCTGGCGGTAGCTGATGCCGGCGGCACGAGCCGCTACGGCGCCACGATAGCCGGCAGCATCGTCGAGATCGGGCAGGCCGTCCGTGAACAGCAGACCCAGGTCGTAGCGAGAGTCCTCGCTACGACTGCTTGGCTCACTCATCCACTGCCTCCCACTTTCTGGCCCGACGTGAACTCAAGTTCAACGTTCAACGTCAGGTTCACACTTCTGTCTGGATCCAAGTTACCGAGCGGCGCGAGTCGATGAGTGACATTCGCACAACCGGGTCGGCGTGTCGGGCAAGAACTTGTCCAGCACTCTCAGCTTAGGGGTCGAGGCGCGAGAGCGCAGTGCGAATCAGGCTGCCACGCACGATCTCAAGCTGCCCCGCAATTTCTCGCGCGAGTTCGCTCGCCTTGGCCCGGCTCGACGCATCTTTTCGTCGTGCGACCGGGATGAGCGCACTCTCGATGAGGCCGAGTTCCCGCTCTGCCGCGGCGCGGAAACCGCGCAGGTGGCGCGGCTCGATGCCGGAGCGCTGCAGCTCGACGAGCGCGTGCAGCACGGCCAACACCTCCTCGCCGTAGAGATCGGAGGCGACGATGAGGGAGGACGAGATCGCATCGTTCAACAGCTGCCTGGTGGCACCGGCCTCACGCACCAGCTCGTCTCGCTGCAGCCTGCGCTCGCTCGACAGCATCGAGGGCGCCGGCAAGCTGCCCCCGCCGGGAAGTTCCGGCTGTCTGCCCGCGTCGATCTCGTCGAGGTAGCCACGGATGACCTTGAGCGGCAGGTAGTGATCACGCTGCATGGTGAGCACGAACCGCAGGCGCTCGAGGTCGGCGGGCGAGAACTTGCGATACCCGGATTCCGTGCGGGCGGGGCAGATCAGCTGCCGCTCCTCGAGAAATCGAAGTTTCGATGGCGTGAGGTCGGGGAACTCGGCGGTGAATCGCGCGAGCACCTGGCCGATGCTTAACAGGGTCGATGCTCCAGGCTCCGTTGCCTGGGCGTTCGAGCGTGCCACTATGAGACCGCCCCATTCGCGAGATCCGCTCGCGACGCATAGAAGGTCAACCGGAACTTGCCAATCTGCACTTCGGCTCCATCGCTGAGGTGTGCAGTGTCGATCCTGACTCCGTCGAAGTAGGTTCCGTTCAGGGAACCCAGGTCCTTGATCTCGAAGTCCGATCCGTGGCGCAGGAACTCGGTGTGGCGCCTCGAGACCGTGACGTCGTCGAGAAAAATGTCGGCATCCGGATGCCTGCCCGCCGTCGTGACGTCGGCATCCAGCAGAAAACGTGCCCCGACATCCGGTCCCCGACGAACGACCAGAAGTGCGGAGCCCGAGGGCAGGGCGGCTATGGCCTCCTGCTCCTCCGCCGAAACTTCCCCGTCAAGGGCCGCCAACTGAGCCTCGAACTTGCCCGTGAAGTGGGCAGTCGTGTCAGTAACTCGAGGCGCGTTCTCGGCGGCCGGATCCTGGTTTTCGGAATCAACCATCGTGAACCTCCCTTAGCGCTCCAGCGTATCGGATTCGGAGGCCTCTGCTCCCCTCGATATTCTGATGACTCTCGCAGATTCGACCAGATAGATCACGCCGGCCCACCAATACAGGAACGCGCCCCAGAGCGCGAAGGCCCATCCGAGCGGAACTGCGATCCACGCGACGGCCGGGAACGCCTGGCCGATCATGAGGATGGGCAGGGCGTAGAACAGGCAGAAGGTGGCTACCTTGCCGAGGTGGTGAACGGGCAGGGGGCCGTAGCCGAAGTTCGCCATGACGACGCCGAGAACGAGGAGCATCACGTCGCGGGCGACGATGATCGCGACGAGCCACCACGGAATGATGCCCCGGATGGCGAGGCCGAGCAGGGCGGCGAAGATGAACAGGCGATCGGCAGCCGGGTCGAGAAGCTGCCCGAGCCGGGTGATCTGGTTGAGGCTCCGCGCCAGCACACCATCGAGAAAGTCGGTGATGCTCGAGATCACGAGCGTGAGCAAGGCGAGCGCGTCGTAGCCGAGGATGATGAGCACGAGGAACACCGGAACCAGGGCCAGTCTGATGAGGCTGAGCGCGTTCGGAATCGTGAAGATTCTGGAGCTGACCTCGCCCCGCGTTTCGGCTCCCATAGCGCTCAAGCTTATCGAGACCGGCTCGAGACGCGTCGCGACGATAGGATGCCCGGATGGTCCCGCTATCCGTCGTCATCAGCATCGCGATCGGCGTGTGTATTTTCGCCTGGATCGCTTCCCTCATCACGCATGAGCACTCCTGGGTCGATCGGCTCTGGTCGATCGTTCCCGTCGCCTACGTGTGGGTCTTCGCCGCCTTCGCGGGGCTGCAGGACGCGCGACTAGACCTCATGGCCGTGCTCGTCACGCTGTGGGGTGCGCGGCTCACCTTCAATTTCGCCCGCAAGGGCGGATACACCGGCACGGAGGACTACCGCTGGGCGGTGCTGCGCGCGCGCATGAAGCGGTGGCAGTTCGAGGTGTTCAACCTGCTGTTCATCGTGATCTATCAGAACGCGATCCTCGTGCTCATCACTCTGCCCGCCCTCACCGCCTACGAGAACCGTTCGCCCTTCGGTGTCGCGGATGCCCTGCTCGGCCTGGTCTTCATCGGCGTGCTCGCGGGCGAGACGATCGCCGACCAGCAGCAGTGGCGGTTCCAGAACTGGAAGCTGGCCGAGCGCACTGCGGGACGGGAGCCCCGGCCGCGCTTTCTGCAGGACGGACTGTTTCGGGTGTGCCGGCATCCGAATTTCTTCTTCGAGCAGGCGCAGTGGTGGGTTCTGTTCTTCATCGGAGCGGTCGCCGCGGGTTCCGTGCTGCAGTGGACCGTGCTCGGTGCCGTGCTGCTCACGACGCTGTTCATCGGCTCGACGAAGTTCACGGAGAGCATCACGCTCTCGCGCTACCCCGAATACGCCGACTACCGCGCGACGACATCGGGCTTCATCCCCTGGTGGCCGAGGCGGGGACAGAGCACGGTTCTCGCCTAACCTCCGGGTGTCATCGGCCCGCGCCTGCTGGCGGGGGTACCGTGGATGACATGTCGTGCATCCGTTTCAACACCCCAGCTCAGCGACAGGCCATGCGTGACCACGCGCCATCCATGCTCACCGCAGAGGAGGCCGCGGCGCTGCATCCCGCTCCCCCGGTGACCGAAAGCAAGATCCGCCGCCTTCGCCTGCTCGCCCAGAACAGCAACCCGAAGATCCGCGAGAGCGTCGCGAGCAGCTACAACACACCGGAGGATCTGTTCGTCACCCTCGCGGCCGATCCCGAGGAGTCGGTGCGCTCCTGCGTGGCGCGCAACGAGGCGACGCCGTGCGACGTGCTGCGGTCGCTCGCCGACGACACGTCGGAGACCGTGCGCGGCTGGCTCGCGGTGAACTACTTCGTACCGGCGGATGTCATGGAGAGACTCGCAGACGACCCGAGCGACACCGTGCGAGCCCTCGTCGGCTGGAAGGCCTCCCTCGCCGAGGAGGCAATGGCACCGCGCTGAGTGCGGCCTCCGCCGCAGTGCTCAGGGCCAGAGCAGTTCGCTTGTCCCGCGCTGCCCTTGCAAGCGATACCGCAGCCTGAGGTGCCACGATCGTGCGACGCCTGCCAGAACTCGACCTCCCCGGCGCGCACGGAGTGCACCGCCCACCCACGGTGCCACTCGTCGAGAGCGTGATCGCATGCGGTGCGGGCACGCCCGCATCGAGTGCGTCGGTCAACCACGCGAGAAAGTGGTCATGCGGGGCACGGGAGCTCCCGCGGGGTCGAAGGTCGGCACTTGCGTCGGGAGTGGATGAAGCGAACGAAGCCGATCGCGAAGCGACTCAGTCATCGACTCCGTCCGTCCCGTCGACCGGGGCGAGTCGGAAGATGCGCAGCCGTCGTCCCGCAGCTCGCTCGTACTCTCGGTAGCCCGGCCATTGCTGCTCGATGCGCGGCCAGACGCGTTCCACCTCGTCATCATCGAGGCGGGCCGCGCGCACGGACAGGCGACGTCCGTGGAGGCTGACCGCCGCATCCGGGTTCGCCATGAGGTTCGCGGTCCAGGCCGGATGCGAACCGCGCGCGAAATTGCTGCCGGTCACGAGCATTGTGCCGCCCGTCTCGGGGTAGTACATCAGGGGCGTATCGCGTTCCAGCCCCGATTGGGCACCGACACTGTGCAGCACGAGCGAAGGCACGAGGAGGCCGCTGAGCTGCACCCTCCCGCCGCTGAGCCAAGACGTGACGCGTTCGAGCGGGGGCATGATCGAGGGCCCGATGCGCCGGAACAGGCGCGTTCGCGAGAACGTGGCGACGGCGGGGCGCAGAGCCTTCGGCAGGATCGGCATCCGTCGATTCTCGTGCACGGTCGACCGTAGCGCTACTCGACCGAGGCGGCGATCGCCTGCGCGCTTCGCTCCAGAAACGCCACGATATCGCCGGACGACATCGAGGAGTCGACCGTGCTCTCGACGAGCACCTCCTCGGCGAAGACGACCCATGACCGCAGCGCTATGTGCAGAAGCTCCGAGTCCTGCGCACCGAGTTCACGGAACGCGTCGATGAGGCGCTGCGCTTGAGCGAGACGCGCCTGTTCGACCACCTCGCGCACCTCGGGGCTCCCGCTCGCAGTGCCTCGAACGAGCGAATAGAAAGTACCCCGATGCTCGCGCACGAACTGCACGATCCGGCTGAGGGTGTCGTGCAATCGATCGAGCGGAGCGAGGTCAACGGACGGCTCGGTGGCATGGAGCATGCTGTCGCGGGCCGTACGGACGAGCTCGCGGTGCAGGCCGTCCTTCGATCCGAAGTAGTGGAACAGGAGGGCCCTCGAGACGCCCGCCTGCTCCGAGAGGTACTCGATCGTGACCGACTCGAGAGGTCGGTCGACGAGCGCCGCGACGCCGAGCGCTACGAGTTGTGCGCGACGCGCCTCAGGGCTAAGCCTGACGCGGCGGTCGGTGTCCATGAAGCGAGCATAACGGCGAGAGTGACGGATACCCGGGCGTGTCGGCACGACCCCCATCCGGGGGTATATACACCCATTTCGGCGGTGGCACCACCCTATTGACGAACGGTCAGTAGCGTTTTAGCGTCGACTGAGAAGTGTGGTCGGTGGCCGGTTGCGATCCGCGGGGTTCGTGACTCCCACCCGAACGGAGGAGGACCGATGAAGTTCCGAAAGCTCACCAACACCCACGCGGGCCGCATCGTTCTCGCGGCGGTCCCCGTGGCCGTGGCCGCGACGCTCATCATGGGCGGCGTTGCCAACGGCGCCGTTCCCGTTTCGTTCTCCGTGTCCGGCAGCCAGTTCCAGATCAGCGCTTCGCTTCTCGAAGGCTCAGGGTTCTCGCAGTATGCCGGGGTGACCAATGACACGGCGGGCAAGGCGCATCCGGTGGCCATCGCCAACATCCGCTCGGCGAAGCTCAGCGACCTCTGTCAGTCCGTCGTCACGGACACGCCGCTCGGCAAGGTTGGCATGCTCATCACCGCGGGCGGCGGGGACAAGCCGGCCGAGGCATCCGACCTGCAGATCGGCATGACCGATCTCAAGGGTGACTCCAGCTTCGGCAACATCCGCATCGGCGTCGACGCCTCGACCGTGAACACGAGCGCCAAGGGTGCCGCGGGCGACTTCGCGCAGGATGCCGACACGATCAAGATCACCGGCCTGCAGCAGACCGCGTGGAGCACCCAGGCCTCGGTGTTCACGCTGAACGGCATGCACGTGCAGCTCACCGACGGCTCGAAGGGATGCTTCTGACGTCACGCGACCGCAGGACGCGTGACGTCGACAGAAGGGATGAGCGCATGAGTGATACACGCTGGTCGCGGTTTGCTGCGTGGCGCCGCGAGCGCCCGTTCGTTGGCGGACTGCTCACCATTCTCGCCGGCGTCGAGATGTTCTTCTCGGGCCAGTTGGACGTGGGCAACATCCACGTGCAGTTGGGCATCGAGGGGTTGCAGGCGACGGTCATCCCGATCCTTCTCGTGGTGCTCGGCATCCTGGCGATGCTGATGCCGGTGCACCGCATCTTCTACGGGGTGATCGCGCTCGTGATTTCGGTGTATTCGCTCATCGGCGTCAACCTCGGCGGCTTCTTCGTGGGGATGCTGCTGGGAGCGATCGGCGGCATCCTCACGGTGTCGTGGATGCCGAAGAAGGTCGACGAGGTCGCCGACGACGCGAACGTGGTCGAGCCCGTGGTCACGGGAGAGTCGACGCCGTGAGGGGCACACGCACACCTCATCGCCTCGGTGGTCGCGCGGCCGCGGCACTGTGCCTCGCGCTCGCCGTCTCGGGAATCGGCGCGGCACCGGCACCGGCGGCCGCGCCCGCCGCGCTGTGCATTCCGCTGCTGATGCCGTGCTCCACCCCGTCGCCGTCACCTTCTCCGTCGCCCTCGCCGCTCGTTCCGTTGCCCAACCCCGTGCCGAACCCGCTTGACGGCACGGCACCCGCAGCGCCACCCACACCGGCCGAGCCGGACCCGTCCGCACCGATCTTCACGCTCCCGGCGGCGCAACTCGGAGGCTCGTCGATCTCGTTCACCGGCCTGCACGGCGTCAGCGTGGTGACGGTGCCGCTCATCGACGGCTCGCGAACGCCGGTCATCAAGATCGCCGCCGACGAGATAGTCATCAAGGGCTTCATGCTCGACGTGCGCAAGGCGACGGGGCCGTCACTCGTCTCGACCGCCGATCAGATGACCCTGCACGGCCACGTGCAGGTCTACCTCGACTCGGCCACCGCGACGCTGCCGGACGGAACGGGCATCGCCCTCGGTGCGGCCACGCCTCCACCGGGCAATGAGTTGCCGCCCACCCTGCTCCGGGTCAACCTGGGGCTCGTCGGGGTGACCGCGGACTCGATCTTCTTCACGAACTCGCATCAGGAGATGAAGTAGCGGGCTGAAGTCTTCGACCGCACCTTCGGCTTGATGGACGGAGTTCGGGTTGCCGAGATAACCAGGCGTGGTTCGGGCCCGGATAGTGTGTGCACATGCGTTGGGGCCGGGCTTACTTCGCCGTGCAGTTCGCTGCCGGTGCAGCATGGTGGATCGCGGTGGCCGCGTCGCCGTGGGTGCGTGAGACAACGCTCGGCAGCCTCGACCCGGTCGCGGTCGCCGTGCTCGACATCCCGCTCTTCGTCATTGCGTCTGCCGCTGCGGCATGGGGCTCGAAGACTGCCGCAATCGTCGCAACGGGGTGGACGAGCCTCGTCGCCGCGGCGCTTGCCGTGTACGCGACCATCACGACCGAGGCCGGCTGGGGTGTGCTGATTATGGCGGCATCCGCAGCGGGCTCCGTTCTCGCACTGAGCATGGTGCTACTGGGGCGCATTCCAAGCGAGTGGCTCATCCGCGGTCCTCTTGCGTTTCGCAGTGCGACGATCCGCACGACACCGGCCGCGCACGTGACGGCGACGCTGGTGCAGATTGTCGTGTTCTGGGGAGCGTTCCTGATCGCGATCCCGTTCCTGGTGAAACTTTTCGAGGACCGATGGGCGGTCGACGCCACGTTCCCGTGGGTCGCGCTTCCCGTCGGAATCGCCCTCCTCGCTGCAGCGAGTGCGCTCGGCCTCTGGGCGGCGTCCGTGATGTCCACGCGCGGACAGGGCACGCCTCTCCCCTTCGCGATGGCAAACCATCTGGTGATCGCAGGACCGTACAGTTGGGTTCGCAATCCGATGGCCGTCGCCGGCATCGTTCAGGGCGTGGGGATCGGTCTCATTCTCTCGTCGTGGCTCGTCATCGTGTATGCGATCCTCGGCTCGCTTCTCTGGAACTACGCGATCAGGCCGCATGAGGAACGAGACCTTGAGGAGCGCTTCGGGGATGCGTTTCGCCGGTATCAGATGGCGGTGGCGTGCTGGATTCCCCGGGTACCCAGCCGCTGGCCGTTCAACCGCGAGGGTGTGCAAGAATCTCAGTAGCATGCTGGTAAACGAATGAGGTTCGCGGCGCTGCGCGCCCCCTGGTACAAGGGGTATCTGGCCGGCGGCTCCTTCCTCATGGCCGGGGACAACGCCGAACACGCCATCACCTATTGGGCGATGTGGCAGTACTTCCACTCCCCCCTGCTGGCCGGATTCGCGGTCATCAGCCACTGGATCCCGCACCTGCTGGGGGGCATCGCCTTCGGGGCGCTCGCCGATCGTTAC
>DATNBR010000021.1:0-8396 GCA_035571875.1 Lacisediminihabitans sp. | reverse complement strand
CCGTCGCGAATCTCATTCACGAGGATCTCGGGCTGTTCGAAGGCGGCGAAGTGACCGCCCCTCGCGGCCTCGCCGTAGTGGATCAGGTTCGTGTACGTGTCCTCGATCCAGTTTCGGGGAAGGCGGGGGATGTCGCGCGGGAAGACGGTGACCGCGACCGGGAGGGTGAGCCTGGGGCCGGCCATGCTGCTTCCGTTGTTCTCCCAGTAGATGCGGGCCGACGACGCGGCGGAGTTCGTGAACCAGTAGAGCGAGATCGCGTCCAGGATCTCGTCCCTGCTGAGCGCATCCTCGGCGAGCCCAGTGTTGTCGGTTTTCGACTGGAACTTGTCGTAGATCCACGCCGCCTGACCCGCCGGAGAATCCGCCAGGGCGAATCCGATGGTCTCAGGTTTCGTGCCCTGGAGGTGATTCGCTCCACCCATGCCGCCGGTGTACAGGGCGAGCGTGTCCACGGCGTACTGCTCTTCCGGTGACAGCGCATCCGGAATCTGCGCCGGGAAGGCGTACTGACTGTTCAGATGGATGCCGAGCAGTCCGTCGGGGCGAAGCACACCGAGCGCCGAGGTGACGACGGCACCCCAGTCGCCGCCCTGAGCCACCCAGTTCGTGTACCCGAGCCGTTTCATCAGTTCCACCCATGCGGCCGCGATGCGCGACACCGTCCAGCCTGTCTCGGTGGGCTTGCCGGAGAACCCGAACCCGGGCAGCGACGGGATGACCACGTCAAACGAGTCCTCGACCCTGCCGCCGAAGGCCACCGGGTCGGTCAGCGGCCCGATCAGCTTCAGGAACTCGACGATCGAACCGGGCCATCCGTGCGTCAGAATGAGCGGCAGCGCGTTCGGATTCTTCGACTTCACGTGGATGAAGTGAATGTCCAGCCCGTCGATCTCGGTGAGGAACTGCGGGAAGTGACCCAGCTCGCTCTCGAATCGGCGCCAGTCATACTCTCGCTCCCAGTAGTCGATGAGCGATCGCGCGTTCTCGAGACGCACGCCCTGCGACCAGTCCGGGACCGTCTCCCGGTCGGGCCAGCGGGTCCTGGCCAATCGCTGCTTGAGGTCCGCGATCTCTGCGTCGGGGATGGCGACCGTGAAAGGGCGGATGAGGGGTGATGCTGTCGAAGTAATCATTGTTGGGTTCTCCCGAACCTGATTCGCGGTGCAGCAGTCTGCTGCACGGTAGTGCTGTGCACAGTGGTGTGCAATGCACACCGATGTGCAATCTAGTTGATTGCACACCGCTGTGCAACAATGAGTCTGTGCAGATCGATACCGGGCGCGGCGGAACGCTGACCAAGACGCGAAACAGGATCCTCGACGTCGCGCGAGAGGTGCTGGGGGAGAACCCCGAAGCGGGCATGGGCGACATCGCCCGCGCCGCCGGGGTTGTCCGGCGCACCGTCTACGGCCACTTCCCGTCGCGCGGCGATCTCGTGCGAAGCCTCACGCAGCACGCCGCCGGCGAGATCACGGCGGTGCTGGCGGAGGTGGACTCCGCTGACACCGCGGCAGATGCCGTCTGGGCAGCTTTCGTCGCTCGCCTGTGGCCGCTTGCGCACCGGTACCGGGTGCTCGTCGCGCTCCGCCGAGGCGAATACGGTGACGAGATTCACGCTCTGCTCGGCCCGGTCGACACGGCGCTCGCGGTGCTCGTGCAGCGCGGTCAGGATGACGGCGTCTTCGCCCGGCACCTACCCGCCGCTGTTCTCGGTCAGCTCGCCTTCGCCGCCGTGTTCTCCATCGCCGGCAACGATTCGTCGGCCGGGAGCCTCGGCGCCCGCGCCGCATCCATCACCGTTCTGCTCATGCTGGGAGTACCCGAGCCGCGCGCGCTCGCAGTCGTGGGCGAGGCCTAAGACTTCGCCGAGCGTGCCTCTATGCGCCGAGCGTGCCCGTCTGCACGCGATGAATCAGGCACACTCGGCGCGAACGGGCACGCCCGGCGAAAGAGGGTGCGGAGGTGACGAGGGGCGGATGCGCCTCAGTCGCTGCCGTGCGGCACGAACAGCGCGGCCACACCGATGCCGATCATCATCACACCGCCGGTGGCGCTGAGCTTCGCGATGCGCTTGGGGGAGCGCGCGAACCAGTCGCGGGCGGCTCCCGCACTGAGCGCCCAGACCCCGTCACTCAGCAGTCCGATCGTGATGAACACGAGCCCCAGGATGATCAGTTGCAGCGGCAGATTGCCGGCCCGATGGTCGACGAATTGCGGCAGGATCGCGATCATGAACACGATGACCTTTGGGTTCGAGACCCCCACGAGTACACCCTCGACGAGCGTTCGCAGGTGACCGCGACGCGTCACTCCTGCCATGGTGTGTTGCGCGACCCGGTCGCGGTGTCGAATCGCCTGGATGCCGAGGTAGATCATGTAGGCACCCCCGGCGATCTTGACCACGGTGAACGCCACGATCGACTGCTCGATGATCGCGCCGACACCGAACGCCACGGCGACGGCCATCGCGAAGACCCCGATCGCGTTGCCGACGACGCTGAGCAGCCCGCCGATGCGTCCGAGCGCGAGTGAGCGGCCGATCACGAACAGCACGCTCGGGCCGGGCAGGATGATGAGGAGGAACGCGGCGACGGCAAAGGCTGCGAGGTTCGCGGTGGGAATCACAGGATGATGCTATTGGTCGCGCGCCTTGCGCGGCACATACCTCGGCAGATACCGCCACAGGATGCCCGCACCGAGCAGCCCGAGCACGCCCATCACCCCGCTCGCGACGGTGATCGAGATCAGCCCGGTGATGCCGGCGACCGCGAGCGGCGCGACCGCGCTGCCGAAGTCGCCGGTGAAGCGCCACGCACCGAGGAATGGCGCCGGATTGCGCTTGTCTGCGAGATCCGCGCCGAGAGTCATCAGGATGCCGCTGCCGATCCCGTTGGCGAGCGACAGCACCATGGCCACGGCGATGAACCACTCCACGTTGCTCGGCAGGTCGTGCGTCAGCGAGAGCACGAGGTGCCCGATGCCCAGCCCGATCATCGAGGGGAGCGCGCTCCACAGCCTGCCGAAGCGGTCCATGATCTGACCGCTCGCGTAGAACAGGCCGAAGTCGAGCGCGCCGGCGATTCCGATGATGAGCGCCGTGTTCGCATCCGTGATGCCGATGCTCACGGCCCACAGCGGCAGGATCACCTGGCGACTCGACCGCACGGCGCCGATGAGCGCGGCACCCGTGCCGACTCGCAGCAGCACGGCTCGGGAGTTGTAGATGGTGCGCATGAGCCCCACCGATTCCTCGGCGACGAGTTCCTGTCCTTCGCGCAACCCGGTGACCGCTCGGTTGGCGGCGAGCGTCTGGGCCGGGTCGGGCAGGATCATCAGCGTGATCGCCGCGCCGAGGCATCCGATCACCTGCACCCAGAACACCGACTGGGTGTGCCCGGTGAGGTGGATGACGCCGGCCGCGATGAACGGGCCGACAAAGTACCCGAAGCGGAAGGTTCCGCCGAGCGTCGACAGCGAGCGGGCCCGGTACGCCTGCGGAACGAAGCTCGTCATGAAGGCGTGCCTGGCCAGGGCGAAGACCGCCGTCGCGAGCCCGATCAGCAGGATGCCGACCCCGAGCAACCACGGGTTCGGCGAGAAGGTCGCCGTGATGAGGCCGACGATCGCGAGCAGGGCGGCGTAGATCATCGCGTTGCGCTCGCCGATGCGGCTCACGATCCACCCGCTCGGGATGTCGCCGAAGAGTTCGCCGACCATGATCATCGAGGCGATGAGACCGGCGAGCGCGAGGCTCGCACCGAGGTTGTTCGCCACGATCGGGATGATGGGCACGATGGCACCCTCACCGATCGAGAAGAGGAGCGTGGGCAGCAGCGCGGGGAGTGCGATCGAGCGGAAGCTGAACGGCTGCTCCTGCTGACTGGTCACTCGTTCGATGTTATCGGAGGTCTCTCATGACGTCGTTCCGCCGTGGGTTGAGTGGGCCGCCCGCGGCCGTATCGAAACCACAGGCGGGATGGGCCCACAGCGCACTCCGGTAGGCTTGCTGCGACATGGACGAGCTTGATTTTTCTGTAGAGATCGCCGCCCTCCGCTCCACCTTCTCGGACATCCGTTCGGTCGTCGGGGTCGAGCGGCTCGAGGCGGAGATCGCTTCGCTGAGCGATCAGGCGGGCGTGCCCGACCTGTGGGACGACACCGAGAAGGCGCAGCGCATCACGAGCGACCTCAGTCACAGGCAGGCCGAACTCGCGAAGATCTCGAGCATCCAGTCCAGGCTCGACGACCTCGAGGTCATGGTCGAACTCGCCAACGAGGAATCGGATGAGGCCGCCGCGGCCGAGGTGCGCACCGAACTCGCGAGCATCCAGAAGCTGTTGGGCGAGCTCGAGGTGCAGACCCTGCTGAACGGCGAGTGGGATTCCCGCGCCGCCGTCATCACCATTCGCGCGGGCGCCGGGGGAGTAGATGCCGCCGACTTCGCCGAGATGCTGCAGCGCATGTATCTGCGCTGGGCCGAGCAGCACAACTACCCCGCGAAGGTGCTCGACACGAGCTACGCAGAAGAGGCCGGCATCAAGTCCACGACGATCGAGGTGGATGCGCCCTACGCCTTCGGCACGCTGAGCGTCGAGGCGGGCACCCACCGACTCGTGCGCATGAGCCCGTTCAACTCGGCGGGCAAGCGCCAGACCTCCTTCGCCGCGGTCGAGGTGATTCCGCTCATGGAAGACACCGATCACATCGATATCTCGGAGAACGACATCCGCGTCGACGTGTTCCGTTCGAGCGGCCCGGGTGGCCAGTCGGTCAACACGACGGACTCTGCGGTGCGCATCACACACATCCCCACCGGAATCGTCGTCTCGATGCAGAACGAGAAGAGCCAGATCCAGAACCGCGCCGCCGCGATGCGAGTGCTGCAGTCACGGCTGCTCGTGGCGCAGAAGGAGCAGGAGGCGGCCACCAAGAAGGAACTCGCGGGCGTCATCACCGCGAGCTGGGGCGACCAGATGCGCAGCTACGTGCTCGCGCCGTATCAGATGGTCAAAGACCTGCGCACGGAGTACGAGGTCAACAACCCCTCGAACGTGTTCGACGGCGACCTCGACGGTTTCATCAACGCGGGCATCCGCTGGCGCAAGCAGGATCACAGCTAGAATCCTGTGACTGCGCGGCTCGCGGCCTGTCGTGCCGGCAGATCAGCGGATGCTGCCTAGGCTCGAACAGTCATGATTCGCTTTGATCAAGTAACGAAGCTCTACAAGGGGAACACGCGGCCGGCGCTGAATGCGGTCACGCTCGAGATCCTGCGGGGCGAATTCGTCTTTCTCGTCGGTGCCTCCGGCAGCGGCAAGTCCAGCTTCCTTCGCCTCGTGCTCAAGGAAGAGAACCCCACGCGCGGCCAGATCCACGTGCTCGGCCAGAATGTGGGCAACCTCTCCAGCCGCAAGGTGCCGTACTTCCGCCGCAACCTCGGCGTCGTCTTCCAGGACTTCCGACTGCTGCCGCAGAAGACGGTGTTCGAGAACGTCGCCTTCACGCTGCAGGTGATCGGCAAGTCGCGCGGCTTCATCCAGGAAGCAGTGCCCGACGTGCTCAAGATGGTCGGACTCGCCGGTAAGACGGCCCGCTTCCCGCACGAGCTCTCCGGCGGTGAACAGCAGCGCGTGGCCATCGCCCGTGCGATCGTCAACCGCCCCGCCATCCTGCTCGCCGACGAACCAACCGGAAACCTCGACCCCTCGACGAGCGCTGGCATCATGACCCTGCTCGAGCGCATCAGCGCGAGCGGCACGACCGTGCTCATGGCGACCCACGACGCTGGCATCGTCGACCAGATGCGTCGTCGCGTGATCGAACTCGTGAGCGGCCAGGTCGTTCGCGACGAACGCCACGGCGGCTACGACACCCAGGCCATCCAGACCGTGCCGCAGGCAGAGGACGAGTTGCCCTACGCACCAAGGGGGCTCGCAGAATGAGGTTCGGACTGATCATGTCCGAGGTCGGCAGCGGCCTTCGGCGCAACTTCTCGATGGTCGTCTCCGTGGTGCTCGTCACCTTCATCTCCCTGAGCTTCGTCGGGGCCGCGATCCTGCTGCAGATGCAGATCGGCCAGATGAAGGGCTACTGGTACGACCGCGCCCAGGTGGCGATCTACCTCTGCACCGACCTGTCGACGGATGGCAGTTGCAAACTGGTCGAGGCGACCGCGGCGCAGAAGAAGGCGGTGGATGAGCGGCTCAAGTCGGCCACGCTGGCCCCGCTCATCAAGAACGTCGAGTTTCAGAACCACCAGCAGGTCTACGACCAGTACAAGAAGCAGTTCGGCAGCACCACCGGCTCCGACTTCGTCACGCCGGAGTTTTTGCCGGAGACGTTCTGGGTCAACATGAAGGACCCGAACCAGTCGGACGTGCTCGTCGAGAACATCTCCGGGATGCCCGGGGTGGAGCAGGTCAAGGACCAGCGCAAGTATCTCGAGCCGATCTTCTCGGCGCTCAACATCGCGAGTGTGGCGGCCGTGAGCATCGCGGCGCTCATGCTCATTGCGGCGGTGCTGTTGATCGCGACGACCATCCGGCTCTCGGCGTTCTCGAGGCGGCGAGAGCTCGGAATCATGCGGCTCGTCGGCGCATCGAACCGCTTCATCCAGACACCGTTCATCCTTGAAGGGGTGATCTCTGCCCTCATCGGCTCCGTGCTCGCGAGCGGTGCGGTGGTCGCGGTGGTCAAGATCTTCGTGCAGGGCTACCTCAACGCCACGCCATCGGCAACACCCTTCGTCGGCATGACAGAGGCGTTCATCGTCGTGCCGATCCTGCTCGTGGTCGGTGCCGTACTGGCCGCGACCTCCGCGGGCGTCGCGATCAGTCGCTACCTCAAGGTCTGATTCACCGCGCGCGGCGACCGCGTTAGACTGTTGGGCTGCCCGCGCGGTGCGGGCGCATGTCAAGGAGTCAATCGTGCCCAGGGAACGTGGCCAGAAGGTCGTGGCCACCAATCGCAAGGCCCGCCACGACTACACCATCGAAGACACCTATGAGGCCGGACTGGTTCTCACGGGCACGGAGGTGAAGTCGCTGCGCGAGGGTCGTGCGTCTCTCGTCGACGGCTATGCCTTCATCGAGTTCGGCGAGGCCTGGCTGGATGCGGTGCATATTCCTGAGTACAACCAGGGCACCTGGAACAATCATCCGCCGCGCCGCAAGCGCAAGCTGTTGCTGCACAAGGCCCAGATTCTGAAGATCCAGAACAAGACCAAGGAGGGCGGGTACACGATAGTTCCGCTCTCGATCTACTTCAGCGACGGGCGCGCCAAGGTCGAGATCGCGGTGGCCAAGGGCAAGCGCGAGTACGACAAGCGGCAGGCGCTGCGCGAACGCCAGGACAACCGCGAGGCCCAGCGGGCCATGTCGGCCCGCCGCAACCTCGGCGACTGACGGCGTTCCACTGGCTGAGTGGATCTTCAGGATGCCAGCCGCCGAAACCGGCCAGTAGTCAGGGTTCGATTGCAACACTGGGCACATGACCAGCACCACCGCGCTCCCAACTGTGCGCGTGCTCTCGAAGGTCCCGGAAGTCGGTGTGCTGTTCTGGGTGGTCAAGGTGCTCACCACGGGCACGGGCGAGGCCGCGTCTGACTTCCTGGTCAAAGCGTTCGATCCCGTGATCGTCGTTCTGGTCGCCGCTGTCGTCTTCCTCGCCTGTCTCGTCGTGCAGTTCCGGGCACCTCGGTATGTCCCCTGGCGTTATTGGCTGCTGGTGACGATGGTGAGCATCTTCGGAACGATGATCGCGGATGTCGCCCACATCGTCCTCGGCGTCCCGTACGCGGTGTCGAGCGTCGCCTTTGCCATCGCCCTAGCGGTCGTCTTCGCGCTCTGGTGGCGTACCGAGCACACCCTGTCGATCCACAGCATCACGACGCCGAGGCGGGAACTGTTTTACTGGGCGACCGTCATCGTCACCTTCGCCCTCGGCACCGCCGTCGGCGACCTCCTCGCGAGGACGCTCGGACTCGGGTATCTGGCTTCCGGCGTGCTCTGCGCAGTGCTGATCGCCATTCCTGCCGTCGTGTATCGGTGGTGGCGGGCCGGTGCGGTCCTGTGTTTCTGGGCCGCCTATGTTCTCACCCGCCCGCTGGGAGCGTCGTTCGCAGACTGGACCGCCGTGAGTCCCGCGCGTGGCGGGCTCGATGTGGGAACCGGCCCGGTGACCGTCGTCGGGCTCATCGCCATCGCCGTGTTCGTGGCAATGTTGTCCGTGCAGCACCGTTCGTCGAAGGTGCTCTGAGATGGTCGCGCTCGATGTCAGGACTCCGAGCGTGCGGCTCGCGCGCGGGGCGCGTTCTCGGGGTTCGTCTGCGTTGCCCGCGCTCGTCCTGGGGCTGATCACGGCGGTCGTCGTCGCCATCGGTTCCTGGATTCCGT
>DATNBR010000020.1:0-95730 GCA_035571875.1 Lacisediminihabitans sp. | reverse complement strand
GCGCGATCCGCTCCGGCACGACGACGTGAATAGTGGAGGCCCTCAGTGGACATCGATCTGAGCGTGCTGCGTCTCATGGAACGCGAGCGCGAAATTCCCTTCGAGGAACTGGTCGTGATCATCGAGCAGGCGATACTGACCGCGTACCTCAAGCACACCGGCCAGGCCGACCGCAAAGACGATGTCCCTTCGGCGCGCGTCAACCTCGACCGCAAGTCGGGTCACGTGAGCATCTTCGTGCCCGAGTTCAACGACGAGGGTGAGGTCATCGGCGAGGCTGAAGACAGCCCGAGCGACTTCGGCCGCATCGGCGCCTTCGCCGCCAAGCAGGTCATCAACCAGAGACTGCGCGACATCGCCGACGACCACGTGCTCGGTGAGTTCAAGGGCCGCGAGGGCGACATCGTCGCCGGAATCATCCAGCAGGGTCCGAACCCGCGGATGATCCACGTCGACCTCGGCACGGTCGAGGCGATTCTCCCGCCCGAGGAGCAGGTGCCCGGCGAGGACTATGCGCACGGCACCCGCATCCGTGTCTATGTGACCGCGGTCAACAAGGGACTCAAGGGTCCGCAGATCACCGTCTCCCGCACGCACCCCTCGCTCGTGCGCAAGCTGTTCGCGCTCGAGGTCCCCGAGATCGCGAGCGGCGCGGTGGAGATCATCTCCCTCGCCCGCGAGGCCGGTCATCGCACCAAGATCGCCGTGCGCGCGAACGAGCCGGGCGTCAACGCCAAGGGCGCGTGCATCGGCGAGCTCGGCCAGCGCGTGCGTGCCGTCACCGCTGAGCTGAACAACGAGAAGATCGACATCGTCGACTACAGCGAAGATCTCGCCACCTTTGTCGCCAACGCGCTGTCGCCGTCCAAGGTCACTTCATCCTTCGTGATCGATGCGGCGACCAAGGCGGTGCGGGCGCTCGTCCCGGACTACCAGCTCTCGCTCGCGATCGGTAAGGAGGGTCAGAACGCCCGCCTGGCGGCCAAGCTCACGGGCGCGAGAATCGACATCCAGCCGGACTCGATCCTCGAGTCCTAAAGCGCCTCCGGCGAGCGACGGATGCGGCGGAAGCCGGCCGCGAGGGCCCGCCAGCCGAGCAGGAACACGGCCAGCGTCACGGTCGCGACGATGACGAAGGCAAGCGCGACGCCCTGTCCGCTGGCGACGCGCAACAGCATCCCGATCAGTACCGTGCCGACCCAGAGCAGCACCCCGGGTCGCAGTACACCGAGCGGACGTTGCCAGGCGCGAGTGCCCACCCACGCGACGAGGAGTCCGACGAGGAACGGCCAGGCGGTCTCGAGCGCGCCGCCCACGGTGATGCCCTCGTCGTGGCTCTGGCGACCGATGAGCACGAAGACGAGCACCAGCACGACGTCGATCACGGCGGAGATGACGATGGTCGATGCTGGTATGCGGCGCTCGGTCATGAAGAGCAGTCTAGGTAGGGCAGCATGGATGCGACACCGCCTTGCTCGGCTGTGCCGGAATGTTGCGGGGCCGGAAGGGGTTCTCCATGAGTGGGTCTAGTATGGAACCCGTAAGAACCTGTCTTGGCTGCCGGAAACGCGATGCCAGATCCTCCCTGCTGAGGGTCGTCGCGCGCAACGGCGAGGTGATCGTGGATCGTTCCGCGTCGCTTCCCGGCCGGGGCGCCTGGGTGCATCCCACCCTCAGCTGCATCGAGACTTCGATTGCTCGCAAGGCTTTCGGTCGTGCGTTGAGAGTGGATGGACCGCTTCGGGCGGACGGGTTGATTGCGACAGTCGGTGTCTCATCCGAGACACCCGAACGAACAGGCTGATTGAACTATGGACAACTAATGAGCGGCTCGAAATGAGACCCGTCCGTAACTAATGGTCTGCCCCTGTCCGGGTGCAGACCCAGACAGGAGAATTGTGGCTGCAAAACCACGCGTACACGAAGTCGCCGCCGAACTCGGCATCGACAGCAAGGTCGCCCTCGACAAGCTCAAAGAAATGGGCGAATACGTCAAGGGCCCGTCCTCGAGCATTGAACCGCCGGTCGCCCGCAAGCTGAAGGCTGCGCTCGCCGAGGCGGGAATCACCGCTCCGGCGAAGCCGGCGGAGGCCTCGGCTCCCAAGGCTCCGGCGCGCCCCGCGCCCGCCCCTGCCGCCCCGGTCGAGAAGGCACCCGCCGAGGCACCCGTCGCAGAGACGGCGGCACCAGCGGCCCCGGCACCGACTCCGGCGGCAGCCTCTCCGGCGGCAGACGCCCCGGAGGCGCCCTCGATCCCGCGCCCAGGCGCGGCTCGGCCGGGCAACAACCCCTACGCCACCACGCAGGGAATGCAGCGCCCAGGCGCCCCACGTCCGGGTAACAACCCCTACGCCAGCACGCAGGGCATGAATACCCGCCCGCCGTCGCCGAGCGGTATCCCGCGCCCCTCGGCGCCGAGACCGGGCGCACCGCGTCCGGGGGGCCCTGGACAGGGCCAGCGCCCCGGCGGCTTCGGCCAGCGTCCGGCGGGTGCAGGTGGCGGATTCCGCCCAGGCGGCGCAGCTCGACCGGCCGGTGCCGGCGGAGGATTCCGCCCCGGTGGAGCTCCAGGCTCCAACTTCGGGCCTAACCGTCCCGCGGGCGGCGGCGGTCGCGGTCGTGGTCCCGGCGGTGGAACCGCAGGTGCCTTCGGTCGCGGTGGCGGCAAGAGCAAGGCCCGCAAGTCGAAGCGCACGAAGAGGGCGGAATTCGAGCTCAGAGAGGCTCCTTCGCTCGGCGGCGTCAGCGTTCCGCGCGGTGACGGCAAGACCGTCATCCGCATGCGGCGCGGCGCATCGATCACCGACTTCGCCGACAAGATCGACACGAGCCCCGGCAACCTGGTGACCGTGCTGTTCCATCTGGGACAGATGGCCACCGCGACCGAGTCGCTCGACGAGGCGACCTTCGAGATCCTGGGGGCCGAGCTCGGCTTCAAGATCGAGATGGTCTCGCCGGAAGACGAGGATCGCGAACTGCTCGCCGGCTTCGACCTCGACCTCGACCAGGAGCTTGAAGACGAGACGGATGAAGACCTCGTCGCCCGCCCGCCGGTCGTCACGGTCATGGGTCACGTCGATCACGGTAAGACCAGACTTCTCGACGCCATCCGTAACGCCAACGTGGTCGCCGGTGAGGCCGGTGGAATCACCCAGCACATCGGCGCCTACCAGGTCGTCACGGAGCACGAGGGCACCGAGAGGGCCATCACCTTCATCGACACCCCCGGTCACGAGGCGTTCACCGCCATGCGTGCCCGTGGTGCGCAGGTCACCGACATCGCCATCCTCGTGGTGGCGGCCGACGACGGAATCATGCCGCAGACGGTCGAGGCGCTCAACCACGCCCAGGCCGCGGGCGTGCCGATCGTGGTCGCGGTGAACAAGATCGACAAGGAGGGGGCCAACCCCGCCAAGGTGCGCCAGCAGCTCACCGAGTTCGGTCTCGTCGCGGAGGAGTACGGCGGGGACACCATGTTCATCGACGTGTCCGCGCTCAACAAGGTCGGCATCCCCGAGCTCCTCGACGCGGTGCTGCTCACGGCAGACGCAGGGCTCGACATGCGAGCAAACCCCAACAAGGATGCGCGGGGCGTGGCCATCGAGGCCAAGCTCGACAAGGGGCGTGGCGCCGTCGCGACCGTGCTCATCCAGTCGGGAACCCTCGAGGTCGGCGATCCCATCGTCGCGGGAACGGCCTACGGCCGCGTGCGCGCCATGTTCGACGAGAACGGTGAACCGGTCACGGCCGCGACGCCCGCTCGCCCCGTCGCGGTGCTCGGACTCACCTCCGTGCCGCGCGCAGGCGACACCTTCCTCGTCACCGACGATGACCGCACCGCGAGGCAGATCGCCGAAAAGCGCGAGGCCGCAGAGCGAAACGCCCTGCTCGCCCGCAGCCGCAAGCGCATCAGCCTCGAGGACTTCACCAGGGCACTCGAAGAGGGCAAGGTCGAGTCGCTCAACCTCATCATCAAGGGTGACGTCTCCGGTGCCGTCGAGGCACTCGAGGAGTCGCTGCTCAAGATCGAGGTCGACGAATCGGTGCAGCTGCGCATCATCCACCGCGGTGTGGGTGCCGTCACGGAGAGCGACATCAACCTCGCCACCGTCGACAACGCCATCATCATCGGCTTCAACGTGCGCCCCGACCCGAAGGCCCGCGAACGTGCGGCGCGCGAGGGCGTCGACGTGCGGTTCTACTCGGTCATCTAC
The DNA here is from genome assembly GCA_035571875.1 of Lacisediminihabitans sp. Taxonomy (GTDB): domain Bacteria; phylum Actinomycetota; class Actinomycetes; order Actinomycetales; family Microbacteriaceae; genus Parafrigoribacterium_A. The sequence continues at coordinate 91,516 of DATNBR010000020.1, read as the reverse complement.
GCGGCCCTCGAAGACGTCGAAAACGCCCTCAAGGGAATGCTCAAGCCCGAGTTCGAAGAGGTGCAGTCCGGTGTCGCCGAGATTCGCGAGATCTTCCGCTCCTCCAAGTTCGGAAACGTCGCGGGTGTCATCGTGCGCTCGGGAACGATCACGAGGAACGCCAAGGCGCGCGTCATCCGCGAGGGTGTCGTCGTCGGCGACAACCTGGCGATCGAGTCGCTGCGTCGCTTCAAGGATGACGTCACCGAGGTCCGCACGGACTTCGAAGCCGGCATCGGCCTCGGCAAGTTCAACGACATCCAGGTCGGCGACGAGATCGAGACGATCGAACTCAAGGAGAAGCCGCGGGTGTAGTCCGTGGTGTCGGCGTCGGATGCCGATACCCGGCACGGAAAACGGGGCCCCTACCCCGAGTTTCCTTAGCCGGGCATCGGCATCCGACGCCTCTAAGCCGTAGTTTCACCCTTACGGTGGAAGCGGCGAAAAGACGCACCGCGGGTCGAACTCGTCGAGACCCGGTCGCGACGCAGTTTTCAGTGGTTGAGCTTGTCGAAACCCCAGCAATGCAGAACAGGAGACAGCAATGGCTGATCCAGCACGCGCCGCCAAGATGGCTGACCGCATCAAGGTGATCGTGGCCAAGACGCTCGAGCGCGGCCTCAAGGACCCGCGGCTCGGGTTCGTCACCATCACCGACGTGAGGGTGACGGGCGACCTGCAGCACGCATCCGTCTTCTATACCGTCTACGGCACCGACGAGGAGCGCGCGGATTCCGCGGCCGCTCTCAAGTCGGCGACCGGCATGCTGCGCAGCGAGGTGGGCAAGAACATCACCGCGCGGCTCACGCCCTCGCTCGAATTCATCGCGGATGCGGTGCCCGAGAATGCAGCGCTCATCGAGACGCTGCTCGCCGAGGCCCGCACTCGCGACGCCGAGGTCGAGAACCTCAAGAAGTCCGCGCAGTACGCGGGCGACGAGGATCCGTACGTCAAGCCCCGCGTCATCGCAGACGATGACGACGAGGACTGATATGCGGGTTGAGTAACGCGCTCTGGCGCGTGTATCGAAACCTCATCCACGAATTGCCTGGTTTCGATACGGCCTGGCGGGCCTACTCAACCGGCATGTGCCTGTGCTACTTGAGCAGTCTCGAGAGCACGCGGTCGGCGAGCGGCTTGCCGCCGGTCTGGCAGGTGGGGCAGTACTGCAGCGTCGAGTCGGCGAAGCGCACCTGGCGCACGGTGTCTCCGCACACCGGGCACGCCTCACCGGTGCGGCCGTGCACCCGCATGCCCGACTTCTTCTCCTTCTTAAGCTCGGATGCCGCGAGTCCGTCCGCGCGCGCGAGGGCATCCCGCAGGGTCGTTCCGATCGCCTCGAAGAGCCGGTGGACCTCATCCGGTGCCATCGTGGCCGGCTTGAAGGGCGACATCTTCGCCGCATGCAGGATCTCGTCGGAGTAGGCGTTGCCGATGCCAGCGATGAGGGACTGGTTGCGCAGCACGCCCTTGATCTGCGATCGACCCGCGTCCCGGAGGATGCGGGTCAACACATCCTCGGTGAACGTCGCGTCAAGCGGGTCGGGGCCGAGCCTCGCGATGCCGGGCACGTCCTTGGGGTCGGCGACGAGGTAGATGGCGAGGCTCTTCTTCGTGCCGGCCTCCGTGATGTCGAGCCCCGATCCGTCCTCGAGCACGAGGCGCGCGGCGAGCGGTCCCTTGCCGAGGCCCGTCGCCGGTGGCGGAGGCGCATCACGCCAGCGGATCCAGCCCGCCCGCGCGAGGTGCATGACGAGGTGGAGCTGATGGTCGTCCGGTGGCTGTGCGGCGATATCGAGAAACTTGCCGTGACGCGACACCCCGCTGATGACGGCACCCCCGAGCGCAGTGACGCTCGGCTCGAAGGTCTTGAGCGCCGCGAACGCCGTGATCTGCAGCCGCTCGATGACGCGTCCGTCGAGCCTGGCGCCCAGATCGGTCGTCAAGGCCTGCACTTCGGGCAACTCCGGCATCGCCCCATTCTGCACTCGCCTGCTGACATCCGTCGAGCGTGCCCGTTTACGCCGAGCGTGCCCGCTGAAACGCGATCGGATGAGCACGCTCGGCGCGAACGGGCACGCTCGGCGTTGAAAAGCTGGTCAGGCCGTGATGGCACGGAGGGCCGCGATGTGACGGGCGAGAGCGCCCCGGCCGAGTTCGGTCGCGCTCAGCCAGGTGCGCGGGCGCTTGCCCACGTAGCCCTTGCGCACCGCGACGTAGCCCACGGATTCGAGCAGTGACACCTGCTTGCTCAGGACAGAGTCGCTGAGTTCGATCGCGTCGCGCACGACCTGAAACTCGGCATCCTCCACCTTCGCGAGTGCCGCAATGATGCTGAGGCGCACCGGCGAGCTGAGATGCTCGTCGATCTCGTGCCGGGGGTGCGTCGCCTCCGTGCTCATCGAGCCCCGCCACGAACCATGCCGGCGAGAACGACGGGAGTCGCGGTGACGAGAGCGTAGGGCAGCCAGAACCACGGGGTTCGCCAGTCCGTCGCGACGCTCAGCGCGACGCCGATCGCGTAGAACACCATCGTGAGTGCGAGGCCCGCCGAATAGCGACGCGACCAGCCCGGGTTCGAGGCACGCCGCGCGCGCTGGAACCACACGCAGGCGCTGCCGATGCCGAGCCCGTAGAAGACCGTCACGGTGATGACCAGCCAGAGGATGTGGGTGGGATACACGTAGACCACGGCAAGGAGAAAGAGTGCGATCGATGCACCGAGCACGCCGGTGAAAAAGCCGGAGACGCGTCGCGCTGATCGCGAGAGGTCGGAACCCCTGCCGCCGCCGAAATCGGCCGCCTGGAGCTGCTCCTGAACGTTAGCGGATGGATGCCCTGTCGTTGCGTCGTTGGTCACGGCTGCCTCCTGTGTCGGGTGAACACCACCAAGTTAGCAAGTACTTTCCAACTTGGCAAGTAAGTGACAGGGCGAGACGTCAGGGGAGCGCGTAGCCGCCCTCCACGGCCGCAACGAGGCCATCGCGCAGGAGGCCTGCGAGCGCGCGGTCTCGCTGCACGGCATCCGGCCACAGTGTCTCGATCTCGCTCGCGGTCACCGGAATGTCGGATGCGCGCAGTTCGGCGACGATGAAGCCCCGCACCTGGCGATCCGAGCCCTCGAATCTCTTCTGCACGGCCGCACGAGGCCCGAGGTACGCCGGATAGCCGGCCAGCCGCCAGCTGCACTGCTCGGCGATCGGGCACTCGTCGCACCGCGGTGCGCGCGCGGTGCAGATCACGGCACCGAGCTCCATGATCGCGGCGTTCGCCGTCCGAGCATCCGCGTCATCGGTCGGCAGAATGGCGTCCATCGCTGCGAGGTCTCGCCGTGTCGATGGCGGCCCGGCCTCGCCCTGCCCGTCGATGGCTCGGGCGATCACCCGTCGCACGTTGGTGTCGACCACCGGATGCCGATGGCCGTAGGCGAAGGCGGCGACCGCGCGAGCGGTGTAGTCTCCGATGCCGGGCAGGGCGAGCAGCTCCTCGACGGACTCGGGAACGACCCCGCCGTGCCGCTCCGTGATCGCGACCGCGGCCGCGTGCAGCCGCAGTGCCCGCCGCGGGTAGCCGAGGCGGTGCCAGGCGCGCACGGCCTCACCCGGCGGCACCGCGGCAAGATCGGCTGGAGTCGGCCAACGCTCGAGCCACTCCTCGAGGCGCGGAATCACGCGCGCCACGGGTGTCTGCTGCAGCATGACCTCGCTGACCAAGATGCCCCAGGCTCCGAATCCCGGGCGTCGCCACGGCAGGTCCCTGGCCTCTCGCCGGAACCACTCGTTCACGGCGGGGACGATGCTCACGGATCAACTCTAGATACACGGTGGCGGGAGAAACTCCCTCGCGGCGAGAGTCGCGCCTCCCGCCGTGACCCACTGTCTCCCGCCACAGGGTGCAGGTTCTCCCGCCGCGTGCGCCGCGCGGCCGGAATATGCTGAGGGCATGGCTAGATGGGCTCCGCTGAAGAAAGACCAGATCGAGGCGCTCGCGAAGGAGATCCTGCACAACTACGGTCGAGGTCGGGCGATCGTCGCCATCGACGGCGGCAGCGACGCCGGCACCAGAGACTTTGCGGATGACCTGGCCGCAACGGTGCGCACGCTCGGCCACGAGGCCTTCCGCGCCTCCATTGACGACTTCCAGGCGCCGCGCAGCCTCCGCGAGCGAAGCGGACGATTCTCGGCTTCCGCGAGGTACCAAGACGGCTACGACTATTCGCTGCTGCAGCGAGTGCTGCTCGACCCCTTCCGTGCGACGAGCGGCACCGGTTTCGTGCTCGCGGCCTTCGATGCGGCGCGGGACGCGCCGTTCCCGTCGAAGTGGACGACGGCGGGACCGGATGCACTGCTGATCGTCGACGGAGTCTTCCTCCATCGCCCCGAGCTCGCCGGATTCTGGAACTACTCGGTCTGGCTCGAGACTCCCGAGCGGCCGCAGCCGGAGGTCGACAGTGAGGAACGCCGGCGCGATGTCGCGGCCGACGCGCTCTACCTCGCCGAGGTGACTCCTCGGGGCAAGGCGATGGCGATCCTCGACAACAGCGACCCGGAGCATCCGAGGCGCATCTTCGCCGACAGCTGCTGACCCTCGCGGCGATGGGCGCGCTACGAGAGGCGCGCGGCGACCTCTGCCGGTGAGAGGAAGCGCCCGGTGCGCTCCACCTCGTGCACCATCGCCACGAGTTCCCGCTCGACCGGCGTCGGGACACCGACGCGCTCGCCGGCCGTGAGGACAGCGCCGTTGAGAAAGTCGATCTCCGTCGCCTGACCGCGGCGGATGCTCTGCAGCGTCGATCCGGGATTGGGCGTCGCGCCCATGCGTGACTTCATCGCCAGCGGAATCAGCTGCCCGGCGGCGACGGGCAGGCGCACGAGCAGCTTGAGCAGTCGGTCGCTGAGCCCCTGCACCTTCTCGAACTCGATGCCGCTCGCGAGGCCCACGCGCACGGCTTCACGCATGCTCTCGGTCATGATGTGGCGCAGCGGCGCTTGCGAGATCACGTCCTGTGCGCTCATCCCGGTGATCGCGGGCAAGGCGTTGATGTGGTTGACCACGAGCTTCGTCCACTGCGCGCCCTCGAAATTGTCGGTGAGGGTCACCGGCATCACGGCGCCCAGCACTCGCGAGGCGTAGAGGCCGCCGCTCACCGATCCGCCGAGGCAGGTGACTCCGTCCGTGGTGACCGAGACGGTGCCGGGGGAGAGGTACGAGGCGGCGTAGAGCGCGAGCCCGCCCACGACATCCGCATCGGGCAGCACCCGGCGGGCGACGGTCAGCGCATCCAGTCCGTTCTGCACGACGACGACGGGTATGCCGTTGAGCGCGGCGGCGTTCGCACGCAGGGCGGCCTCGGCATCCTGCGCCTTGGTCGTCACGAAGGCGAGTTCCGGACTGCGGTTCAGGATGTCGGTGGCCGACACGCGCGCCGTGTACTTGCCCCAGACTCCCGAGAGTTCGATGCCGTGATCGAGGATGGTGCGCAGCTGCTCCCCGCGCGCGGTCACCGTGACCTCGTGGCCTCCCCGCGACAGCAGAGCGGCGATCGTGCCACCGACAGCGCCGGCACCCACGATCGCCACTCTCATGCGCAAATCCTATGCCGCTGTCGTCTCCAGTTCGGGTTCCGCAACGGCGGCAGCGTGCTCGCGTCGTGGCGCGCGGCCGGCGGGGAGGAACAGTCCGATCACGGCCGTACCCGCGAGCACGGCGGCACCGACGATCACGGCGGGGATCGCCGCGTCGACGTAGCCGGTGGGCGTCAGCTGGCCCCCGTCGCCGGTGAAGACCGCGGTGAGCACGGCGATTCCGAGCGCCACACCGATCTCGCGCAGCGTGGAGTTGGTTCCGCTCGCCTTGGCGTGGTCCTCGGCCCGCATGGTGGCGAGCACCGCGGTGGAGGACGGTGCGAAGACGAGCCCCATGCCCACGCCGGCGATGATGAACGGCGCCACCATGTCGACGTACGGGATCGTCGCGCTCATCGTGCCGGCGAGCCAGAACAGTGCGATCGCCTCGAGCGACAGCCCGGTGACGATGAGCGCGCGCGTACCGACGCGACCCGAGACGATGCCCGCGAGCGGCGCGATGACCATGGGTGCGAGCGTCCACGGCATGGTCTGCACCGCGGCCTGCAGCGGCGATGCGCCCTGCACCACCTGCAGGAACTGGATGAGGATGAAGACGGCCCCGAACATCCCGAAGCTGAAGCCGACGCCGACGAGGTTGGCGACCGAGAAGCTGCGATCTCGGAACAGCCTGAGCGGCAGCAGGGGCGCGCTCGTGCGCGACTCCCACAGCACGAATGCGATGAGAAGAACCCCGCCACCCACGAGCGAGCCGAGCACCTCTGGGCTGTCCCAGCCGGCGGGATTGCCCCGCACGATGCCGAAGACGACCGCGAGCACACCGAGGCCGACGAGCAGCAGGCCCAGGATGTCCGCGCGCACCTTCGCGCCGAAGCTGTTCGGCAGTGCGAGAAGCGCGAGCGGGATCGAGATGAGACCGACCGGCACGTTGATCCAGAAGATCGCCTGCCAGTTCCAGCCCTCGACGACGGCACCGCCGATGAGCGGGCCCGCGGCGACGCCGAGCCCGGCGACTCCACCCCAGATGCCGATGGCGAGCGGTCGCAGTCGCAGCGGAACCGAACCGGCGATGAGGGTGAGCGAGAGCGGCATGAGCGCGGCACCGCCGACGCCCTGGATTGCTCGGGCGGCAATGAGCTGGCCGGGGTCGGTGCTGAGGCCGGCGAAGGCCGAGGCGACCGTGAAGATGAGGATGCCGGCCGCGAAGACGGTGCGCCTGCCGAAGCGGTCGCCGAGGGCGACGGCCATGAGGATGAAGGTGGCAAAGCTCAGCGTGTACGCGTTGACGAACCACTGCAGTTCTTCGACGGTCGCGCCCATCTCCTCGTGGATGACGGGCAGGGCGTTGGTCATGACGAGGTTGTCGAGGCTCGCCATGAACATCGGGAGTGAGGCGGCGAGGATGGCGAGCCAGATGGGTACAGTGCGCCGCCGAGCCGCAGCGGGTGCCTGAGTCGGACTGGTGGTGATCATGTGATTCTCCGGGGGCTGAAGTTGTAATCGAACGATTACTAAGCGGCAACATTAGTTATCGACTGATAACCTGTCAAGCGTGAACGAGAAAACCCGGATGCGCGCGGAAGATCGGCGAGAACTCATCCTCGCCGCGGCCACGAGAGTGTTCGGCGATTACGGCTATGTCGGCGCGACGACGAGCCAGGTTGCGCAGGCGGCCGGCGTGAGCCAGCCGTACGTCGTGCGCATGTTCGGCACCAAGGAGAAGCTCTTCGTCGAGGTGCTCGGTCGCGCCCTGGACCGGCTGCTGGAGACGTTCCGTGCCGAGCTCGCCGAGAAATCGGACGTGCCGCTCGCCCGTCGCTTCGGCCTCGCCTACGTCAATCTGGTCAGCGAGCCAGGACTGCTGCTCTCGCTCATGCACGGCTTCGTGCTCGGCAGCGATCCGGTCGTGGGGGAGGCGGCACGCTGCGGCTTCATGGAGGTCTACGCCTTCCTGCGCGACGAGGCCGGATTCGGGCCCGACGAGGTGCAGGGCTTTCTCGCGGGCGGCATGATGGTCAACACCATGGTGGGCCTCAGGATGACCGACGACTACGACTCGAACCCCGCGGTTCGCGAGTTGCTGGCGGCGGCATTCCCCGAAAAGCTCCCATTGCTCCGCGAGGTCGCGCAGCGCCAGAGGGAGCGAGAGGCCAGAGAGCGAGAGGCCAGAGAGCGAGAGGCCGCAGAGCGAGAGGCGACCGAGCGAGAGGCGAAGGCGTGACGGCAGCCGCCGGCGCGACCGGTCACCGCAGCGGCATCCTGCTCGTCGACAAACCGCAGGGAATCACGAGTCACGACGTCGTCGCTCGAACGCGCCGGCTCGCGGGAACGCGCAAGGTCGGCCACGCGGGAACGCTCGACCCGATGGCCACCGGCCTTCTGGTGCTCGGTGTGAACTCGGCGACGAGGCTGCTCACCTACCTGGTCGGGCTCGACAAGGAGTATTTCGCCACCATCCGGCTCGGCGTCGCCACCACCACGGATGACGCCGAGGGCACCGAGTTGAGCCACGCCACCGAGGCTTCGGTCGCCGCCGTCACCGAGCGGCAGATCGGCGCGGGAATCGCGGGACTGAGCGGCGAGATCAGCCAGGTGCCGAGCAGCGTCAGCGCTATCAAGGTCGATGGCAAGCGCGCCTATACGCTTGCCAGGGAGGGACAGGAGGTCGAGCTCGCCTCGCGCGCGGTGACGGTCTCGGCGTTCGAACTGCTCGACTCCCGGCGCGATGGAGGCTTTCTCGATCTCGACGTGAGGGTCGAGTGCTCTTCTGGCACCTACATCCGCGCGCTCGCTCGCGACCTCGGCGCCATGCTCGAAGTCGGCGGTCACCTCACGGCGCTCCGGCGCAGCCGAATCGGCCCGTTCGGGCTCGCGGATGCCGCCCCACTCGAATCCCTGGACGTCGAGACCGCACTCCTCGCCCCCGCTGCCGCGGCCTCTCGGCTGTTTCCGAGCCACCACCTCGATGCCCAGCAGTCCGTCGACCTCGGTCACGGCAAGCGGATCTCGATCGACGATCCCGCCCTCGCTTCAGCGCGTGGCCCCATCGCGGCGATCGCACCGGATGGGAGACTTGCTGGACTCATCGACATCCGCGATGGGCTGGCGAGGCCGCTGGTGAATTTTCCGAAAGACGAGGGAACTGCGTGATCGAGTGGTATTCCTGGCTGCAGATCGGCGTTGCCGTGCTCGCCGGAGTGTTCTGCATCGTGATGGGGGCGCTAGGCCGACTGCCTAACGATTTCACGCTGGGAGCGACGCTCATCGTCGAGGTGCTGTTGATCGTGCAGCTCGTGGTCGCGATCGTCGCGCCTTTCGTGGGCAATGACGCGAGTGGCAGCATGCTGGAGTTCTACGTGTACCAGATCTCGGCCGTGCTCCTGCCGCCTGCCGCGGTGTTCTGGGCCCTCATCGAACGCAACCGCTGGAGCACCGTGATTCTCGGTGTCGCCTGCCTCGCGATCGCCGTGATGGTGTACCGCATGGAGCAAATCTGGTCAGTGCAGTTGGCCTAATCTTGAGCGTGATGCCTAACAGATCCAGCACAACCGGCCAATCCAGCACAACCGGCACGTCCCGCGCCACCGGGGTCGGTCGCGTTCTCGTCGTCGTGTACGCAATCCTGGCGCTCGCGGCGACCGGTCGGTCGATCGTGCAGATCATCGAGCGGTTCGACGAGGCGCCGCTCGCCTACTCGCTCTCCGCGCTCTCCGCCGTTGTCTACATCGTCGCCACCATTGCGCTCATTGCTCCCGGCGCCGCCTGGTACCGGGTCGCCTGGATCACGATCGGCTTCGAGATGCTCGGCGTGCTCGTCGTCGGCACCATCAGCGTCATCGCGCCCTCCGTTCTTGGTCTCTCGAGCATCGACCCCTTCGGTCGTCAGTCCACCGTGTGGTCCGCCTACGGGCTCGGCTACGTGCTGATTCCCCTCGTGCTGCCCGTGCTCGGGATGCTGTGGCTCAGCCGTCACCGCCCCGCGCCCGTAGACGGCCGGGCCTGAGCCATGCAGTTCTACACCTCGCTCGACGAGGTTCCCGAGGGGTTCGGCCCCAGCGCCGTCACGATCGGCAAGTTCGACGGAGTGCACTCCGGCCACCGCGCCGTCATCGGCGAGCTGCTGTCGATGGCGCGGCCACTGCAGCTCGTGCCGACGGTCGTGACCTTCGATCGGCATCCGCTCGCCCTGTTGAACCCGGCCATGTGCCCTCCCCAGCTGATCAGCAACGAGCAGAAGGTCGAGCGGCTCGCGGCGGCGGGCGTGGAGGCGACGCTCATGCTCACCTTCGACCGCGCGCTGAGTCAGCAGTCGCCGGAGGAGTTCGTGCAGCGCGTGCTGGTCGAGACGCTGCACGCGAAGCTCGTCTTTGTCGGCAGCGACTTCCGTTACGGCTTTCGAGGCGGTGGCACCGTCGACACGCTCACGGCGGCCGGACGCGAACACGGTTTCGAGATCAGACTCGTCGACGACGTTCGGGCGAAGGAGGGCCGCCGTGCGTCCTCGACCTGGATTCGCGAGGCGCTCGCCGAGGGCAATGTGCGGGAGGCCGGCGAGGTACTGGGCGCACTGCCGACCGTGCGATCCGTCGTTGTGCGCGGCGAGCAGCGCGGTCGAACCCTCGGCTACCCGACGGCGAACCTTCGCCCTGGTCCCGAGGGGCTGATTCCCGCCGACGGCGTGTATGCCGGATGGCTGTCGGTCGATGGTGAGCGCTACCCGGCAGCGATTTCTGTCGGCAACAACCCGACCTTCGAGGGCGTTCCGGACCGCCAGGTAGAGGCCTACGTGCTCGATCGCGAGATCGATCTCTACGACCGGGTCGTCGAGGTCTCCTTCGTCGACTACATCCGCGGCATGAAGAAGTTCGACGGGGTGGCGGAGCTCGTCGCCGAGATCGAGAACGACGTGTCGAGGGTGCGCGAAATCCTGGGGGCACCCGATTCGCGCGGCTGAGGGTCGTGCTCTGCCGCTCTGGGCCGGCAGGACCGTTGCACTGCTCGGCATCCTCCTGGTTGCGCTGAACCTGCGCACCGCGGTCGCCGCGGTCTCGCCCATTGTGACCGAGATCAATGCCGACATTCCGCTCAGCGCGGTGGGACTCGGTGTGCTCGGGATGCTTCCACCGGTCTGCTTCGCCCTGTTCGGCATCCTCACCCCGCTGGCCACCAAGCGCGCGAGCCTCGAGTTCGTCACGACCATGGCACTCGTGGCGATCGTGGTCGGTCACCTGCTGCGGGCCGGCTCGACGTCCTTCGTCATGCTCGTCGTGGGTTCCGTGGTGGCGTTCGCAGGCATGAGCGTGGGCAACGTCGTGCTGCCGCCGCTCGTCAAGCGGTACTTCCCCGATCGCATCGGAATCGTGACCTCGCTCTACGCGACGGTCATCTCCGTCAGCACGTTCCTGCCGCCGCTGCTCGCCGTGCCCGTCGCCGACAGCGCGGGCTGGCGGGTCTCGCTCGGGATGTGGGCTCTGACCGCGCTGATCGCACTCGCGCCGTGGTCGTCGCTGCTCATCCGGGCGAGAGCAAGCCGCTTCGACGAGGTCGATCCGACGACGGCCGAGGTCGAGGCGGCATCCGCGGCCATGTTCGGCCGGGTGTGGCGAACACCCGTGGCGTGGGCGATCATGGTGGTCTTCTCCATCTCCTCGGTCAACGTCTACACGTTCTTCGCCTGGCTGCCGAAGATGCTCGCCGAGATCGCCAACACCACTGCGGGTGAGGGCGGCGCGCTGCTCAGCCTCTTCGCAGCCATGGGGCTACCGACGGCGCTGCTCGTGCCGGTGCTCGCCGCCCGCATGCGCAGCGTGAGTGTCCTCATCTACTCCGCGGTGGCGATGTTCCTCATCGGACAGTTCGGTCTGCTGCTCGTGCCCGAGACGGCCACCTGGCTCTGGGTCTCCTTCACCGGACTCGGCAGCCTGCTCTTCCCCCTCGCGCTCGTGCTCATCAACGCGAGAACTCGCACGCACGAGGGATCGGTGGCGCTCAGCGGCTTCGTGCAGGGGGTGGGGTACGTGGTCGCGGCGCTCGGGCCGCTGCTCTTCGGCCTGTTGCACGACCTGAGCGGTGGCTGGGTCTGGCCGCTCGTGTTCCTCATCATCGTGGCGCTCGTGCCGGTCTGGGCGGGCATCGTGCTCTCGAAACCTCGCATGATCGAGGACGAGTGGCATGCGCCCGGCACGTCGGACGGGCGTTTCGTCTCGGACGCCTAGCTCAGCACCTCTGCGCGGTGGATGAGCGCGGCCGCGCCGATGAGCGGCCCGTCGCTCGAGAGCCCGCTCGGCACGACCTTGACCTTGGTCACGAACTCGAAGTTCTTGCGGGTCGCGATGGCGGCTCGGATGTGGTCGAAGAGTTGCGGTGCGACGTGCGAGAACCCGCCGCCGATGGCCACGATCTCGAGGTCGACGAGGGAGGTGGCCGAGGCGATCGCCTGGCCGATGGCGCGACCGGAACGCTCCACCGCAGCCGCCGCGATCGGGTCACCCGCCGCGAAGCTCGCGCTCAGCTCCTCGCCGGTGGAACCCTGCCAGCCCTGCCTGCGCGCCCAGGCGACCGTCATCGGCCCCGAGGCGATGGCCTCGACGCAGCCGATTCCGCCGCAGGGGCATGGGTCGTCGAAGCCGGCGACCTCGACGTGGCCGATGTGGCCGGCGTTGCCGGTGGGGCCGGAGACGGTGTTGCCGTGCAGGATCAGTCCTCCGCCGATGCCCGTGGAGACGATCATGCCCATGACGTTGGCATAGCCCCGCGCTGCACCGACCCAGTGCTCGGCGAGCGCGATGCAGATGCCATCCATGCGCAGTGCGACGGGCACGTTCACCCGGGAGGCGACGAGCTCGCGCAGCGGGAAGCCGCGCCAGACCGGAAGGTTGAGGGGAGACACTCGGCCGTGGGCCTCGGAGACTGGGCCGGCCGAACCGATGCCCACGCCGGCGAGGTTCGCCCCGGGCGGGAGGGCGGCGATGGCCTGGTCCACGACACTCGTGACGCTCGCCGCGAGCTCCTCGGAACTGCGCCCCGGGCCGGTCGGCGCACGGAATCGGGTGCCGCCCACAACCGTGCCGGAGTCGTCGACCGCGGCCGCCTCGACCTTGGTTCCGCCCATGTCTACGGCGAGTGCGATGGTGCCGGCGGTGCTGCTGCTCATGCGCTAAAGCCTAGGGGACACCGGCCATCGGCCCCTCTCGCGGCGTACAGTTACACCGTGCCCGCAATGGACCTGGTTTTCGACCGCGAGATCGAGCTGTCTCCCGCGATCGTCTGGGACGCGCTCGTCGATGACGAGCTCGTGTCGGGCTGGCTGGCGGCCGCGAGCATCGACCCCGTCGAGGGCGGCCACTACGACCTCGTCTGGCAGTACAGCACCGATCAGCCTCCCACCGCGGGAGTCATCACGAGCCTCGTCGAACCGAAGCTTCTCGTCATCGATACCGACAATCGGGGGCGCATCTCCTTTTCTTTGGAGGCTTTCGCGGGCGGCGGCAGGGGCATCGCGACGCGCCTGCGGCTCTCGGTCGCGCTGGAGCTCGACCGCGCGTTCGTGGCGCGGGTGAGAGCCAACTGGTTGATCAGCCTCGACCAGCTCGAAGAAGTGCTGCGCGGACATCCGGTTGACTGGGAGAACTGGGACAGGGATCACATCGCGACCTGGACCGGATACCGCGACGGCTTCGCGCATCGCGGCTGAGCGGCACGCGGCCCACGCCGCCGCTCGCTTGAGCAGCAGCCCCCACCATTCGTGCTCGTTTGAGCAAAGACCGCAACGAATGTTGGAATCGCCGACGGGCGCGCCTACCCTTGGAGTGAGGGAGGTGCGCCATGGTGTCGGAGGTCGAATTGCAGACGGTTCGCGTCGCCGAGCTCTATTACGACGACGACAAGACTCAGGACGAGATCGGCGCACTGCTCGGAATCACGCGCTGGAAGGTAGGCCGTCTGCTCAGCCAGGCCCGCCAGGACGGCATCGTCCGCATCGAGATCGTGCACCCGCGCGCGAGACGTCTCGGCGTCGAGCGCGAGCTGCGCGATCGATTCGGGCTGCGGGATGCCGTGGTCATTCCGGCGACGGACGCGGCACCCGACGAGGCGGCCGGCCTCGTCGCGCAAGCGGCGGCGGACTACCTCGCGGCGCTTCGCCCCGTGCCGCGCACTCTCGGCATCAGCTGGGGACGCACCCTCAGCCAGGTCGCCGATCGCCTCAGGGAGGGCTGGGCGACGGGCGTCACCGTCGTGCAGATCAATGGCGGCGTGAGTCTCAATCGTCGCGCAGGCACGGCCGCGACCACCGCGGCGACGATGGCCGAGAAGGCCGCAGGCCACGCCGTGCTGCTGCCGAGCCCGGCGATCCTGGAACGGGTCGAGACGCGGCGCGCGATCGAGGCCGATCGCACGGTGGCCGGGGTGATGGAACTGGCAGGCCGGGCATCCGCGTATCTGTACAGCGCCGGAGTCGCCGACGAGAGTTCGGTACTCGTCGACAGCGGCTATCTGACCGAGGCGGATGTCGCCGAACTCGTGCGCAAGGGTGCGGTCGGCGACGTGGTCGGTCGCTACATCGACGCGAACGGCAACATCGTGGACCCAGCCCTCGATGAGCGCACGGTGGGTCTTGAGCACGACCAGCTTCGCCTGGCCGAGACGGCGATCTTCGTCGTGCAGGGCGAAGCCAAGCACGACATCGCCCGCGCGGTCGTGACCAGCGGCCTCTGCACTGTTCTCGTCACCGACGAATCGACGGCGCTCGCACTGCTTTCAGACGTTCGACCTTCAGAAGTTCGACACGAGGAGAAGGAATGACTCTCACACAACCCGTCACTCTCGCGCCCGCGGAGCGCGCCGTCCAGTTGATCGGTGGTGACCTCACCGAGAAGAGCCTCAGGCTGCACCTCGAGGGGCTCTCCGGCGTCGACGCCGTGGGGCTCGAGGCGCGCGCCGCAGACCTCGGCACGCGCTCGATCAAGACCACCTCGAAGGCCTGGGCGCTCGACAAGGTCATCTCGCTCATCGACCTCACCACCCTTGAGGGTGCTGACACGCCGGGCAAGGTGAGCTCGCTCGTTGCCAAGGCGATGACGCCAGACCCCTCCGATCCCTCGACGCCTCGCGTCGCCGCGGTGTGCGTCTACGGCGACATGGTGCCCTACGCCGTGGAGGCGCTCGGTGCCGCGCACTCGCCGGGTGGCATCCAGATCGCCGCGGTGGCGACCGCGTTCCCCAGCGGCCGTGCCTCGGTGGCCGTGAAGCTTGCCGACGTTCGGGATGCCGTGGTCGCCGGTGCGGACGAGATCGACATGGTCATCGACCGCGGCGCATTTCTGTCCGGACGCTACGGCGAGGTCTTCGACCAGATCGTGGCGGTGAAGGAGGCCTGCCGTCGCGACGACGGCAGCTACGCGCACCTCAAGGTCATTCTCGAGACCGGAGAGCTGAACACCTACGACAACGTGCGCAGGGCGTCCTGGCTCGCGATCCTCGCCGGCGGAGACTTCATCAAGACCTCCACAGGCAAGGTGTCCCCGGCCGCGACCCTTCCGGTGACCCTGCTCATGCTGCAGGTCGTGCGCGACTGGTACCGCCTCACCGGCGAGAGGATCGGCGTGAAACCGGCCGGCGGCATCCGCACCTCGAAAGACGCGATCAAGTACCTCGTGACGGTCGCCGAGACCGTGGGCGAGGAGTGGCTCGACCCGCACCTGTTCCGCTTCGGCGCATCGAGCCTGCTGAACGACGTGCTGCTGCAACGTCAGAAGATCACCACCGGCCACTACAGCGGCCCCGACTACGTCACCATCGACTGACCCAACGCGGATTGAGTGGGCCGTCCGCGGCCGTCTCGAAATCCCACTAAGGAGCAACACAATGACTTTTCTGGAATACGCCCCGGCGCCGGAGTCGAAGGCGATCCTCAACCTGCAGAAGAGCTATGGGCTCTTCATCGACGGCGACTTCGTCAAGGGTCACGGCACCTCGTTCGCGAGCATCTCGCCCGCGACGGAGGAGAAGATCGCCGAGATCTCCACTGCGAACGCCAGGGACGTGGATGTCGCCGTCGCCGCCGCCCGCCGCGCCTACGACCGCACCTGGTCGAAGCTCGCAGGCAGAGATCGCGGAAAGTACCTGTTCCGCATCGCCCGCCTCGTGCAGGAGCGCGCCCGCGAACTCGCGGTGGCGGAGAGCCTCGACAACGGCAAGCCGATCAAGGAGTCGAGGGATGTCGACGTTCCGCTCGTCGCGGCCTGGTTCTTCTACTACGCCGGCTGGGCAGACAAGCTCGACTACGCGGGGCTCGGACCGAACCCGCGCGCACTCGGAGTAGCCGCCCAGGTCATCCCGTGGAACTTCCCGCTACTCATGCTCGCCTGGAAGATCGCGCCGGCGCTCGCCGCCGGCAACACCGTGGTGCTGAAGCCCGCCGAGACAACCTCGCTTACCGCGCTGCTGTTCGCCGAGATCCTGCAGCAGGCCGAACTACCCGACGGCGTCGTCAATATCGTGACCGGCGCGGGGGAGACCGGCTCGCTTCTCGTGAACCACCCGGATGTCAACAAGGTCGCCTTCACGGGCTCCACCGCGGTGGGTCGTGCGATCGCCAAGTCGACCGCCGGGACCGGCAAGAAGATCACCCTGGAGCTCGGCGGCAAGGCCGCGAACATCGTCTTCGACGACGCGCCGATCGACCAGGCCATCGAGGGCGTCGTCAACGGCATCTTCTTCAACCAGGGCCACGTCTGCTGCGCCGGTTCGCGGCTGCTCGTGCAGGAGAACATCCAGGATGAGGTGGTCGACCGGCTCAAGCAGCGACTCTCCACGCTGCGGCTGGGAGACCCGCTCGACAAGAACACCGACATCGGGGCGATCAACTCCAGGGAGCAGCTGGAGCGCATCCGCACCCTGAGTGACCTCGGCGAGCAGGAGGGCGCCGAGCGCTGGACCTCCGACTGCGCCATTCCCGACAAGGGATTCTGGTTCGCGCCGACGATCTTCACCAACGTCTCGACGAGCCACCGCATCGCGAGGGACGAGATCTTCGGACCGGTGCTGTCGGTGCTGAGCTTCCGCACCCCCGCCGAAGCGATCGCGAAGGCCAACAACACCCCGTACGGCCTCTCCGCGGGCATCTGGAGCGACAAGGGATCGAAGATCCTCGCCGTCGCCGACAAGCTCCGCGCCGGTGTCGTGTGGGCGAACACGTTCAACAAGTTCGACCCGGCGAGCCCCTTCGGCGGCTACAAGGAGTCTGGCTACGGTCGCGAGGGCGGTCGCCACGGCCTCGCCGCGTACCTCCAGTCGAGTGGTTGGCACGATCCTGATACCCGCGGGTTGAGTAGCTCGCGCAGCGATACCCGCGGGTTGAGTAGCTCGCGCAGCGAGCGTATCGAAACCTCACCTGCGAAGAAGCCCGCGAAGAAGTCACCGAAGGGAGTCACCAAGTGAGCCACCTCACCATCCCCAAGACCTACAAGCTCTACATCGGCGGAAAGTTTCCGCGCAGCGAGTCCGGCCGCACCTACGAGGTGCTGTCGGCCAAGGATGCGTTCCTCGCCAACGCCGCCAAGGCGAGCCGCAAAGACGCTCGGGATGCCGTGGTCGCCGCCCGCGCAGCGGTCTCCGGCTGGTCAGGTGCCACCGGTTACAACCGCGGCCAGGTGTTGTACCGCATCGCCGAGCTGCTCGAGGGCCGTCGCGCCCAGTTCGCGGAGGAGATCAGCTCCGCCGAGGGCGTCTCGGCAACCGCGGCGAACCGTCAGGTGGATGCGGCCATCGACCTCTGGGTCTGGTACGCCGGCTGGGCAGACAAGTACGTGCAGGTCGCTGGTAATGGCAATCCGGTCAGCGGACCGTACTTCAACATCTCCACCCCGGAGCCCACGGGCGTCGTCGCGATCGTCGCACCTCAGGACTCCTCGCTGCTCGGCTTCGCGAGTGTGGTCGCCCCCGCACTCGTGAGCGGCAACACCGTCGTCGTGCTCGCGAGCGAGAGGCTGCCGCTCAGCGCGATCAGCCTGAGCGAGGTGCTCGCCACGAGCGATGTGCCCGGGGGAGTGGTCAACGTGTTGACCGGTTCCTCGGCCGAGGTTGCGCCCTGGCTCGCGAGCCACGCGGATGTCAACGCTCTCGACCTCGCGGGAGCCGGCGCTCTCGACTGGGTCGACCTCCAGATCACGGCGGCGGACACCCTCAAGCGCGTGCTGCCGCCGGAGGACGGCGTGCCCGCACCGAGCGTGGAGCGGGTGACCTTCTTCACCGAGACCAAGACCGTGTGGCACACGAAGGCGCTTGTGTGAGTGAACCTGGGGTCGGCATCCGGGCGCGGCGACTGGTCGCGCTCGCGATGGCGACCCTGGTCGTGGCCGCCGGTGCCGTTCTCGGGTTCGCGGCTCCGGCATCCGCGGCGCCCGCAGACACGATCTACTCACTCGTGAACCAGGCGCGTGCTGCCCAGGGGCTTCGCGGACTGATCAGGAATCCCGCCATCGACGGCGTCGCCGTGAACTGGGCCAACCAGATGGGTGCGAGCGGCTCGATGACGCACAATCCGAGTTACTCGCGCCAGATTCCGGGTGGCTGGACTGGCGCGGGCGAGAACGTCGCGATGGGCCACCCCAGCGCGGAGGCGATGTTCAACGGCTGGATGAACTCGCCTGGTCACCGCATGCTGGCCGCAGTCGCCGGGGCAGTACTGATCGGCGGAGCTCTCGCGCTCACCCTGCGTCGCACACGCGGCGCCCCGGGCTGACGGTGCGAACTTCCGATTGTTGGCGAATTCCGCCCTAAAGCGGCGTTCTTAGGGCGGAAATCGCCAACGATCCACTCGCGATCCACTCGCGATCGGCTCGCGATCGGCTCGCGATCGCCCGGAGCAGGGGGAGGATGGATGGTGGGTCTAGGAACCGTCAGGTCTGACGGCTAAGATGCAGACAGCGTCACCCGGAGCCACCAGCGCATCACCGTTGGGTCTGGATCCACAGCAGGCGCCACTCCCGATGAGTTCATCGGGCACCGACAGTCGGGCGGTCGTGATCTCGCGACCGCACGAGAGATGCAGCGTGCGCTGCGACGTGCCACGCCCACAAGGCTCCGGCGCCGAGAGAGAAGACGAATGACCCACCACCTCGTGCTCGTAGACACCGACCCGTCGCACTCGCTCGATCGCGACGACGTCGTGCTGCGCAAGGGGCAGTTCACGCTCGCCAATACGCAGCTGACGCCGCACCAGGCCATGGTGGAAGACCTGCTCGCCGTGCGCGCCGTTCTGGACGAGGCACAACTGCCCTACCTACTGGTGCGTGGCAGCGACGGTCGCCCGGTGCTCGCTCTCGACCGTTCCCTGAGGGACGCCCTCGAGGCGGCTCTCGCGAAGGCCTTCGCGAACGAGCCGTTCTACTCGAAGGCGGGCAAGGCCCGCGCGGTGTTCCTCGGCGACGGAGCGCTCGCGCAGTCGCGCAAGGCCCGGGTGTTCCGCCTGTTCCGGCCGCGCATCGAGCCGAACGGTCGCCTGCGCTACGGGGCTGCGAACGGCATCCGGCTCGAGCTCTGGGATTTCGGCGCAGTCGAGATCGTCGCACCGACGGAGAACGCGCTCATGCGCACGAGCGTGCCGCGATCGGAGGCGGTCGACGCCACGGTGAACCTGTTCGGCATGGACTGGCCCACCCTCGAGGGCATGTTCGCGCCGCACGCGAGCGACGTGACATTCGACATCGACATGGTCTTCTCCTGGGTCGACGGCACCGACGTCGAGTTCCAGCGCGCCAGGGCGGCTCGGATGCGGGCATACGTCGTCGGCGAGGGCGATGATTCCGAGGCCAGGTATCGCCAGATCGACGAGCTCAAGTACGCGCTGCGGAGCGTCTACCTTTTCGCGCCCTGGGTGCGGCGAATCTTCATCGTCACGGACTCGCCGAGGCCGGCGTGGCTGGCCGAGCATCCGTCGGTCACGATCGTGCGCAGCGAGGAGTTCTTCCAGGACCCGGCGGCGCTGCCGACACACAACTCGCAGGCTGTCGAGAGCCAGCTGCAGCACATCCCGGGCCTCAGCGAACACTTCATCTACTCGAACGACGACATGTTCTTCGGTCGTCCGGTGTCACCCGACATGTTCTTCTCACCGGGCGGCATCACGAAGTTCATCGAGGCGTCGACGCGCATCGGCCTCGGCGACGCGAACCAGGAGCGCAGCGGCTTCGAGAACTCCGCGCGGGTCAACCGTCGGCTGCTGAGCGAGCGGTTCGGCCGGGTGACCACCCGCCACCTCGAGCACGCGGCCACGCCGCTGCGCAAGAGTGTGCTGCTGGAGATGGAGCGCGAGTTCGCCGAGGACTTCGCGCGCACCGCGCGCAGCCCATTCCGCTCGAGCACCGACATCTCGGTGACGAACTCGCTCTACCACTACTACGCGCTGCTCACCGGGCGTGCGGTCACCCAGACTCAGGCGAAGGTGCGCTACGTCGAGACGACGCTGGCCTCCTCGCTCGGGGCCATGGACGAGCTGTTGCGCAAGCGCTGCTACGACTTCTTCTGCCTCAACGACGGCAGCGCGCCCGAGATCTCGGTCGAGGAGCGCACAACGGCCGTGCGGTCGTTCCTCGAGCACTACTTCGGCATCCCGGCGCCGTGGGAGGCGGCGAACCCGAACCTCGCACTCGATGAGGCGCAGGGGCTCTAGCCAGCTCGCGACACTCAGGCGAGAGCGGGAATCGGCATCGTGAGCGGCGGTTCCTGCGCGACCGCCGGGTTGTCGGCATCCGCGATGCGAATTCCGGATGCCGCGAGCCGTCGCCGGGTCTCCGCCGCATCCACGTAGTCCAGGGCCGCATACTCGCCCACCGGCACCACGGAGTGGAGCACCGTGCCGCGATACACGTGCACGAGGTTGAAGGCACGCGCGCCGTCCCTGCCCCTCGTACCGCCCACCGGCACGTTGAGGTCCTGCGTGTAGCAGGTGGCCGAGGCGACGGACACCGGGATGCCTGCGAAGGTGCCCATGGACGAGTAATGCAGGTGGCCCGCGATGATGCTGCGCACGTCGCTGCCCTCGAGCACCTCGGCGAGACCGGACTGGTCGCGCAGCTCGACCGCCGCGGCGAGGTCGAGCACGCTCGGCAGCGGCGGGTGATGCATGGCGAGGATGCTGCCGTGAGGGGAGGGAATGGAGAGTTCCTCCGCAAGCCAGTCGAGCTGCGCGTCGGTGACCTCACCGTGGTGGTGGCCCGGCACGCTCGAGTCGAGGGTGATGATCCGCAGCCCGTTCACGTCGTAGGCGCGGTCGATCGGGTTCGCGGTGGGCAGTTCGCCGAAGAGGCCGGAGCGGAACGCCTGCCGGTTGTCGTGGTTGCCCATGACCCAGATGACCTGGGCGCCCAGCCGATCCGCGACCGGCTCTACGATCGAGCGCAGCTTGCGGTAGGCATCCGGTTCGCCCTTATCGGCCAGGTCGCCGGTGAAGACGATGGCCTCGGGACGACTGTTCGAACGTTCGAGCTCGTCGAAGAGCTGGCGCAGGTGGCGCTCGCTGTCGACCGCGTCGTACAGGCGGCCGCCCCCGGCGAGCAGGTGCGTGTCGCTGAGGTGAAGGAGAAAATGGTCGGCCCGAGGATACTCGGCCGTTCGAATGCTCACGCGATCCGTCCCTGGCTCTGCTGTGCGGACGCGGCGATCGCGCCAACGGTGTTACTGCACACATTCGACCACTGGGCGGCCGAGGTTAGGGTGCGCCACGCGGCAGAAAGTGGGATGGCTCGCGGCTACCGGGTGGAGTTTCCCAGCGCGAACGCGCAAGATGGAATGGCTTCACCCGATGAGCGGCAATGCGAAGAGGTTCCGAACATGACCGAAGAAACCATCGTTTTCCTTGGCGACAGCATCACGCAGGGTGGGGACTGGGCCGCCTGGTTTCCCGATGTCAACGCCGTCAACCTGGGTGTCGGCGGAGACACGACCGACGACGTGCTGCTCAGACTCGGCCCGGTGGTCGAGGCGCAACCCGACGAGATCTTCCTGCTCATCGGCACCAACGACCTCGGTACCCGGCAGTCCGTCGAACACCTCGTGCGCAACATCCAGTCGATGCTCGTTGACCTTCGCCGTGACCTGCCCGGCACGCGAATGCTCGTGCAGTCGATCCTGCCGCGAGGCCGCGAATTCGCCGATCGCATCCAGGAGGCGAACATCCACCTGCGTCAGTTCGCGGCGACCGTGCACGCCCAGTACCTCGACCTGTGGCCGACCTTCGCCGAGCCGGATGGCGAGATCAACCGCGCATACTCGGATGACCGGCTTCACCTGAACGCCGCTGGCTACGAGGCGTGGCTCAGCGAGCTCCGACCCGCGTTGCAGCGACTGAAGGACGAACCGCCGATGACGAGCCCGATCAAGGCGATCCACATCGACGAATACGCGAGGCCCGAGCCGGTCTGATCGACTCGCGGTTAGAGCTTGCCGACCAGCCGCGTGTAGAAGTCGACACCGCGCAGGAAGGTCGCCACGCGCATCCGCTCGTTCATGGCGTGCAGGGTGCCGCGTTCCTCGGTCGACATCTCGAACGGGCTGAACCGGTACACGTGCTGCGAGATGCGCGTGTAGTGGCGACTGTCACTCGCGGCCATCATCACGTAGGGCGTCACGATCGTGCCGGGGAACGTCTCCTCGATGGTCGACTTCACGAGCTCCCACGCCGCGCCGTTCGTCGGTGAGACGGGCGACGGCTCGCTCGGGTGCAGCACGTCGATCGAGACGAGCGGGTCGTTGATCGCGCGGCGCACGTGCTCGATCGTCTCGGCGACGGAGGAGTCGATGGCCACGCGGATGTTGACTGTCGCGACCGCGCGCTCGGCCAGCACGTTGGCGCCCTGGCTTCCACTCAGTTGGGTGACGGCCTGCGTCGTGCGAATCATCGCCGCCGTCTCGTCGCTGAGTCGCCGGAACAGCACCAGCAGGAGCGGCTTCGTGAGCCACAGCGTCGTGAAGACGAAGCGCAGCGGACCTCGGGCATGAGCTCCGAGCGTGCGGATCATCTCGATCGTGGGCGCGCTGAATCCCGAGCGGAACGGCCTGCCGTTCAGCCGCACGATGGCGCGCGCGAGCCGCACGGTCGCCGTGACCTTGGGCGGGGTCGAGGGATGCCCACCGTGCTGGTCGACCGAGAGCTCGAGGCTCAGGATGCCCTTCTCGCTCACGCCCACGACCGCAATCGGTCCGCTCACGCCGGGGAAGATGTCTTCGACGACCGCGCCGCCCTCGTCGATCACGAGACCGGGACGCACGCCACGGGACTCGAGCAGGTCCACGATCGCGCTGGCGCCGCCGCCGAAGGTCTCCTCGTCGTGCCCGAAACTCAGATACACGTCGTGCTCCGGGCTGTGGCCGGCGCCCAGCTGCGCCTCTACCCCCTCGAGCACCGAGACGAGCGAGCCCTTGTCGTCGAGCGTTCCGCGACCCCAGATGAGCTGTTCCTCGCCCTCACCGACCAGCTCCGCTGCGAACGGCGGATGCGCCCAGCCCTCCTCAGAGGCCGGCACGACGTCGTAGTGCGCCATCAGGACTGTCGCGGGCCCCTCGCTGCGGCCCCTCCAGCGGTAGAGCATCGAATGGCCGTTCACGAGCTCGCGCTCGAGGTTCGAGTGCACTGCGGGGTAGAGCGAGGGCAGCAGCGCCACGAACTCGTCGAAGACCGCCCTCTCTGTCTCCTCGAGGTTCTGCCGGGAGATCGTGGGCAGGCGCAGGAGCGCCTGCAATCGCGTGACGGCGGTGTCGGTCATCGCCCCATTCTGGCGCATGCCACGCTGGTTCGGCGGTGCCACAACGCACGGGAGAATGGGAGTATGACCTCCTACCCCACTCCCGAGTTCCGGCGCACGGCACTCGCGCCCGGGCTCCTCGCCGCGATCGTGCTGCTGGCTGGGCTCGCGTTGCTCGACAACAGCGAGGCGTACCTCTGGATCCGCTTTCCCGTGAGCATCCTCGCGGTCATTGTCTGTGTCTACGCGTGGCAGGCCAAACAGCTCTGGTGGTTCATCGGGCTCGTGCCGATCGCGGTGCTGTGGAACCCCGTGCTCGTGATCGAGCTGCATGGACAATTCTGGGTCGCGCTGCAGTTCGTCGCGGCGCTCGTGTTCATCGTCGCCGGCATCCTGATCAAGATTCGTAACCCCGAGGACCGCAATAAGGGTCGGGCCGGCGCACAGTCGAGGCCGCGCCGCTAACAGCAGGCGGCAGCATCCGCAAGCTCTCGCCAGGCGCATCTGCCAGGCGTACCGTCGAAGTGACGGAAAGGGTGTGCCATGACTATGACCTCACGCGGTATGACGTCACTGTGGTTGGACAACGCCGCGCCGATCGGCAGCGACGAATTCGTGCCCGACTCCGACTACGACGTCGTCGTGGCCGGAGCGGGACTCACCGGCCTGGTGACCGGGCTGCTGTTCGCGAGGGCCGGGATGCGCGTGGCGATCCTCGAAGCTCGCACCGTCGGTGCGGTGACGACCGGCAACACGACAGCCAAGCTCAGCCTGCTGCAGGGCAGCCACCTCTCCGAGATGATGCGGCACACCTCCAAGACCACGGGCAGGGCCTACGTCGAGGGCAACCGCGAGGGCATGGAGTGGCTGCTGCGGTATTGCGACGATCACGAGGTCGCGGTGCAGCGCCGGGATGCCTACAGCTACGCGAGCACCGAGGAGGGAATCGCCCGCGTCGACGAGGAGTACCGGGCGAGCTCCTCGCTCGGG
The DNA here is from genome assembly GCA_035571875.1 of Lacisediminihabitans sp. Lineage (GTDB taxonomy): Bacteria > Actinomycetota > Actinomycetes > Actinomycetales > Microbacteriaceae > Parafrigoribacterium_A. The sequence goes on along the minus strand of DATNBR010000020.1, from coordinate 67,161 downwards.
CTCGACGTCACCCGCGTCGGCCCGCTCGGAGCGCCCTTCCCGAGCTACGGGGCGGTGCGCCTGCCGAACCAGGCGCAGTTCGACCCGATGGATGTGCTGGCCGCCCTCGCGCGCGACTTCCGGCACCACGGTGGCGTGCTCTGCGAGGGTGTGCGGGTGGGCCGCGTGCGCACGGGCTCGCCGGTGGACATCACCACGACTCGCGGCCGCGTGCGCGCGAACTATCTCATCCTCGCGACGGGCACACCGTTCCTCGATCGCGGACTGTACTTCGCCAAGCAGGAGGCGCTGCGTTCCTACGCGCTCGCCTTCCGGGTGCCGGGTGAACTGCCTGACGGCATGTATCTCTCCGTGGATGAGCCGACGCGGTCCGTGCGCACCACGCCGACCGGCGGGACCGAACACCTGCTGATCGGCGGCAACGGGCATCCGGTGGGCCGGGCGTCGTCACCGCTCGAGCGCGTGAATGACCTGACGACCTGGACAGAGCGCTACTTTCCCGGTGCGGAGCGCACCCACAGTTGGTCGGCTCAGGACTACCGACCGGCCGGACGGGTGCCCTTTGTCGGATGGCTGCCCCGCGGGCGTGGTCACGTGTACTTCGCCACGGGCTTCGACAAGTGGGGCATGGCCAATGCCGTCGCCGCGAGCCTCACTCTCGCGAGCGACATCCTCGGCGGTCACCTGCCGTGGGCGAGCAAGCTGCACCGTCGCATCACGACGCCGGCAGATGCAGGCGCGTTCATCGGCGCGAACGCCGCCGTGGGCGTGGCGGCGGTGCGCGGTTACCTACGCGCGTGGTCCGCACCGACGCCGACGCACGCCCCGGCGGAGGGGAGCGGCGTCGTGACGCACTCGGGCATCCGGCCCACCGGCGTCTCCACGCTCGACGGCACGACGTGTTCGGTCTCCGCGGTGTGCCCGCACCTCGGCGGAGTGCTCAGCTGGAACGACGCCGAGACCTCCTGGGACTGCCCGCTGCACGGTTCGCGATTCACAGCGGATGGCGCTCTGCTCGAGGGACCGGCAACGCGCGGCCTGAAGCGGCGCGCGTAGGCCGCCCTCCGAAATGTGACGCGCCGCCGGTACCGGAACTGGGGAGTTTAGGCGTAAACTTGCCCTGCGCCTGACGAATTCGTTCATCGCCCCGACCTTGGTCACAAGTTGCTTCTGGGCTGAATTCGCCGCCATCGATCGCTTCGGCCGGTTCTGTACCGGCCGCTGAGACGCGAAGAGCGCATCCCTCGGATGCGGCGCGGTCACCGCTACGAAGCGGTGGTCTGTGTACCCGATCCAGGAGGACCATGGCCCGCTCAGGCCAATCGCGCGGCAACGCCAGCCAGGGACAGACGACCCAGGGGCAGGGCAAGGCGACGCGCAAGCCCGCTCAGCGCAAGGCATCCGGGCGCCAGTCCCAACGGCGTTCACGCGGAAGCGACGATGTCGGCGTGATTCCGGTGCTCGCTCGAGCCGTGCGCGAGATCGAGGGTGCTGCGGAGCGCGGCAAGGTAGGCCCCTCCAATCGCACCAAGTTCCAGGTGATCGCCCTGCTCATGCGTGAGGAGCGCGCGAGGGCCAAGTCGGATGCCGACCTCACCGACGCGGAGCGCACCGAGTTGCTGAAGCGCCTCGACGGCGTCGCGACCATCCTGGCCAAGACCGCGGCCCGCGACACGTCCCTCATTTCGCTCCTGGCCGAAGAGGCGGCGGTGACGGATGCGGCGCGCAAGCTTCGCCGTGACATGCTCATCGCCTCGGGTGCGGAACTCGGTCCAGAAGAACTCATCATCGTCAAGGAGCCAGCCCCGGTCACTCCGGCCGTCGAGAAGCAGGTGGTGCCGCAATCGGTCATCGCCCGCCAGCTCTCGAACCCCTTCCTCGCACCGGATTTCAACCGCGTGACCCGGCCTTCGCCCACGACGCACCGCCTGGCCAACTGGGAGCTACTCGACCCGCTGTTCCGTGCCTTCGAGTACGGCTCGGGCGGAACGGTAGCGAGCATGGAGCTGCCGACCCCGACCGCGGCGGACCGCTCGGTGCCGGATGGGCTCGTGCTGTTCGACCATCAGGCCGCCTTCGTCGCGAGTGCTCGAGAGGGTCACCGCAGCTATCTGCTCGCCGACGAGCCGGGCCTCGGTAAGACCGCGCAGGCGCTGCTCGCGGCGCAGGTCTCGAACTCCTACCCCTTGCTCGTGGTGGTGCCCAACGTCGTGAAGATGAACTGGGCGCGCGAGGTCGAACTGTGGACTCCGAGCCACACCGCCACGGTCATCCACGGCTCGGGCGAGAACCTCGACGCCTTCGCCGACGTCGTCATCGTCAACTACGACGTTCTCGACCGCCACATCGGATGGCTGCGCACCCTCGGCTTCAAGGGCATGGTCGTCGACGAGGCCCACTTCATCAAGAATCGCGAATCCCAGCGCTCGAAGCACGTGCTCTCGCTCGCCGACAGCATCCGGGCCAGGTCGCCGCGCGCCCTCATGATCGCGCTCACCGGCACGCCGCTCATCAACACCATCGACGACTTCCGCGCGATCTGGCAGTTCCTCGGCTGGATCGACGGCGAGAAGCCCACCGCGAAGCTCATGGCTGAACTCGAGGAGAACGGCCTCACGCCGGCCGACTTCGGCTTCTTCGCCGAGGCGCGCCAGACCGTGATCGATCTCGGTATCGTGCGCCGCAAGAAGCTCGATGTCGCCAGCAACCTGCCGTCGAAGCGCGTCGCCGACCTGCCGGTCGAACTCGACGACGATCTCGGCCGCAGCATCCGCGAGGCTGAGGCCGCCCTGAGCGCGCGACTGCTCGAGCGCTATCGCCGGGCGGTCAGTCTGTCGAAGACCGAACACGAGCGCTCGAGCCTCATCCGCATGGTGGCCCACGCCGAACTCGACGAGTCGAAGGCGGCCAAGAGCGGAGACAACGTCTTCACCATGGTGCGCAAGATCGGTCAGGCCAAGGCCGTGCTCGCCGCCGACTACACGGCGCAGCTCGCCCGATCCGTCGGCAAGGTCGTATTCTTCGCGAAGCATATTGATGTCATGGATGCCGCAGAGGAGACGCTCGCCCGTCGCGGGCTCAAGACGGTCTCCATCCGGGGCGACCAGACCGCCGCCTTCCGCGAGAGCCAGGTGCGTGCCTTCAACGAGGACCCCGAGGTCTCCGTCGTTGTCGCCTCCCTCACCGCCGCGGGCGTCGGTATCAACCTGCAGGCGGCATCGAACGTCGTGCTCGCCGAGCTCAGCTGGACCTCGGCGGAGCAGACCCAGGCCATCGACCGCGTGCACCGCATCGGTCAGGAGGAGCCCGTCACCGCGTGGCGCATCATCGCAGCGCAGACGATCGACGCCAAGATCGCGCAGCTTATCGACAGCAAGGCGGGCCTCGCGGCGCGCGCTCTCGACGGTGACGACTCCGAGGTCGTGGCCGAGTCGAGTGTGCAACTCGACGCGCTCGTGCACCTCCTGGAGGTCGCGCTCGAGGAGGCCGGCGACTAGCCGGATCCGCAGCGAGGCGGCTCAGGAAACGCTGGAACGCTCCGCGAGGCGCTTGATCGCGGCCACCGGGATCGACAACCAGTCCGGCCGATTTCGAGCCTCGTAGATCGCCTCGTAGATCGCCTTGTCGATCTCGAAGGCGTCGAGCAACAGCCGATTCGCGCGCAGGTCGTGGCCCGTGCGCGCGCTGTAGCCCGCCACAAAGGCCCGGCGGCAGGCGAGCGCCCAGTCCGTTGCCGAGAGCCCCGGATGCGCGAGCGCGTAGGCCCCGGCGACGTAGTCGAACGAACGCAGCATGCCCGCGACATCGCGCAGCGGCAGATCGGGCCGATTGCGCTCGGCCATCGGGCGCAGCGGCTCGCCCTCGAAGTCGAGCAGCACCCACCCGCGGCCGGGCACTGCGAGCACCTGCCCGAGGTGCAGGTCGCCGTGGATGCGCTGCAGCCTGGGCCAGGGTGTCACGACGGCGCGCGCGTAGACGATACCGATCGACTCGCGCCAGCGCGCGAGCTCCGGCACCTCCTTGATCGCGATGTCGAGTCGCCGCAGCATGCTCGCCACGGCGCTGTCGATGTCTGCGGGCGAGCACTCGCTCGTGCCGAGCGCCGCGGCGAGCGTCTCGTGCACCTCGGCCGTCGCCTCCCCGAGTGCTCGGGCGGCGTTCGTGAAGTCCTTGGCCTCTTCCGCGGCCCGCAGCGTGAGTCGCCAGGCGTCCTCGACGTCGGGAAAGAACTCCTGCGCGAAGGCGAGATGACCGTGCGCCCTGCCGTCGGCGCGGCCGTCGTCGCGCCATTCGCCCGTAACGTGCCCGATGGAGCGCGGCACCACGCGGGACCCGGCGGCTCCCAGTGCTTCGAGCAGCACCACGTCGGGGTTGTCGCCGTGGTGGAGGGCACGGAAGAGCTTGCAGATGAGGGGTGCCGCGGGCGCGCCCTCGGCATCCTTCATCTCGAAGACGATCGAGGTGTTCGACTGCTCGCCCCCGAGCACTCGTGACGAGACGATCTGCGGGCTACCGCCGGGAAACGCCGTGTGCCCCTGCACGAACACGGGCGCTTCGCCTGTCGGAGACTCCCCGTCGTCGAGGCCGGCACCCTCGGCGAGACCGGTTCCCTCGTCGAGGATGAGTCGCAGCAGCGCGTGGGCGAAGGCCGGGTCGCGCGGTCCGTCGTAGAAGTACAGCGGCCGCTCCCCGCCGCTGATCGCCGCGAGACCCGGGGACAGTTTTCCGGCGGGCTCGCTGCGCACGGTCAACGGCACCTGATAGAGCTTCGGCGTCTCGGCCTCGTCGAGCACGAGGTGCACGCGGATGGCCGCACTTCCGGAGGCATCGGCCAGTGAATAGCCGCCGATGAACCTGAGGCTGGGGGTGCGACCCTTGCCTGCGTACCAGCGCTGGGCGCACATCCATTCGGAGAACTGGCGCATCGTGTCGGGCTCGGTGAGCGCGGCGTTCGCGCGCGCTTCACCGGGCGCCCCGCCGACGGATCTCGGGTCGGTGGGAACGTCGATCGCGACCACCTCCAGCGGCAGATAAAAGGGAAAACCTTCCTCCACGATACGCAGCCCCGCGCCAGCCGACCCGCTATTTCAGGGGATTCGCGGGTGATTGCCGGGCCGCGAACACGAGCGGCGACGTAGCGTGGAGGAATGGCAGGGCAGCGACCGCGCGCGCACATCGGCATCTCCGGCTGGCGCTACGCACCCTGGCGCGGTGTCTTCTATCCCGTCGGGCTCGCTCAGCGCCGAGAGCTCGAATACGTCGCGGAACGGCTGGGATCCGTCGAGCTCAACGGCTCGTTCTACTCGCTGCAGCGCCCGGAGAGCTACCGGCGCTGGCACGACGAGACCCCTCCCGAATTCGTCTTCGCCGTGAAGGGGCCGCGCTTCATCACGCACATGCTTCGACTGCGCGGCGTGCAGACCGCTCTGGCGAACTTCTTCGCCTCCGGCGTTTTCGCCCTGGGCCCGAAGATCGGGCCAGTGCTGTGGCAACTGCCGGAGCGGCACGCTTTCGACGCGGCGCAACTCGACGAGTTCCTCGCGCTGCTGCCGCGCACCCTCGGCGACGCGGCGCGACTTGCCAGCGGCCACGATGCCCGACTCGACGGTCGCGCCCTGCTCGAGCTCGAGCCGACCCTTCGTGAGCGGTCCATTCGCTACGCACTCGAGGTGCGCTCGCCCACCTTCACCGACAGCGCGCAGTTCGCTGCGTTGTTGCGCTCGCACGGCGTCGCCCTCGTGGCTGCCGATGCCGCAGGCCGCTGGCCCATGGTGCGCGCGGACACCGCAGACTTCCGCTACGTTCGCCTGCACGGCGACACGGAACTGTACGCGAGTGGCTACGGCGAGGAGTCGCTCGATTCCTGGGCCGAGACGATCCGGGGCTGGGCGGACGCCGGTCAGGACAGCTACGTGTACTTCGACAATGACGCGAAGGTGCACGCACCGTTCGACGCGCTGGCGCTGCAGTCGAGGCTCACCGGTCTCGGCTGAGAGCCCGCGGCCAGCGACATCCAGCCTGATTCGGGATACTGGGGTGATGATCTCCACAGCGCTGGCCCGCCGTCTCCGCGAGCTCGGGCTCGAATGGCATCCCGTCTCCGGCGACGCGTTCTGCATCGATCGCGACGAGTTCGAGAGTGAGGTCTTCACCGTGAGCGATATGACCGTCGAGGCGCACGTGTTCGACACCGGCACGATTCTGGGATTCAACGGCACCACGGAGTGGGCGCTCGACTCGGTTGCGCTGGAGGATGCGCTGTGGCTGCCCCGAGAGGCCCAGTTGCGGTCGCTGCTCGGCGGCACCTTTCAGTCTCTCGAGCGGCACGGCGAGGGCTATCGGCTGCACGCCGTCATCGGCGGCGAGTCGCGTGACTTCGACACGGCGGAAGCGACCGACGCCTACGCCGAGGCGCTGTGTGCGCTGCTGCAGGAGGCGCGCGACTGAGAGCGCGTCAGCGCGCCTCGCCGAGCAGGAACTCGTTCAGCCGGGCCGTGAGCGCGTCGTCGACGGCGAGTGGCGCGCCGTCGACGGCACGCACGGGCGCCGCCTGCCGCACGCTGGAGACGAGCCACGCCGCGTCAGCCCGAGCCAGTTCCTCGACCGGCAGCAGGTCATAGGCGGTCTCGAGCCCCGCTCTCTCGAAGAACTCGAAGGCGCTCGCCTGCGTGGTGCCGGCGAGAATGCCCTGGTCGGTGCGCGGCGTGCTCACCCGGTTACCGTTCTGCAGGAGGAGTGTGGAGGTCGGGCCCTCGAGAAGGTAACCGTCTGAGCTGACGAAGACCACGTCATCCGCCCCTCGCCTCGCCGCTTCGCGTAGCGCCGCGCGGTTCACCGCGTACGACAGCGTCTTCGCGCCCTGCAGCAGCCAGGGCGAGGTGGCGGCGACATCATGCCGGTAGCCGCGATCGAGAGTCACGACGCGGATGCCGTCAACCCGCACCGCGCGATAGTCCGGCGCAGTCTCGGCGTAGACCCAGGCGGTGGGAACCTCGGTGCCTTCGATACCGCGCGTCAGCACGAGCTTCACCGAGAGCTCGGGAACCGGAGCATGGTCCGCGATCGCGGCATCGATCGCCGGTCGCCAGACGCGCGCGTCGGGTTCGGGCAGGTCGAGCAGTCGAGCGGATGCCGCAAAGCGTTCCAAGTGCGCGTCAAGCGCGTGCGCCCGGCCTCCGGTCACCGCGACGGTCTCGAAGATGCCGTCACCCCGCGTCGCACCGAGGTCGAGAACGCGCAGTCGGGGGGAGTGCGGGTCCGCGATGACGAAGCCGTCGGGGTGGACAGGTACGTCTATGGCGACGCCCGGTGCGGAAGGTGATTTCGAGCCCTTCGCTGGGTCGTGATGAACCGGGCGGGTGATGAGGACCAGTGTGGGGGCTTCCATGGTCAATCATCCTAGATTGCTGGGATGTAGGCGCCATGCGGGGCGCGAGGGCAGCGTCAGAATCCGCGTGAAAGGCGCGTCTGAGACGCTCGAATCCGCGCCACGTGGGGTCGTGCGCCGAGCCGGAAATGGAGGACAATTCTGTACCCCGATGTCCCCCATAAAGCTGACACCCGCGTGGGGGCGCCCCCAATTGGGGGCAGCACATTATGTGCACGCCGACTATCTTCTAAATATGCACTAGCCGGGGGGCTAGGGACGACGGGGACAGCAAGTCCGGAATCGGATCGCGGGGGTGATTCGATTCAGTAAACGGCCAACTGGTCACCGTCGCCCTGCATCATTTTCAACCGCCGGTCGGATCCCAAGGATCCGGCCGGCGGTTTCACTTTAAGCGGCTGTCGCGGTGCTGGCACAGCGCCGGCACCGCGTTCCGAGGTCAAGCTGAGTGTCTCCGGGGAACATGAACGGGGCGCTGCGTGTTGAATGGAACGACCGAACGACGACAATCGACACCACTGAGGAGGCTCCATGCCTACCGTTACCGTGACCAGCGAGACTCTTGACAAGACCATCACCGACAACGAGATCGTTCTCCTCGACTTCTGGGCGGACTGGTGTGGCCCGTGTAAGCAGTTCGAGCCCGTGTTCGAGCAGTCCAGCGAGGCGAACAGCGACATCGTTCACGGCAAGGTCGACACCGAAGACCAGCAGCAGCTCGCAGCGGCAGCACAGATCACCTCGATCCCCACTCTCATGGCCTTCAAGAAGGGCGTTCCCGTCTTCCGCCAGTCGGGTGCACTTCCGCCCGCCGCGCTCGAAGATCTCGTGACGCAGCTCAAGGCGCTCGACGTCGAGGCTGCACTCGCGGCTGCAGAGGCGGCCGAGGCCGAGGCGGGCGCGGCTCCGCAGGAGAGCTGAGCCCAGCGGGGGACGCCGGGCCCCAGGGCACGAGGATTCTGGAAAGACGCGGCACGCACCGCATAATGGTCTTCGGGCCCCACCCCCGTGAGCACTCGAGCCGAGGACACTATCGCGATGAGCATTCCGCTGAACCTGTTGCTGAGCCTGCCATCGAGCATCCCCAGCCCGGATCCCGCCTTCGCGCAGCTGCAGCTCGGCCCGCTGGTCATCCGCACCTACGCCATCTGCATCCTGATCGGCATCTTCGTGGCGGCGATGATCACCTCGCGTCGGCTCACCAAGCGGGGGGCGGAGCCGGGCATCGTCATCGACATCGTGCTCTGGGCCGTGCCCATCGGCATCATCGGTGCTCGCATCTACCACGTGCTCACCCACGTCGGCGACTACTTCTACCCCGGCGCCAACCTCTGGGAGACCGTCGCCATCTGGGACGGCGGCAATGCCCTCTACGGTTCGCTGCTGGGCGGCGCGCTGGGTGCGTTCATCGGGTGCCGCATGGCGGGCATCCGCTTCTGGACCTTCGCGGATGCGCTTGCACCGGCAATGCTCGTCGCCCAGGCGCTCGGCCGCTTCGGCAACTGGTTCAACCATGAACTGTTCGGGCTGCCGACCTCCTTGCCCTGGGGACTCGAGATCGAGTCGACCAACGCCAAGTTCCCTGCGGGCCTCGCCGAGGGCACACTGTTCCACCCGCTGTTCCTGTACGAGATCATCTGGAACCTCATCGGCGTCGCCATCATCCTGCTCATCGAGCGCAAGGTGCGACTGCACTGGGGCAAGGCCTTCGCGATCTACCTCATCTGGTACGGGATCGGTCGCAGCTGGCTCGAGGCCATCCGCATCGACCCGACGAGCGATGGCTTCCTCGGCATTCCCGCCAACGACTGGGCGTCGTTCGCCGCGATCATCATCGGCATCGTGCTCTTCATCGTGCAGTCGCGCAGACACCCGGGTCTCGAGCCCTCGCCGTACGTGCCCGGCCGCGAGCCGCGGGTCACCACGTCTCCAGACGACGTGTACACCGAGGCAGACTTCGCCGCCGAGCCCGTCGAGACAGACACCGCGAACACCGACGCACCGGATGCCCCGAAGGGCACCCGCAAGAAGGCCGCGGCCCGCTCGTAGCGGCCTTCGCTCGCGACCGCGGCGGGAGCGCTCAGCCCAGCAGGGTCAGCATCAGGCGCGAATCCTCGAGTGCCTCGACCGCGTGCGGCAGCCCCTCGTCGAGGCGCATCAACCCACCTGGCACGAGAGTCGTCTGCGTGCCGGCGGCCGTGACCACGAGGCGGCCGTCGAGAGCCTGAAGCAGCAACTGCTTCGGCGCGATGTGTTCGTCGAGCACTCGTCCCGCCTCGAAGGCGAGCACGATGACCCGCACTCCGGGTGCGGCGAGCACCGTGTGATGTCCGAGTTTGCCCTCGGTGATGGGCGCGAGTTCGAAGAGGTTCTCGCGCACGGTCAGCGCGGCCTCGGAGAGGGGAATGTCCATGCCTCAAAGCTAGACCCGTGCGGGGTGAACCACGCCGTCGGTGGCTGTTAGCCTCGACACCATGCCCAGCCTCGCACTCGTCAGCACCGATCCCGAGTTCGTCGGCCACGACGATCTCGACCTCGAACCGCTGCGGGCGGCACTGCGAGAGCGGGGCATCGATGTGCACGTGCCGTCCTGGCGCGACTCCGCCGTGGACTGGTCTCGCTTCGATCTCGCCGTCATGCGCAGCCCCTGGGATTACGCCGAGCAACTGCCCCAGTTCCTCGCCTGGCTCGACCGCGCATCCGCCGTGACGCACATTCTCAACCCGGCCGAGGTCATCCGCTGGAACCTCGACAAGCGCTATCTGGCGGAGCTCGAGGAGCGCGGCGTGCGGGTTGTGGAGTCCCACTTCTGCGCGACACGCGAGGACGTGGTCGCGGCGCTCGCTGCGGTGGGCACCGAGCGTGTCGTGGTGAAGCCCACCGTCTCGGCCGGCTCGCGCAACACCGGCCTCTTCGACCGGAGCGATCCGCGCGCTTCCGCACTCGCGGAGCACATCATTGCGATCGGCAAGACGGCGATGATCCAACCGGCGATCCAGAGTGTCTCAACCGTGGGCGAGCGGGCCCTCGTGTACTTCGACGGCGTGTTCTCGCACGCACTCGTGAAGGGGCCGATCCTCGAGCTCGGCGGCGAGTTCCTCGGTGGTGTCTACACGGAGTCGATCGAGCCCGCGCAGGCCTCGCCCGAGGAATTGGCGCTCGCGGACCTCACGATGGCCGCGATCAGCGCGGTCTTGGCTGCGCGAGGCGTCGGCGATGCCGTGCCGCTGTATGCGCGACTCGACCTGGTCGAGACGAACGAGGGGCCGGCGCTGCTCGAAGCCGAGCTCTTTGAACCGTCCTATTTTGTGCACACCGCCCCGGCATCCGAGGCTCGATTCGCCTCTGCCGTGCTCGCCAGGCTCGCGATGCTGCACGCGCGCTGACCCTCGCAGCCGAGCCGCGATCGTTCAGGCGACCTGGAGGGCGCTGTGAGGCGCGCACCAAGTTTCGCAGCATAGGGTGGAAGCGCAGGTCAACGATTGTGAGGCAACACGCAGTGCGGGTCATCAGCTATAACCTTCGTAAGAATCGGGCCAGCAGTGAACTCCTTGCCATAACCGAAAAGTTCCAGCCGGACGTTCTGTGTCTGCAGGAGGCCGACACCGTCGCCCTTCCCGTCACGGTCGGGTCGCTCCGACTCGCTGACTCGACCATGCGCAACCGCCTCGGTCTCGCCCTCTACTATCGCGACGATCGCTTCGCCGCGATGAGCACCCAGACCTTCGAACTCAAGAAGTCCCTGCACGACAGGGTTCTGAGGCCCGCGCACGAACGCCTCATCGGCACCCGCATGCGCGACCTCGAGGCCGGCCGCGAACTCGTGATCGCATCGTTCCACGCCGCACCACTCACCGCACTCAACTCGCTGCGCCGCAAGCAGATCGCCGCCGCGCACGAGCAACTGCGGGTGCTGGGTCCAGGGCTGCCGACGCTCATGGTCGGCGACTACAACTACCCGATCTTCCAGAACCACCTGAACGAGCGGATGCTGGACTCCGGCTACAACCTCACGCTGAGCGACAGTCGCACGTACACGAGGTACAAGTTCTTCCGCGGGCACTTTGACCTCGCGACCTCGATCGGGCTCACGATCGACAGCGTGAAGACGCTGCCGCGCGGCACCTCCGACCACCTGCCGATCATGGTGACCGCGAGCTACAGCGAGGTCGCTTCAGTCGCGTAGCGACGGGGCTTCAGTCCGGCGGGGCGTCAGTCCGAGTGGCGTCAGTCCGGCGGGGCGTCAGTCCGGCGGGCGTCAGTTCGGCGGGGCGTCAGGGGGTGGCGAGCGCGAACCAGGGCGGGTGCACCGCGACGCGGGGCTGATGCGCTGAGCCGGCGAGGAGCTCTCGCACGTCGGCCCGCGCCCGCTCGTTGGCGACGCCGATGAGGCTGATCCGTTCGAACGGCACCGGCTCGGGCACGAGCAGCTCCGCACGCAGCAGGACGCCATCGTCGGAGGTCAGCAGTCGCCGTAGCAACCGCTCAGAATCCTCCTTCGTCGTGGCGAAGCGGGTGCGGGCATCGGCGGCATCGCCGTCGGCCACCACGGGGTAGGGGCCGTCGAGGGGCACGAGCTGCTTGATCGTCGTGACGAGCATGATGAACTCGGTGGCGGGCAGCGCTCGCGCGCGGGGTGCGAGTCGAGGGTCCGGCGTGCGGGCGAGCATGCCCTCCCAGATCGTCGCGTCGGGCGAGAGAAAGAACGGCACGTGGTCGGCGACCGTGCGGCCGGTGCCGGCGATGTCCGTGCCGCGCCGGGCATTGCGGGTGTCGGGGGAGGAGATGTCGATCTCGGGGCGACCCTGCCAGGCCGGGTCGGCATCCGCGTGCAACGCGCCGTCGACGAGGATGCCGGTGAGATTGTCGATGTGGGTCAGGTGCTGCACGCGCTGCTCGGCGAGGATGACCGGCTTGCCCTTCGGTTGCGGGGATTCACGCCGACGAGGAGAGGCGCTCGCAGGGGAGCTGCTGGGCCGTCTGGTGCGAGCCGGGCTCGCCGTCACCGGAGCGGCTTTCGCCTTCGGGCTGCAGATGTCACAGCGATCGAGATCGAGTCCGTGGATGCATTCTTCGGTCACCTTAAGACCTTACGTTGCCGAGACGGGAGAGGTGACCACGGCCCGACCTCGACAGCGCTAGCGGCCGGAGGCGAGCATCGTGAGCAGCACGGCGTTGGCTGCGCCGAGCGCGGCGAGAAGCACGATCACGAGCACGGGAACGGGCGCTCGCTGTGCCGAGACTTCGACCGGTTCGGTGACGGCGGCGAGGTGTCGCGGGGCACGGGGAACGGTGACTTCGGCGGTGAGTGGCGTGTAGTGTTCGGTCCAGGTGGTGCCGTCCCACCAGCGGCGGCGGGCCGGATTCTCGCGGTCGGGGTACCAGCCGGCGGGAATGCGGTGCCTGACCGCGGCGCTCACCTCGGGACGGAGCGGAGCCTCGGCGACGATGCGCTTCTCCACGCCGTTTTCTTCGAGCAGGACGGCGAGCAGACCGATGCTGTCGAGCGTTTCGGGCGCGAGGGTGACGGGTGCCGTGCTGGCGAACACCGTGGTGGCGACCATGACCCCTCCTGCCGAAGCGTTTGGGGTACACAAGCTGTCCCCCATGCGCTACGCTACGCCGGACTCATAGCGGCCGCTCGCCCCAGTTCGCGGGGGAGCGACGGGGCCTGCGCCCGATCCCATGATCGGGCACAGGCCCCGTTCGAGCGCTGTTCGACTCAGTCGGCGAGAGCGAAACCGCTCGTCCAGGAGGTCTTCTCCGAGGCGGCGAGGGTCAGCTGCAGGAAGCCGAGCGACTCGAGCTCGCGGGCGCGCTTGAGCGAGCCTGCGTCGACGGCCTTGAGGCCCGCATCCGTCACGATCTTCGCCAGCGCGGCCTTGCCCTCGGCGTCATCCCCGGCGATGAGCACGGCGGTCTTCTCGCTGCCGACGCTGCCGGCGTGCAGGGTGGCGGCAAAGTTCGTGTTGAAGGCCTTGATGACGGATGCCTTCGGCGCGAGCGCCGCGATCTCGCGGCTGTTCGAGCTGTCGGCGGGCACCACGAGCGAGTCGAAGGTGGCGAAGTCGACGGGGTTGGTGATGTCGACGATGACCTTGCCCTCGAGTTGGTCGCCGTAGGTGCCGATCACGTCGGCGACGGCGGGGTGCGGAACGGCGAGAACGACGAGGTCACCGGTGATGGCGTCTCCGATGGTGCCCGCCGTGGCTCCTGTCGCGGCGGTGGCCTTGGCCGCGTCGCGAGCGAGGAGTTGAACCTCGTTGCCGCCTGCCGTGGCGAGCTTGGCGATCGCGCCGCCCATGTTGCCTGCGCCGATGATGGTGACCTTGGTCATTGCTTCTCCCGTTGTGTGATTGGTTGTTGGTTCAACTAATAGTAGCCCTTTTACTTGTAGCGTCAAGTAATTGCTAGAATGGGTTCATGAACGACACGCGGTGGCTGTCGGCGGACGAGATGTCTGCCTGGAGAAAGTTCGTCGCGGTCGTCGAGCTCCTTCCCGGCGCGCTCGACAGCCAGCTTCAGCGTGACGCCGAGCTCAGCCATTTCGAGTACTTCGTCATGGCGATGCTCTCCGAGGCCCCGGGTCGCACGCTCAGGATGACCGAGCTCGGCCTGGAGACGAACGCGACCCTGCCACGCCTGTCGCACGTGGTCGCCCGCCTCGAGAAGCGTGGCTATGTGAGGCGCAGCCCCTGTGAGGCGGATCGCCGGGCCACGAACGCGACGCTCACGGCATCCGGCTGGGAGAAGGTCATCGAGACCGCACCGGGACACGTGGGGGCGGTGCGCGAGAACGTGATCGACCCGCTCGACGCGCGCGACGTCGCGGACCTCGATCGCATCATGAGCCGGATGCTCGCTCGGCTCGACCCGGACGGCCGCCTGGGCAGACCCCCATCGGCGTAGCGCGCTAGCGGACGATCTCGTCCACGATGCCGACGAAACGGCTGCCGATTCCGTCGATCTCGCGCCGATGCGTCTGGGCCGCTGGCGCGGGCAGTTCGCCGGCCAGGTGGTGATCGCAGCTGAGATAGCTGAACGCCGGCCACCACTTCTTCGGCCGTGCGGGCTCCTCGAAGCCGCAGATGTCGCACTTCAACTGCACCCAGACCGGCTTCGTGCCCGTGCGATTCGCGCGCGATTGCGCGAGCCAGGCCGGAGGGTTCGCGTCGAGCTCGGCGAACTCCGCCTCCGACAGGCGGTTCGGAATGCCGTGCCGGCGCGCCATCTCGAGCGAAATGTCCAGCCGCAGCGCAGCCTCGTGTCTCGTGATCATGTCACTCCAGCGTAGGTGCTGTTCCTCCGCCGAGCGTGCTCGTCCGCGCCGAGCGTGCCCGTTCCAGTGGGCACGCTCGGCGCGCGCGGGCACCGTCGGCGAGTGACCCGCAGTCGGTGCTACAGCAGGCCGTCGAGGACGCCGACGATGCCCTCGCGCAGGGCGTTGCCGCGTGCGGCGAAGTCCCGCTGCCGGCGCACATATTCGGCCTTGCCCTCCGCCGTCTCGATCGCGACCGGCGCATAGCCCCATTCGCTGAGGTCGTAGGGCGATGCCCGCATGTCGAGTTCGCGGATGTTCGCGGCCAACTCGAACGCGTCAAGCAGCAGTGCGCCCGGCAGCAGCGGCCCCAGCTTCGTCGCCCACTTGTAGATGTCCATGCCGGCGTGCAGGCAACCCGGCTGCTCCATGGCGGGCTGATTCTCGCGGGTGGGGATCAGCCGGTTGAGCGGCGCGGCGGGCGGCGTGAAGAAACGGTAGGCATCGAAGTGCGTGCAGGAGATGCGGGCTCCCTCGACCACCGCATCCGTCTCGCTCTGGCTGAGCCTGAGCGGCGCCTCGTGCCGGTGCTCGCCCTGCCGGTACACCATCGCCCACTCGTGCAGGCCGAAGCATCCGAGCCTCGGCTCGCGCCGCGCGGTCGCGCCGAGCAACGACACGATGAAGCGGATGCTGCTGCCCCTGGCCTCGACGAACGCCGCGGTGTCGAGAGTCACGTCGTCGCCGCGCGTGGCATACCACCGCCAGTCGGCGCGCTCGCTGCCCGCGGCATCCGCGAGCACGACGCGGGCGCCGGGGTGCCAGCGCCGCAGCACGCGAGGAGGCACGGGGTAGTAGGTGAAGAGGAAGTCCTCGACCGGATGCGTGCGCCCGGTTCCCGCGCGCTCGCGCCAGCCGCTGCTCAGCCGATCGGCGCGGTCGCGGTGGCGCTCCTCGAGCTCGCGCCACTCCGCGGCGGCGAGCACGGTCGCATCGGTGAGGGTGGCCATGCAACGAGGCTAGCTGTCAGACTCGAAGCATGGAATTCGTCGCAATCATGCTGCAGCAGGGCAACAACACGGGTATCCCGGTGCCCGAGGACGTTGTCGAGCGGCTCGGCGGTGGCAAGCGCCCCGCCGTGAACGTGACGGTCAACGGCTACTCCTACCGCAGCACCATTGCGCCCATGGGCGGTCGGTTCCTCATCCCGTTCAGCTCAGACAAGCGTGCAGCGACGGGCATCGTCGGCGGGGACCGGCTGGATGTCGTGCTCACCCTCGACACGGAGCCGCGCACGGTCGAGCCTCCCGCCGATTTCGCGGCCGCGCTGGACGCAGCGCCCGGGGCTCGCGCGGCCTTCGACGCGCTCTCGCCGAGTCGCCAGAAGGCGCACGTCGTGTCGATCGAGGGTGCGAAGGCGGCCGAGACGCGCGAGCGACGCATCGTCGCAGCGATCGCGAGTCTCACCCAGTAGCGCTCGCGCACTCCCACGGGTCGCGGAGGCAGGGGTGACAGACTAGGGCGATGGTCGACGTCACGGTCGTAGGGAGTGGCCCGAACGGGCTCTCCGCCGCAGTCACGGCCGCCCGAGCGGGCCTCTCCGTGCGACTCGTCGAGGGCGCGCAGACGCTCGGCGGCGGGATGCGCACGAGTGAGCTCACCCTGCCTGGCTTTCGCCACGACGTGTGCTCGGCCGTGCATCCGGCGGCGATGTCGTCCCCGTTCTTTCGCGAATTCGGGCTGACGGAGCGCATCGAGTGGATCGTGCCCGAGGTCTCGTACGCGCATCCGCTCGACCAGGGAGAGGCCGCGATCGCGTGGCACGACCTCGACCGCACGGTCGCCGGGCTCGGGCGAGACGGCCCCGCCTGGCGGCGCCTGCTCGAGCCGCTGATCGCGCGCGCCGAAGGCGTCGTCGACTTCACCGGATCGCAGCTGCTGCGGATTCCGAGCGACCCGATCGCCGCCGCACTGTACGGTCTGCGTGCACTCGAGCAGGGCTCGCCGCTGTGGAAGCTGCGCTTCAGGGAGCAGTTCGCTCCCGCGCTCCTCACCGGCGTGACCGCGCATGCCAGCGGCGGGCAGCCGTCTCTGGCGACGGCGGGTGCCGGCCTGCTGCTCGCCATGCACGGGCACGCGCTCGGCTGGGGCTACCCGGTGGGGGGTTCGCAGTCGATCGCGGATGTCATGGTCGACGACCTCCTCGCGCACGGCGGCACCGTGGAGACCGGGGTGCGCGTGGATTCGCTCGCCCAGCTCGAACCGTCTCGCGCGACGCTGCTCGACACCTCGCCGAAGCTGCTGCAGACCGCGGAGCTTCCCGGCGGATATCGGCGCGCGCTCGAGCGGTATCGCTACGGGCCCGGGGTGGCGAAGGTCGATTTCGCGTTGTCCGGACCGGTGCCGTGGTCCAACGCCGAGGTGCGGCTCGCACCCACGGTGCACCTCGGCGGCAGCAGGGCCGAGATCGCGGCGGGGGAAAATGCGGTGCTGCGGGGGGCCGTGTCGCCGCATCCGTATGTTCTGGTCACCCAGCCGAGCGTGCTCGACGACACGCGGGCGCCAGCGGGCCAGCAGGTGCTGTGGGCGTACATCCACGTGCCTTCGGGCTCGACGCTCGACGCGACCGAGCTCGTCACAGCGCAGGTGGAGCGGTTCGCGCCGGGCTTTCGAGACCTCATCCTCGCCAGCGCAGCGAGCTCGGCCACCGAGATGGCGGCGTACAACCCGAACTACATCGGGGGAGACATCTACAGCGGCGCCCTCACGCTGCGGCAGCTCGTCAAGCGTCCCGTGGTCTCACCCGCGCCGTGGCGCACCCCGATCGAGGGCGTGTACCTGTGTTCCTCGGCAACACCACCCGGGCCTGCCGTTCACGGCATGAACGGCTGGTACGCCGCGACCCTCGCGCTGCGCGAGCGCTTCGGCATCACTACGCCGCCCGCCTTGCGCTGACCTGCGGACTCTCGCGGTGGTTCGTACCCTCGCGGCCACAGAAAGCGGCTCGCCGCGCCAGTAATTGCTGTCGCGGCGAGCAATTGTGTGGCGCGGCGAGGGGGAGTGCCGCTGGATGGGTGCCTCCCCGGCGCGTAGCGTGGAAGGGGTGAGCTGGTTCGACGCCCAGGACTACGAATTCGCGCGGCAGGTGCTGCAGCGCGGCATCGCCGTGATGTTCTTGGTCGCCTTCCTCTCCACCGCGGCGCAGTTCCGTGCGCTCCTCGGCGAGTACGGACTGCTGCCGGTGCCGAAGCTGCTCGAGCAGAAGCGGTTCCTGCGCGGGTTCACCCTGTTCCGCTGGGGTTACAGCGACCGGTTGCTGCTGACCGTCGCCGGGCTCGGGGTCGCGCTCGCCGCATCCGTGGTTCTCGGACTGCCACAGTTGGGGCCGCCGTGGGTGCCCGCGCTCGTCTTTCTCGCGCTGTGGCTGCTCTACATGTCGGTCACGAATGTGGGGCAGACCTTCTACGGCTTCGGATGGGAGATGCTGCTGCTCGAGGCCGGCTTCACCGCCGCCTTCCTGGGCTCGGATGCCGTGCCGCCGCCGACCACGATCCTGCTGTTGACAGCATGGCTGGTCTTCCGTCTCGAATTCGGCGCGGGCATGATCAAGATTCGCGGAGACCGATCGTGGCGCGACCTCACCGCCCTGTATTACCACCACGAGACCCAGCCGATGCCGAATCCGTTCAGCCGCTTCGCGCACCTGTTGCCGAAGCCCGTGCACCGGGCGGAGGTGCTCGGCAATCACTTCGCACAGCTGATCGTGCCGTTCCTGCTGTTCGCGCCGCAGCCGGTGGCGAGCGCGGCCGCCGCCATCGTCATCCTCACCCAGCTCTGGCTGGTGTTCACCGGCAACTTCGCCTGGCTCAACTGGATCACGATCGTGCTCGCCTTCAGCCGCATCAGCGATCCGGTCGCACACTGGGCGCTGCCGTTCATCCCGCTCGACTGGGGCTCGGGCGAGGTCACCCCGATCTGGTGGCTCGTGATCGTGCTCGCGGTGACAGTGCTGCTGGTGGTGCTCAGCTACTGGCCGATCAGGAACCTGCTCTCGCGCAGGCAGCTGATGAACGCGGCCTTCAACCGCTGGCAGCTGGTGAACGCCTATGGCGCCTTCGGCAGCGTGACCAAGGATCGGTACGAGGTGATCGTGGAGGGCACGCTCGATGCCTCACCTCGTGACGAAGCGGAGTGGCGCGAGTACGAGTTCAAGGGCAAGCCCGGCGACCCCTCGCGCATGCCGCGCCAGTTCGCGCCGTACCACCTGCGGTTGGACTGGCTGATGTGGTTCCTGCCGCTCGGTTCGGTGCACGAACAGTGGTTCTACGCGTTCCTCGGCAAGCTGCTCGAGGCCGACCCGCCGACTCTGCGGATGCTGCGCCGCGACCCCTTCGACGGCCAGCGCCCGAGGTGGGTGCGCGCGAGTCTCTACCATTACCGCTTCACGACGCGCGCCGAGAAGCGGCGGACCGGGATGTGGTGGGTGCGCGAACCGGCGCGGGTCGCCATCCCGCCGGTGTCGCTGTCGCCGGCCCAGCTGCCGCCGACGCCCCAGTAGCACGCTCCCCGCTCCAGAACACGGCTCGGCGCCCCACTAGTTTCTGGCGCGGCGAGCCGTCTTCTGGCGCGGCGAGCGAGCACTCTCAGCATCCGTGCCATGTCACCGGTTTCGTCGTGAACCGCTCGGCGTCGATGCAACCCGAATCTCCTTGGTGCGGCCTATCCTCGTGACATGACCCCGGATGAGCTGCGCGAGCTGTGCCTGTCGCTGCCGCAGGCGATCGAGACGTTCCCGTTTGGCGAGGAGACATCCGTCTTCAAGACGAGCGGCAACGACAAGCTCTTCGCCGTTGCGACACTCGACACGGTGCCGCTGTCGGTGACCCTCAAGTGCGATCCGGAGGAGAGCTTGGCGCTGCAGCAGGAGTTCCCGCAGATCACTCCGGGCTATCACATGAACAAGAAGCACTGGATCACCGTCGTCCTCGACGACGAGCTGCCGGATGACCTGGTCGAGCAGCTGCTGCGGGGCAGTCACGCGCTCGTGCGGCCTCGCATCCCGCGCGGGACGTAGCGCACGGAACGGTCGCACCTCGCTGGGTGCTCGCCACTCGCGGAATGACATCGAATCGCCGCATGCTCGTGCAACGAGCCCTAGCTGCGAGCCCTAGCTACGGGCCCCCCTAGTTGCGGGGCCGCCCTAGCTGCGAGCCCTGGCTACGCGCCGAGCGCAGCGAGCTTGTCGCGCAGCTCGTCGTTGCTCGGCTCCACGACGTGGGTTCCGTCGGGGAACGCGATCACCGGGATGTTGGTGCGCCCGCTGATGCCACGCGCGACGTCGGCGGCGGCGACATCCGCTTCGAGGTCAACGTAGTCGTAGTCGACGCCGAGCTCATCGAGCAGCTTCTTCGACCGGCGGCAGTCGCCGCACCATTCGGCGCCGTACATCGTGATTCGTTCGCTCATACCTCCATCAAACCACCGCTGGGGCTATTGCATTCCGGGGCCGCCACGTAGCCTTAATCGATGACGTTGAAGTGGGAAGAAGTCGTCATCGACTGTCAGGACTTTTCCGCGCTCGGCCACTGGTGGGCGGATGCCCTCGGCTGGGACATTATCGACGAGAGCGACGATGGGCTGGAGCTTCGCAACCCGGACCGGTCGGGGCCCACGCTCTACTTCGGCAACGTGCCGGAACCGAAGACGGTCAAGAACCGGCTGCACCTCGACTTCGTGCCCGACGACCAGCAGGTGGAGGTCGATCGTCTGATCTCGCTCGGGGCAAGGCGCGTCGATATCGGGCAGAGCGATGATGAGCCGTGGGTGGTTCTGGCCGACCCCGAGGGCAACGAGTTCTGCATTCTCGCGGCGCGACACTGACGCCGGTGCCGTCCGTTCTCTGAGCCACCCGGTCGTTCGCCGAGCCGGTCGTAGCGCAGCTACCCGCGCGGGTCACTTCCGAAGACGTGGCGAGAGAGCGCCTGGATGTCCCGATCCATGTTCTCGAGCTTCGTGTTGATGAGGTCGAATTTGGAATCGACGCGCGCCTCCATCGCTTCGAACCGGTAGTTCATCCCCTCGAAGCGCGCGTTCATGGTGCGGTTGAGGGTCGTGGTCACGATGCCGATCAGCCCAAAGAACGCCGCACCGAAGACGCCGATGAGCACCCACACCTGCGGCTCGGTCAATTGCGTCACCCTCCGATTCTCACCGATTGCGTAGGGAAACTCTAGGAGCGCACGCGAGCGTGCGGGGCCGATGCCGCGCATCTGTGAAACGCGCATCGGCCGGGCGCCCTGTGGAGGAGCGGCTACGCGACGAACTCTTCTGGCAGCACCACGTTGTCGGGAACCGAACGGAACAGCGGCGCGATCTGGGCGGGCGTGTAACCGGCGATGCCGCATCCGATCTTCGTCACGAGAAATCGAAGCTCCGGATGCTCGCCCGCGAACTCGAGAAACCGCGCGACCTCGCGCTCGATGGTCTCAAACCCGCTCATGGTGTCGATGCCGTAGGACTGCCCCTGCGGCCCGTGCCCCTGGCCCCACACGGCGCCGAACTTCTCGTAGGCGGTGCGTGCCGCGCCGGCACCGTGCGAGCCGGAGGCGTTCGAGCCGAACACGAAGATCTCGCCCGGCTGCAGTTCGGTGATGGTCATGACGGGAGTGTAAGCCCGCAGTCTCAACGCTGCTTTCGGGTTGGGCTGCTGGGGCGCAACTGCACGACGGCCTGCACAGCGGCGTGGTCGGATGGCCAGCCGCCCTCATAGCGGGTGACGTTGATCGCGGCGCTGGTGACCCGCACGCCGGGGGTGACGAGGATCCAGTCGATGCGTTTGCGTTCGAGTTTCGGGGGGCGGTAGTTGAGGAAGCTGCCCCACGCCTCGCTGAGCCTCGCGTGCGCGACCTCCCAGGTGTCGAGCAGGAGGCCCTGCGCCGTGAGCGCGGCGTGGGGGCCGGATCCGGCATCCGTATTGAAATCGCCTGTGACGATGGTGGGCAGCGCCGAGTCGGTGACGATCCGCCGCAGCACCTCGGCGCCCCGCAGTCTGGCCGTGCGGGAGAAGTTGTCGAGGTGCGTATTCACTGCCCGAAACCGGATGCCGGTGGCCAGATCCTGAAAGGTCGCCACCACGACAAGGCGCGGCGTTCGATTGCCCCACGAGGTGGACCCGGGCACCTCCGGAGTATCCGAGAGCGCCGTCTGACTCCACTCGAGCAGCTGCAGTCGCCGGGAGTCGTAGAAGATCGGTGCAGCTTCGCCTCTGCGGTTGGCGTCGCGCCCGTAGCCGATCGACCGGTAGTGCTCGCCGAGTGCGTGTCGCACGAAGTTCGCCTGCTGGGGCAGGGCCTCCTGCGCGCCGAGCAGCGTGGGCTGTTCAGCCTGGAGGAATCGCTTCAGAAGCGGTCGTCGGTGCACCCACCGGTCCGCGCCGCGTGCGAACATCTGCGGCATGCGCCGACGGATGTTGTAGCTCATGACCTGCAGACCGGGCGCGGCCACAGGTCCGACCAGCGCAGCATCCGTCATCCACTCAGCCTACGGCCGTGGCTCGCTCGCACTGCGGGCAGAATGGTGGGATGACTGTTCCCGATGACGTCGAGCCCGGTCTGTACAGGCATTACAAGGGCAATCTGTACGAGGTGATCGGGGTCGCCTCACACTCTGAGACGGAACAGCGGCTCGTCGTCTATCGCGCCCTCTACGGGCTGCGCGGCATGTGGGTTCGGCCCTTCGACATGTTCGTCAGCGAGGTGCTGGTCGACGGTGAGCGCGTGCGCCGGTTCGCCCCCGTGGCAGGCGACGAGCAGCACCAGCAGCTCTGACATCCTCGGCTCAGCCGCACCGTGCGAACATAGGGAAATGACCTATAGCCCTGCTGATTCCCGCTACGACTCCATGGTGTACCGCCGCACCGGCAGAAGCGGGCTCGAGCTGCCTGCGGTGTCGCTCGGCCTGTGGCAGAACTTCGGCCACGACGTGCCGATGGATCGGCAGCAGCAGATTCTGCGCCGCGCTTTCGACCTGGGAGTGACGCACTTCGACCTCGCCAACAACTACGGGCCGCCGTATGGCAGCGCGGAGGAGAACTTCGGTGAACACCTGCGCCGCGACTTCGCCCCGTTCCGAGACGAGCTCGTCATCTCTACCAAGGCGGGGTACGACATGTGGCCCGGGCCCTACGGCAACTTCGGTTCCCGCAAGTACCTTCTCGCCTCCCTTGACCAGAGCCTCTCGCGCATGGGCGTCGATTATGTCGACATCTTCTACTCGCACCGTGCCGACCCAGACACACCGCTTGAAGAGACGATGGGCGCCTTGCACAGTGCGGTGACCTCGGGCAAAGCGCTGTACGCAGGCATCTCTTCGTACTCGCCGGAGCGCACTCGACAGGCGGCGCAGATTCTCGCCGACCTCGGCACGCCGCTGCTCATCCACCAGCCTTCGTACTCGATGTTCAATCGCTGGATCGAGGGCGGCCTGCTCGACACCCTGACCGAGCTGGGTGTCGGATGCATCGCCTTCTCCCCGCTCGCACAGGGACTGCTGACCGACCGTTATCTCGGCGGCATCCCGGATGACGCACGCGCGTCCCGCGAAGGATCGATGCGCAAGAGCATGGTCAACGACGACACGCTCGCCGCCATCCGCGCTCTCACCGACATCGCCCGGGGTCGCGGGCAGGGCCTCGCCCAACTGGCCATCGCGTGGACGTTGCGGAACGAACCCGTGACATCCGCGCTCGTCGGAGCGTCGTCGGTGGAGCAGTTGGAGGCGAATCTCGCGGCGGTGGCGGGCCTCGATTTCACCGCCGACGAGCTCGCCGCCATCGATCAGCACGCCGTCGACATGGACATCAATCTCTGGGCGCCTTCGAGCGCGGTCGGGGTTTCGGGGTAGCGGGTCTCAGCCCGGCATCGACCGGACGTTAGCATCGACTCATGGATTCGGATGCTGCGGCTCAGGAGGGCGTGCTCGTCTCCTGGGATGACGAGCGCGGCTTCGGCTACATCCAGCCGGAGGCCGGCGGTCACCGCGTCTTCGCCCACATCCACGCCTGGCCGCGCGGCGCGGCGCGCCCGAAGGAGGGCGACTTCGTCACCTTCGACGTGGAACAGGCACCGGACGGGCGCACGCGTGCGCGATCGGTGCGGAGGCCTTTCGAAGTCCTTCCGAGCCAGACATCAAAGCACGGCAGCGAGGCGTATTTCGCGATTCTCGGCTTCATCGGCCTCTACGCTCTGGTCTCAACGTATTGGCCCGTATCGCCGTGGATCGGGGCCGTCTACGTGGTGCTCAGTCTCGCGTGCTTCGTGCTCTACGCCCGTGACAAGGCGGCAGCACGAGTGGGAACCTGGCGCACCTCCGAGAACACGCTTCAGATCGTCGCACTCATCGGCGGCTGGCCTGGCGCGATCCTGGCGCAACAAATCCTGCACCACAAGAACCGCAAGGAATCGTTCCAGGCCATGTTCTGGACCACGGTGGTCGTGAACTGTGTAGCTTTCGTCGTGTTCAGCGCATCGGCGACCGCACTGATTGCGGAAATCTAAAATGACAGGACATCTCGGGATTGAGCCCGCGACGTGAGATGGCTGGACGACGCACTCCTGCTACGTTGGCGAGCATGGTTGAACTGTCAGTAGGTGACGCAATCGCGGTGCTCGTCGCCGAGCGCGATTGGGCGCAGTTCCACAGCCCCGAGAATCTCGCGAAGAGCATCGCTATCGAAGCAGGTGAATTGCTCGAGTGTTTCCAGTGGAACGGGGAAGCAGAGCTCGATCGCGTGCGAGACGAGTTGGCCGACGTGCTCACGTACTGCATCCTGTTGGCGGATCGCATAGGAGCCGACCCCAACCAGATCGTGCTTGAGAAGCTCGCGAAGACGCGGGAGAAGTATCCGGTCGACAAGGCACGAGGGCGAAGCGCCAGGTATGACGCCCTTTAACATTGCGCGGCTCGACTTCACGAAGGAAGCCGTGCGGGAGTGGGCGCCGCTCGACCACCGCAACACTAACTGGCCGGTCGTTTACGTTCTCGACGATGCACGTGCGAGCCGCACCACGGGACGCGGCCGACTCGACGACGTGTACGTAGGGGAGTCCAGAAACGCGGCAGCGAGGATGCGGCAGCACTTCGAGTCGCCCGAGAAGAAGCAGCTCAGCACGATCAGGGTGATTCTTGACGAGACTTTCAACAAGTCTGTGTGTCTGGACCTCGAGTCGTACCTCATCCGGATGCTTGCAGGCGACGGCGCCTATCGCGTGCTGAACCGCAACGATGGCATAACGGAAGCGGACTACTACGATCGCGAGAGCTACCGAGAGACTTTTCGCGAAGTTTTTGATCAACTTCGACGCGACGGCGTCTTCACCCGCACCATCCCGGAGATCGAGAACAGCGACCTGTTCAAACTCTCGCCGTTCAAAGCGCTCACTCAAGACCAGGCTGTTGCCGTTGAAGGAATCCTTGAGGGGTTCTTTGAGGATCTCGCGTCCGGCTCGAGCAGCACCAGCGTTGTGCAAGGCGACCCGGGCACCGGGAAGACTGTCGTCGCCATCTACCTCCTGAAGCTTCTCGTTGACGTTGCCAACAGCGTGGCGGCGGAGGACGTCGACAGCGATTCGCTATTTTCTGAATTCTTCGCCGAAGGCTACCGGGAGCTGCTAGCGGGAGTCCGCATCGGTCTCGTTGTACCGCAACAGTCACTGCGTGAGTCGATCAAGAAGGTCTTCCGGAAAACCCCTGGGCTGCAGCCCGAGATGGTAATGACGGCGTTCGACGTGGGCCTCGCAGCCGAGAAATTCGATCTCCTCATTGTTGATGAGGCGCACCGCCTCAACCAGCGGGCCAACCAACCCTCCGGCGTTCAAAATCAGAAGTATCAGCGCATCACCGAGCGTCTCTTCGGCAACGACGACACGACGAAGACGCAGCTTGACTGGATCTGCGCACAGAGTAGGCATCAGATCTTCCTGCTCGATGCGGCGCAGAGCGTGCGCCCGGCCGACGTTCCTGCAGAGGTGCTTGACGTGTTGGTGCGAGATGCGGGTGTCGCGCGCAGGCACTATCCCCTGATGTCGCAGATGCGCGTTCAGGGTGGGGCAGATTTTGTCTCGTACGTCAGACGCATCATCGGTGCTGTGAAGACCCCCCTGATTTCGGTCACGCGAGAAGATTTCGATGGCTACGACTTCCGGATGTTTGACAGCGTCGCAAATATGCGTGCTGAGATCGAACAACGCGACAGGGAAGTCGGTCTTTCGCGTGTGCTCGCCGGATTTGCCTGGCCATGGAAGTCCAAGAACGACAAGTCAGCCGTCGACATCGAGTTGGACGGCGTTCAACTCCGCTGGAACAGCACCCAGGTCGACTGGATCGCATCCCCGGGCTCTCTCCACGAGGTCGGCTCGATTCACACCGTCCAGGGGTATGACCTCAACTACGCAGGGGTCATCATCGGGCCCGACCTTCGCTACAGCCCGAGCGAGGGGCGACTGTTCATAGATCGCGAATCGTATTTCGACACCAAGGGCAAGGAAAATAACCGCGTCCTCGGCAAGATGTACACGGATGATGATCTGCAGCAATTCATTACGAATATCTACGCGGTGCTCCTGACCCGCGGCATTCTGGGCACCTACGTGTACGTCTGTGACCCTGACCTTCGCGCCTACCTGAGGCAGTACATCCCCGTGAGCGACTAGTCGCAGGCGATCCCGTCGCCGTCGCGGTCGAGCTGGTAGATGTCCTTGCCGATGATGCGGACCGGGCCCTGGGTGTACGCCGGGCCGTTGCCACTGCCACCCGCGCAGTCGACGTCGCTCGCGATCGGAACGCACTGTCCCGCGTAGTTGGGGTCGCATCCGGCCGGCGCCTGCTCGGGAGCGGGCGCGGGCGCAGCGACCGGCGGGGCTGAGGCAACAGGCGTCGAAGCCTTCGGCGACGTCACCAGGCGCGACGCGACCGCGGGCTCGGTCGGACATCCGCTGAGGATGCGGAACATCGCGTCGCGCTCCGCCGGCGTCACCCACAATCCATAAGCAGCCTTCACCGAGACCTGATGCGCGACGTAGGTGCAGCGGAACCCTTTCGCTTTCGGCAGCCAGGTGGCGGTGTCGCCCGCGCCCTTCTGCGAGTTCGAGCGACCGTCGACGGCGAACAGGTTGATCGGATCGTTCGCCAGCGCCTCGCGCTGCTGTTGGCTCAACTGCTGCGCACCGGTCTGCCACGCGTTCGCCAGCGCCACGACGTGATCGATCTGCACCGCGATCGAGGTGGTGTTGCCGCGCACAAAGTTGATGGTCTCGCCGGTGTACGGCGACACGAGCACGCCCCTCATTACCTTGCACGGTCCGCTCTTCACGGTCGAGGCGAAGTCGCGCTGCAGGATGTCGTTGCGGGTGTCGCAGCCGTTGTGGTCGACATCCAGCCAGGCGGTGCCGAACATGCCCGTGCGGTTATAGCCGGTGAGCGGCGACTTGCCCTTCACCGGCAGGGTGGCGAGCAGGGCAAGCGCGCTGCCCTCGGATGACGCGACGCTCACCGATGCCGATGCCGATGCCGATGCCGTCGGTGTCGGGGCCGGCGTCGGCTGCTGCCTCGGCGCATCCGTCGTGCCCGGAATCGCCGTCTGCTCGCCCGCGGCACTCGTCGAGGCCGCATGGCGCTGGGGAAGAAGCGACGCGCCGACACCCATCGCACCCAGGGAGATTGCGAGCACGATGGCCGCCGTGCCGCGACCGGCAATGGATGCCCAACCCGGTCGCCCCATCACCACCGAGTACAGCGCGGTCACGATCGCGATGAGGCCCCACGCGAGCAACAGCCCACCGAAACCTCCGGATGCCGCACCCGCGACCGACAGAGCGACCACGAACGGCGCCATGATCCAGAAACTCGCGCCGAACCTCGGCCGCCACCGCGCTCTGCCGCTCACACCATCTCCTCGGGTACGGCTACACGCTAGGGGAGAAGTGGATGGGCGGGCAGACCCAGTGCGGGTGTCGTCGGGGACCGGCGCCGTCCCGGACGCCAAGTTCTGCGTGCTGTCCGCGCGAGGCCGACCGCTTCAGTAGGGTGAAGTGGTGACCAGCGAGCTCGAGCCCTACTACCACTCCCGGGGCGATGGCCGCTTCGAATCCACCGTGCACGCGCAGGGCGCCTGGAACCCGCACGAGCAGCACATGGCGCCGGTGGCAGGCATCCTCGCGCACAGCCTCGAACTGTTCCAGCCGCGGCCGGAACTTCGCATCGCGCGCATCAGCTATGACATCCTGGGTCTGATTCCGGGTGGCGAGTTCGAGATCGTCACCACCATCCTGCGGCCCGGACGCACCATCGAACTGGTGCAGGCCGAGCTGGTCTCCGGTGGTCGCACGGCCGTGCGGGCGACGGCCTGGCGGCTGCAACGCTCAGACACCAGCGCGATCGCGGCCATCGAAGACGAGCGCATGCCCGGTCCGGATGGCGTGGAAGACCCGGTCGCCATGGGCCAGTGGGCGGGGGGCTACATTCGGTCGATCGATGTGCGGCCCCTTGCCGACCATGCCGCGGGACGCGGGCGCGCGTGGCTTCGCACCAAGCATCCGCTGGTCGACGTGCCGTTCTCGGACTTCGCTCGACTGATCGGACTCGTCGACACCACCAACGGCATCGCCACCCGGGTGAAGCCGCAGGAGTACCTGTTCCCCAACGTCGACCTGCAGATCCACCTGTATCGCGAGCCGAGCGGCGAGTGGCTCGGCCTGCAGAACTCGGTGAGTTTCGGCTCCGATGGCATCGGACTCACCTCGACGGTGCTGCACGATCTCGAAGGTCCGTTCGGTCGCGCCGAGCAGATCCTGACGATTCGGAAGCCCGCCTAACTGAGCCAGTCGAGCAGCTTCTGCACAGGCCAGGTCGTGATGATGCGCTCGGCAGGCACGTCGTTCGCTGCTGCGCGGGCGGCGCCATACTGCAGGAAATCGAGTTGGCCGGGCGCGTGCGCGTCGCTGTCGATGCTGAACAGACATCCGGCATCGAGGGCGAGCCGGATGAGGTCGTCGGGTGGATCCTGGCGCTCCGGGCGGGAATTGATCTCCACCGCCACGCTGTTCTCCGCACAGGCGGCGAAGACCCGCTTCGCGTCGAACTCGGATTGGGGGCGCGTGCCTCGGGAGCCCTTCACCAACCTGCCGGTGCAGTGACCCAGGATGTTCGTGCGCGGGTTGCGGATGCCGCCCAGCATGCGCTTCGTCATCGTCACCGAATCCGCCCGCAACTTCGAATGCACGCTCGCCACCACGACATCCAGCCGCGACAGCATGCGCGCGGACTGATCGAGGTCGCCGCTCTCGAGGATGTCCACCTCGATGCCCGACAGCACGCGAATCGGCGCGGTGCTGTCGAGCTGCGCGATCTCGTCGAGCTGGGCCGAGAGCCGCTCCTCGCTGAGCCCGTGCGCGACCTTGAGGCTGGGCGAGTGGTCGGTGATCGCGAGGTACTCACGTCCGAGCGTGCCGGCTGCCTGCACCATGAGCTCGATCG
Organism: Lacisediminihabitans sp.; assembly: GCA_035571875.1. Taxonomy (GTDB): domain Bacteria; phylum Actinomycetota; class Actinomycetes; order Actinomycetales; family Microbacteriaceae; genus Parafrigoribacterium_A. Next base: position 37,987 of record DATNBR010000020.1, on the reverse strand, counting down.
GTGAGCCGCCGTCGGACCAGTCGGTGTGGCTGTGCAGGTCGCCTCGAAGGAGCGGTATGAGGGTCTCGCCGCCCCCCGCCAGGGGTCGCGCACCTCGCTCGCGAAGGTCGGCGAGGTAGTCGGGAACCGTGCCAGCCAGCGCCTGCTCGATCACCTGACGCATGCGATCGCCGATGCCCTTGGTGCGCGCGAGCCTGCCGTCACGCGAACGCTCCATCAACTCGTCCCTGCTGAAGCTGGCGATGACGGAGGCGGCCGACCGGAACGCTTTCACCTTGAACGTCGGGGCGAGCTCGCGTTCCAGCCAGAAGGCGATCTCGTTCAGCGCGGCGACGGCATCCATTCCTCCATGATCCCCTCGGATGCCCGACCGCGTCGATCACGACGGCAGCGCGGTATCAGATCAGGCCGCGCAAGAACTCGTCGGGGGTGACGCCGGCCTGGCGCGCTCGCAGGGTCAACCGCTGCAACTCCTCCGGGCTGAGGTGCAGCTCGATCGAGTGCCACTCTTCCTCGAGAGAGAACAGGGCGTCGTCTGCACCTGCCGCGCTCGAGAGCGGCTCGCGTTGTTCGATGCCTGCTGTGCCCCGGACGTCACCCGCGCTCGGCTTCGCTGCTGGCGCCGTGATGCTGTGGCCCGTTCCGCCGGTCCAGCCGGGGCCGGAGGGAACCGGCGTTCCTCGCTGGTAGGCCTCCGCTGCTCCGCGGGCACGCGCATCCGCGGCCTCGTTGAGAACGTGACCGACGTGGCCGCGCACCCATTCGAAGCGGTACTTCCGACCGGCTATGGCCGCGTCGATCTCCTGTAGCAGATCGAGGTTGAGCACCGGTTTGCCGTCGCCCTTGCGCCAACCCTTCTTCTTCCAGCCCGGCATCCACTTCGTCACGCAGTTGATCACGTACTGGCTGTCGCAGAGGATCAGCAGGTCGTCTCCGGCGCGCTCGGTCGCCCGGAACAGCTCGAGCACGGCCCGCAGTTCGCCCTGGTTGTTGGTCGCGTGCTTCCAGCCGCCGGCCGCCCAATTGTCGTCATCGACATACCACGCCCAGCCGGCCGGCCCTGGGTTGCCGAGCGCTGAACCATCGGCGGATGCGGTGATCGTCATGCAAGAACTCCTCGGCTCGTCGGGGTCAATCGTACTGAGCGCGGGGGACGTTCCCTGCAGCCTCTCCTCCCGTCTCCTCCTCCTGAGGGCGATCGATCCGAGGGTTCTGCACAGATCCGCCCGCGCGTCGTACCGTCTTCTTCGCACATCCGAACATGGGTCGATGAAACCTACAACCTATGACGACGCGAAGCTGCACCCGCTCACCACCGACGCGCTCATCGAGGAGCGCGTCGCCGAACTGCTCGGCCGCGCGATCAGACGACAGCTGTGGCTGCTGTTCCTCGACGAAGACGATGTGCAATTGCCGCTCATCGTGCCGCTCGAAGGCATGCCGCTCCTGCCACCCGGGCCTGAGGACGAGACCCTCGGTGCCCTGCTCGGCCGCTTCAAAGACCTGGCCGCCGCGCACTCGTTCATCTTCGTTCTCGAGCGATACGCGGATGCCGAACTCAGTTCCGCAGACATCGCCTGGTCACGCGCCCTTCACCTCGCCTGCGACGCTGCCCAGGCACCGCTTCGTGGGATTCTCGTGAGCCACAGGGCGGGAGTGCGCTGGGTGGCCCAGGATGACTATCGGTTCGAGGGCGACGCTCGCGCGTGAGGCGGTTGGCGTCGGTCGTCGCCTCTCCTCCACAGCCCGCGCTTTCGGCGACTTATCCCCAGATGTAGCGCAAGGACTATCGAACATACATTCGAAGGTGCAGACTCGGCCTATGGCTTCCGTTCCTCACCCTCTAGTTGCGGCGCTCGTCGCCGCCGCGGAGAGCGTGAGCGCGCTTGCGGCTGAGGTTTCCGCCTACCGCCAACTCGATGAGGCAGATTTTCGCGAGGTGGTGTGGCTCTCTGCCGTGCTCAGACGGGCCACGCAAGCGCAGGGCACCATGGTCGCCGGCGAGGTCGCGCATCGTTCTCGACCTGAGCTCGGCAGCGAGGGACTCGCGCAGCGCGAGGGCTGTCGCACGGCTGAAGAGTTCGTGCGCGTCGCCACCGGGTCGTCTATGCGGGAGGCGACGACAGCGGTCAGGATTGGTCGCCTCCTGCATCGCGCGGGAGACGAGAGTGCCACTTCGGGCATGTCCGGCAGCGAAGCTGGGGCGGGCGTCTCCGGTGAACCGTGGTTAGCAGATCTCGCTCGCGCGGTTGCCACGGGCGAGCTGTCTGTGGGCGGCGCCGAATCGATCGCGCGTGGCTTGGGCCGGCCATCCGGTCTGGTCACCACGACACAACTGGCCGAGGTGGCTCGCCAGTTGTGTTCGGAGGCTTCGGCGCTCGATGTCGATCGGCTGTATCGCCGGGCGCGACAGCTTCGTGACGACCTCGACCTTGATGTGGATGATGGCGCCATTGCCGAGCGAGAGGCGGAGCGTCGGGCGGCGCGCCACCTCGCGCTCTATCGTCAACAGGACGGCATGGGGCGTCTCGTGTGGTCGCTCGATCCAGAGACCCTTGCGCGCGTCGGCGAACTGTTTGACAGGGCGACCTCTCCGCGCAGGGGAGGCCCGAGGTTCGCAGCAGGTGATGACGCTCTCGCGGATCGGATTTCGGCCGACTCCCGCACGACCGGTCAGTTGGCCTCCGATGTGTTCGAGCACCTGCTCGCTGCGGGTGCCGACGCCGACTCGAGCCAGCTTCTCGGCACGGGAGCCGCCTCGGTTCGCGTGCTCGTGACGCGCCACGCTCTCGAGTCGCGCGCCGGTCACGCCCGGATCGAAGCGCAGGCCGACCCGGTCTCGATCGAAACCGCCGAGCGACTGGCCTGCGGCGGCTCAACGATTGCCATGACCTTCGATGACCAGGGCCAACCTCTGAATGTCGGGCGCGAGCAGCGGCTGTACACGCGCGTGCAGCGTGTAGCGCTCGCCGCACGCGACGGCGGATGCCGTTGGCCCGGTTGCGATCGACCGCCATCGTGGACAGAGGCACACCACATTCGCTTCTGGGCGAGGGACGCAGGCAACACCGACGTCGCCGATGGTGTGCTCCTCTGCAGACACCATCACCTCCTGCTGCACAACAATCACTGGGAGATCGAACGCGAGGGCGCGGAGTACTGGTTGATACCACCGGCCACGATTGATGCGCACCAGCGACGACGGCGAATGCCGAGCACGAGCCTCGCGCTGCGCGATCTGCGCCGAGAACTACATCGAGCTGCTCTCCGACAGGGCGGCGCGATGCGGCCCTCTCCTGGCACCGAAAAGGTTCCTCGGGTCACACCGGTCTCGATGCCTGCGCGCGACGTGGTGGCGACCTGATGCGGCCCGCGGTGAGTGCGGCCGCGCGGCACGCGGACGCGAGGGCGAGGTCGCGAGACGGTCGAATCTCAGTCGGAGTGCTCGTCGTTTCGCTTGCGTCCCTCAGCGATGAAGGCGAGGCGTCGCAGGGTCTCGTGGTTGCGGGCCCTCAACGGGATGTCGAGCAGGGGAGTGGGCACGAGTGCGCCGGGGCCGCGCACGGCCTTCTCGGTGATGCGCACGACGCTGCCACCGGAGCGCGGCTTCACCTCGATGACGACCCGCGCCTCGCCGGCGGGCCAGCCCTTCGCCTGCATCGCCATGCGGCGCGGCGGATCCCACTCGAGCACGGTGGTCTCATCGTTGATGAGCGCGGGCCACACACCAAAGGAGTGCTGCAGACTACTGCCGACCTGCGGCCAGTCTCTGTCCACGTCGCGCATGCGCGACGCTCCGACCACCCACGTCGGAAAGATCCAGCCATCCGCCAAAACGGCGAAGACATCTTCGGGCGAGCACCGCATGAGGCGCACATTGGTCGACATGAGGGACTCCTTCGGATGAACGGATGTCGCTGCCGGACACTCTCAATTGCACCACGGCCACCGCCGGCACGGGGCGGTAGCCCTCACACTCGCCGGGAACGCGCAGCTTGCGTGGTGCGCGGCTGGTCGACGTTGCAGCGTCCGAGCTCGTGTCGGAACGGTGACCGGGTGCCATCAGGCCGTGTCGAACCTCAGAGCGGCTCGCCGGTCGGGTCTTCGGCCTGCTGGTCTATGAGTTGCGGGCCGCCGACGGGAAGGCCCGCCCACGAGAGCAGCGTCCAGCCATCATCGGGTGACCCGGCGAGTTCGACGACGCCCGTGTTGTCGAGCTCGTGGGTCGCGGCGAACTCGGGCGGCACGTTGCTGACTCGGGCGGCGGTCCAGACACGAATCGCTGCGCCGTGGCTGAACACCGCAGCGGTGGGAGGCTCTTCGGTGGGGCCGTGCACGGCGGCGGATGCTGCCCTGCCTATATCGGCGTCGAACCGCTCGAAGAAGGCGTGTCCATCGGTCCCGCCCGGCATCCGAACGTCAAGCTTGCCCGAACCCCAGGCGAAGACCGTCTCGAGGTAGCGGCGCACGGATGCGCGATCGCTGCGCTTCTCGAGCGAACCGGCCTCGATCTCCTGGAGCCCTTCGAGTACGCGCACGTCGAGACCGCGGCTGGCCGAGAGTGGTTCCGCGGTGAGCTGCGTGCGCACGAGCGGGGACGCGAAGATAGCGGCGATCGGGCCGTCACCGAGCGCGACCGGTATCTCTGACGCCTGGCGCTGGCCGAGTCGAGTGAGACCCGGGCCCGGCCTTCCCGTGTCGAGTTGCCCCAGCACATTCGCGGGGGTCTGCGCGTGACGAATAAGGAGCAGTCGCATGTCATGACGAGCATAGCTACGCCGTATGGGCGCCGGCTGGACCGGGGCGCCCGGAGCCCGGGATCCCAGCCCGGAGGCCGAGAGCCGGGAGCCCGGAAGCCGAGAGCCGTGAGCTCGGAGGCCGAGAGCCGGGAGCTCGGAAGCCGAGAGCCGGGAGCTCGGAAGCCGAGAGCCGGGAGCTCGGAGGTGGGGAGCCCGGATGCCCAGGATCCCAGCCCGGGATACTGGGAGGCGACGCGCATACTGGCCGGTCAAGCGCAGGGCAGAGCGCCGCCGCCGCCGTCTCCTCAGCGCGCGACGCGAAAGCCGGTCTCGCCGGTCGGATCACGGTCGGCGACCTCGACGGTCGCGACATTCGCATACCGCGGGCCCGACTCGAGCCAACTGAGCAGTTGCGCGACGGTGGCCTCCGCGCCCTCCGCCTCCACCTCGACGCGTCCGTCAAGAAGGTTGCGCACGAATCCGCTGAGCCCGAGCCGCTCTGCCTGCACGAGAGTGTTCATGCGAAAGCCGACGCCCTGCACATCCCCGCTCACCAGGGCGCGCTTACGAACGACCGTCATGCAGCAACGCTACGCCGACTCGCGACCGCACACGCTGGCGCTAGAACCAAATACTCAGCCAGGGGGTGACGGGCGAGCGGAACATGGCCTCCACCGCGTTCGCAGCGCCATCCGTCAGCTCGCTAATGCTGCCGGCACGCGCGAGCAGCCCGGCGGGAACGCCGCCGAGATAGATCGCGCTCAGCTCGTTCACCCCGAGAGCAATGACAGCCGCGCCGCCCGCGCCAGCCGCGCCCTCAGCGCCAGCACCAGCAACGACAGCCGCGCCACCAGAGCCACCAGCGCCAGCAATGCCGCTCGCGCCGCCCGCGCTGGCGAGAGACTCCGCACCCGCCTCGCCGAGCCGCGTCACGCGCCCCAGACCAGCGTCGTCGACCTCGAGCAACCACCGACCCGCGGCGAAACCGAGCGCATCCGTAACGTCGAACACGACCCGACCAGCCGCCGAATACGTGCGCGCCTGGAGCGCCGCAGGCACATCCAGAATGCGCGCCCACAGGTGATCACGTTCCTTCGACTTCACCGCCGCACGACCATCGCGGATCTGCCAGGCGAACGGCTCCGCCACCGGGCGCAGCGGAGCGCGCACCTCACCGACCAGATCGAGCTCGAACAGGAAGCGCCAGATCGCCGCGTACGCCTCATCCGTCACCGCGGCCGCATACAGCACCTCCACGATCGCGTCGCCGCTGTGCGTCTCCTCGCGTGCCACCGTATAGATGGCAAAGGCCTGCGCCACACCGGCGGCGTCGTCATAGCGCAGGAACCGCGCGCGCCGCTCTTCTTTCTCGTCGCCGATGCCGAGCAACCGCTCCCAGAGCTGGCCGTCGAACCCGATCAGGCCCGGCGTCCCCAGGCGCGCGCGCTCCACGATCTCGAGGCCGTCGACGAGCAGTTGCTCGCTCGTCACGTACTGCACTCGACCGGATGCGCGTGGCCCCGTCCACGCCGAGCGGCTCGTATCGATCGTCCAGGTCGCGGTCATCGCGGCTGGAGCAAAGCCCCAGCGGCGGTAGATCGTGGCCTCCGAAGCGGTCAGGATCGCGACCGGTGCACCCAGCGCGAGCGCGGTGCGCAGCTCCGCCTCGAGCATCGCGCTCGCGATTCCGCGACGGCGATGGGTCGGCGACACCGTGATCGTGCTGATCGCCCAGGCCGTGACGCTGCGGCCGCCAGGAACGGTCAGCTCTGTGGGCCACGAACTCGCGGTCGCGACCGGGGCGGCGGCATCCTGGAGCGTGTCGTCCCACACGCCCGCGATGCGGCGATGCGGCGACTGGTAGCGCCGTGCCTCGATGAACTCGGGCTTGGGCCTGGGCTCGTGGAAGCCACGATTCACCGCGTCCATCCACGGTGCGACGGCCTCGTCCTCCGGCGCGAGCAACTCGAACCTCAGGCCATCGGCGGCGAGGCGCGCGGCGGAGTCGGGATCGATCGGTTGCGTCTGATGTGACTCGCTCATCGATTAAGGCTACTGGGGCGGCTACCGCGTCAGAAGCGCCGCCCGCTCCGGGTGCTTGTCGAACCACTGCGCCACGTACCAGCACATCGGAACGATGCGCAGTCCGGTGTTCGCCTCCACGTCGTCGGCGGCGAAGGCGACGATCTCGGCCGCATGGCCCCGACCGCGCTGACCGGGGTTCGTGTAGGTGCGTGTGAACGAGATCGCGTTGCCGTTGATCGTGTAGTCGACCACCGCGGTCAACTCGCCGTCCATGCGCAGAACGTAGCGGTGGGCATCCGGCTCGTGGGTGAACTCCTGGGGCATGCCTCAACGCTAACCATCGCGGCTGAGTGTGCGCAGGCCATCGACCGTGCGTCGGCAGACACAGGCCGTAACAGGAATGCGCGCGAGCCGGATGTGGTTGTTACGCTCCGAGAGCCGAATCACCACGGCCGCACGGGCCAATGCCGCCCCCGAACAGCAATCGTCGAACCCGCGATCCGGGTTCGCGGGTCAGGATCATCATGCGAATCAGAAGCGTCTCCGTCGCCGTCGCCGCGATTGCGGCCGTCACCATCGCCCTCAGCGGATGCTCGACGGGCTCGGCGACGACATCCGATTCCTCGACGTCCAGCGGTGCACTCGCGGCCGTGCAGAAGGCCGGCGTGCTCACCATCGGCACCGAGGGCACCTACCGCCCGTTCACCTACCACGACGGTGGATCCGGCAAGCTCATCGGTTACGACGTCGAGGTGGCGGAGGCCGTGGCCAAGAAGCTCGGCGTGAAGGCGAAGTTCCAGGAGACCCAGTGGGACGCGATCTTCGCGGGGCTCGAGGCGCACCGCTTCGATGTGATCGCCAATCAGGTCTCGATCACGCCAGAGCGCGAGGCAAAATATGAGTTCTCGAAGCCGTACACCGTCTCGACCGGAGTCATCGTGACGAAGTCGAGCAACACCGCGATCACCTCCTTCGGCGACCTCAAGGGAGTTTCGGTCGCCCAGTCCCTGACGAGCTCGTTCTACACGCTCGCCAAGCAGAACGGTGCCGAGATCCAGGATGTGCAGGGTTGGGCAGAGGCTGTGGCGAACGTCAAGAACGGGCGCGTCGACGCGACCATCAACGACAAGCTCACCTGGCTCGACTTCAAGAAGAACGGTGATGCATCCGGTCTGAAGGTCGCGGCGGAGAGCACGGACACCTCGAAGAGCGCCTTCGCCTTCGCCAAGGGCAGCGGAACGCTCGTGAAGGCCGTGAACAAGGCCCTCGACGGCCTGCGCGCCGACGGCACCCTGACAAAGATCTCCGAGAAGTACTTCGGCGCCGACGTCAGCAAGTAGCGGGAGCGCTGCGGCTCAGTAGTCTGATTCCTATGGATCAGTCGGCGTGGAATCTGCTGCTGAGCTCGTTCTGGCCGATCGTGCAGGGCGCGCTCGCCGGCACCATCCCGCTCGCCCTCGCGTCGTTCGCGATCGGTCTCGTGCTCGCGATCGCCATCGCGCTCATGCGGCTCTCGCGCATCCGCGTCGTCTCGGGCATCGCCCGGGTCTACATCTCGATCGTGCGCGGCACCCCGTTGCTCGTGCAGTTGTTCGTGATCTTCTACGGCCTGCCCTCGCTCGGCGTCGTGATCGACCCGTGGCCGAGCGCGGTGGTCGCATTCTCGATCAACGTGGGCGGATACGCGGCGGAGGTCGTGCGCGCCGCCATCCTCTCCGTGCCGAAAGGCCAGTGGGAGGCGGCATACATGATCGGCATGTCACACCGTCGAGCGCTCAGCCGCATCATCCTGCCGCAGGCCGCGAGGGTATCGGTGCCGCCGCTGTCGAACACCTTCATCAGCCTCGTGAAAGACACCTCGCTCGCCTCGCTCATCCTGGTGACCGAGCTGTTCCGGCAGGCGCAGAAGGTCGCCGCGTTCAGCGGCGACTTCATGCTGCTCTACCTCGAGGCGGCACTCGTCTACTGGGTGATCTGCCTCGTGCTGGCCTCCGGCCAGGGATTGCTCGAGAAGCGATTGGACCGCTATGTCGCCCACTGACGAAAAGCCCATCGACGCCCGGCGGAGTCAGACGGATGCCGCTCCCGAGCTCCTGAAGGTCCGCGCCCTTCAGAAGAGCTTCGGTTCCACTCGCGTGCTCGAGTCGATCGACCTGACCGTCACCCGTGGTGAGGTCCTCGTGCTCATCGGACCGTCCGGCTCCGGCAAGACGACGGTGCTGCGCTGCCTCAACGGACTCGAAGTCGCCGACGGCGGTGAGGTGTCGGTCGCCGGCGAGCTCTCGATCGACTTCGGTAGGCGGCCCGGCAAGAAGGAGCTCGCAGCGCTCCGTGACCGCTCGGCTATGGTCTTCCAGCACTACAACCTGTTCCCGCACATGACGGTGCTTGAGAACGTCGTCGAGGGTCCGATCACGGTGCAGCGGCGTCCACGCGCGGAGGCCACGGCCGAGGCGCTCGACCTGCTCGACCGGGTGGGGCTCGCCGAGAAGCGAGACAGCTACCCGTTCGAACTCTCCGGCGGCCAACAGCAGCGGGTGGGAATCGTGCGCGCCCTCGCTCTGAAGCCGCAACTGCTTCTGTTTGACGAGCCGACCTCCGCCCTCGACCCAGAGCTCGTCGGAGACGTGCTCGGGCTCATGAAACAGCTCGCGCTCGAGGGGTGGACGATGGTGATCGTCACCCACGAGCTCCAGTTCGCCAGAGAGGTCGCCAACGAGGTCGCCTTCATCGACGGTGGTGTGATCGTTGAGCGCGGCGCGCCCGCGCACCTGTTCAGCGCGCCCCAGCACGAGCGCACCAAGCAGTTTCTGCACCGACTGCTGTTCCCGTTCTAGCCGAGCCTCCGCCCGCCTGGCGCTCAGCTGGCGGGCGTAGCGTGGAGAGCCCATGGCAGAGACAGTCTTCACGATCGGCCATTCCACCCGGCCGATAGACGAGTTCATCCGGATGCTGCACGCCCATGGTGTGCGTCGTCTCGCCGACGTGCGCACGATCGCCAAGTCCCGCCACAATCCGCAGTACGGCGAGACGGAACTGACGACGAGCCTGCCGGAGGCCGGCATTGCCTACCAGCGGCTCGAGGCGCTCGGTGGGTTGCGGCACAGCACCAAGGACTCGGTCAACGGGGCCTGGCGCAACGCCTCGTTCCGCGGCTACGCCGACTACATGCAGACGCCCGCATTCGCCACCGCGGTCGACGGACTCGTCGAGCTCGGCGCGAGCGAACCGACAGCGATCATGTGCGCCGAGGCGGTGCCGTGGCGTTGCCACCGCTCGCTCATCGGCGACGCGCTGCTCGTGCGCGGCATCCGCGTGCTCGACATCATGACCGAGAAGGATGCCCGCCCCCACTCGATGACGCGGTTCGCGAGGGTCGACGGGCTGACGGTCACCTACCCGCCCGAGGAAGAGCCCACGGAATAGCACCATAAAGACAGGAGTTGAACCGATCATGACCGAGACCCGCAAGGCCACTATCCCGGCCGACCTCACCGACCTGCTGGAGCGCCCGCTGTTCGGCACTCTGGGCACGATACGCCCGGATGACACCGTGCAGGTCAACCCCATGTGGTTCCAGTACGACGGAGAGCACCTTCGCTTCACGCACACGACGAAGCGTGCGAAGTACCGCAACCTCCAGCACAACCCCTCGATGAGCTTCATGATCATGGATCCCGACGATCCGATGCGCTACCTGGAGCTGCGCGGCAGGCTGGTCGAGGCGATCCCCGACCCCACCGGAGCCTTCTACGTCGTGCTCGGCAAGCGCTACGGCAACGCCGAACAGCAGCCGCCTGCGGACAGCCCCGATCGCGTCATTCTCGTGATGAGCGTGGAACGCGTCACCAAGCACTGAACCTGCGGCTGAGGCGTACAGTCCGGCTTCGTCGTGCTCGCTGTCGTCGAGTTCCTCGTTCGCGACTGCGGCGAAACCGGGAGGTCAGCGACGGCCGCACTGATCGCGTGAAGCTCAGCCGCGCACGACCGGGATGCTCGCCGTGTCGTTGTATTCGCGGCCGCGTCTCGGGATGAAGATCGCGATGATCATCCCGACGAACACCACGACCGCGCCGAGCACGAAGACCAACTGGAATGCCGCGGCGGTGGGGATGTCGACGCCGTTCGACCGCACGAACTCGGAGGAGAGGATGACGCCGACGACCGAGGCCGCCACCGTCGAACCGAGCGTGCGCATGACCGAGTTGAGGCCGTTGGCCGCCGCAGTCTCACTCGGCGGCACCGAGTGCATGATGAGCGTCGGCATGGCGGCATAGGCGAAGCCGACACCGACGCCGACGAGGGTGGAGATGAGAATGATGTGCCACACCTCGGTCATGAGCAGCGCCGCGACGACGAACGACACGGCGATCACCGCGCCGCCGAGAATCAGGCTCGTGCGTGGCCCCCGAGCGTGCGACAGCCGTGCGGCGACGGGGGAGAGCAGGAACATCACGATGCCGAGCGGCATCAGGCACAGGCTCGCGATGAGCAGCGACTGACCGAGGCCCACTCCGGTCGTGGTGGGCGCCTCGAGAAGCACGGGCAGAGCCGCAGTCGTGATGAAGAACGCGAAGCCGATCGCGATGGAACTGAGATTCGTGAGCAGCACCGGCCGTCGCGCGGCGACGCGCAGGTCGATGAGCGGGTCGCGCGTGCGTAGCTCGAACCAGCCCCAGGCGACGAGCACCAGGAAGCCGCCGCTCAGCATCCCGAGCGTGAGGGGGCTTGACCAGCCCCACTCGCTGCCCTTCGAGATGGCGAGCAGGATGCCGACGAGGGCGACTCCGAAGATGACCGAGCCGACGAAGTCGAAGCGACCCGCGGTGCGCAGTGTGCTGACCGGAATGATCCACAGCACGAGACCCACGGCGAGGACGCTGAGCGCCGCCGCGAGCCAGAACAGGAAGTGCCAGTCGAGGTTCTGCGCGATCACCGCGGCGATGGGGAGGCCGACTGCGCCACCGACACCGAGGGTGGCGCTGACGATCGCGACCGCGCCACCGAGGTTCTTCGGGTGGATGACATCGCGCAGGATGCTGATGCCGAGCGCGATCACGCCGAGTCCGATGCCCTGCAGCGAACGGCCCACGATCATGGGGATCAGCGTGTCGGAGAGCGCACACACCACGGAACCCAGCGCCATGATGGCCAGAAGAATCAGCACGATGCGGCGCTTGCCGTACATGTCGCCGAGTCGCCCGCTGATCGGCGTCGAAATGGCCGCGGCGAGCAGTGTCGCGGTGAGCACCCACGACGAATCCGCGAGCGTGGTGGACAGAAGCTGCGGCAGTTCGGGGATGACCGGTGTCACGAGCGTCTGCATGAACGCGGCGATGAGACCGCTCGTGGCGAGGGCGCCGATCATGGCCCCGTCGCTCGGTCGACGCGTCAGTCGACGGCGCTGCCGGGCTGTGAGCGAGCCCTCCTCGGCGTCGTCGTCCGGCGGGGTGGATGCGCGAGAAGCCATTACCTCACCCTAGCCACAGCGCGCGACAGCGGTCTGGTCAGACGGTCGCGGAGTCAGCGCGCGAGGGTGTTGACTCCCCAGTCGTCGACCCGCCAGTCGATCCAGCCGTTCACCCGCTGCAGGCTCACCTCGACCTGGAAACTTCTGCCGTTGCCCGTCCCGGTGCACGTGAAGCTCTGCCCGACGATGATGGGCGGCGTCGCCGGGCAGCCCACATCCAGGGTCGCACCATTCGCGGCCGCATCGGCCGCGATCGACTGCTCCGCCTGCGCGCTGAACACGGCGGGCATCGCGGTGATGATGAGGCCTGGAACGGCGAGAACGGATGCGACGCTCAGCAGCGCCAGGGCGAACCAGACGAGCATGGGGCCGAAGCCGCGACCGGTCTTGCGCGTCAGCACCATCGCGCGCACGAAGAGATACACCGGTGCGGTGAGCAGCGCCCACCACCAGTGCGCGGGGCGATCGATCCCGTGCCGGCGCAGCAGGCGCACATCGGCGATGGCGAGAGCGATCATCACGACATAGACGACGAGGAGCATCACGGGCAAGAGCAACTCGCTTGTGGCGAGCGAACCGAGTCCGGTGACGAGCAGCAACATCGCGACGAGCTGCAGCAGGGGGAACAGCGCGATCACCCACACCGGAGTGGTGCTGATCGGAACCGTCGACAGTCCGTTCGCACCGATCGCCGGATGCTGCACCCGCTGCCCACGCGCGCGCTCGGCACGGGACTGTGCCCGGCTCGGCGGCGCGGACACCCCCGCCGCGCTCGCCGCGACCTGATCGAAGAGCGGAGTGCCCAACGTCTGCGTGCCGAACGGCTCCGACCGCACGAGCGGAGGTTGTGCCGTGGCGACGGGTTGCGCCACGGCTACCGGTTGCGCCACTGCGGCGCGGTGCGACTCGGGCGTCGTCGCAGTCGCCGCCGACAGGGGCACGGCCGGAGTGTCGGCGGGCTCCTCCGTGATGCTCGTCGCGGCGACGGTCGCGTCGGGGCTGGCGTCCCCGGAGAGCGATGGCACGGCCGGGATACGGCCGGCGTGACCGCTGGCCGACAGTGGTGCGTAGTCGGTGGAGTCGTCGTCGAGCGCATCCGCGGCGTCATTCGGTGCGCTCGCGACGTCATCCGCTTCGATGCCCGCGTCGTCGGCCTCGGGCGCCGGCGCGTCCACCGCCTCGTCGGTCTCGGAGGGAGGGTCGAGCTCGAGCAGGGTCTGCGCGGTGGCGGGAGTGAGATCATCCGTGCCGCGATCTTCGCGTTCGCGCTCGCGACGTTCCCGCCTGGTGGGCAGGTCCTCGGCCCAGGCGAGCGGCGATTCCTGCACGATGAGTGGCTGGCGTGCGGCGGTGGTGTGCTGGGTCCAGGCGTGGTTATCCCACCAGCGCAATTGGGGCAGCCCCGTGGGGTCGGGGTACCAACCGGCCGGTAGTCGTACGACATCGTCGGGTATCACGGTGCCTCCCCTCGCACGGATCGCGACGCCACAACTGCGTCACGCCCGCGAATCTGCTGTGAAATTGCTGCGGTGATTGATTCTAGGGAGCACGAGCACCCTTTGGGAAGTGAGACGCTCTCGTGCCTGAGCCGGATCGAGCCGGGGTACGGCGGCTTCCCAGCCGGAATTCGGCGAGCGGGGTTACCGTGTGCGAGTGAAATCGAACGGGTCCGGCGCCGCCGGGCAGAGCGCAGCGGCGATCGGCGGGGGTGTGCTGCGCGGCGTTCCGGTGTGGGTGTGGCGACTCCTCATGCGTCTCCTGCATCGCAGCGAGGTGACGCGGTTCAACGCGGAGCCCATCGTGGGGGTCGATCACGTCGAAGACATCGACTTCGTGGGCGACGGCATCCGGGCGCATCGGCTCGACGTGATCTCGCCGCGACGGCCAGCGGGCGACGACGCGCTCCTGCCGGTCTACGTCTACTTCCACGGCGGCGGCTGGACCTCGGGAGACAAGAGCGCCCTCACCAAGTACTGCGCGAGCCAGGCGGTGGCCGGCATGGTCGTGGTCAACGTGAACTATCGCATGGCGACGAAGTTCCAGATGGCGCACATGCTCGAGGACGCCAACGCCGCGCTCGGCTGGATCGTGGCGAACATCGCGGGCTTCGGCGGTGACCCGGAGCGCATCGTGCTCGGCGGCGACTCCGCCGGAGGTCAGATAGCCGCGCTGGTGACCGCCACCTCGTTCCAGCCCGAATTGGCCAAGCACTACGGTCTCATTCCCGCGCTGGCGGCACAGAAACTGCGGGGACTCGTTCAGCACTGCAGCGCAGTCGACTTCTCCGTGCACTTCGACAAGGGATTCATACTGAGTCTCAACTTCATCCGGATGCTGCTGCCGCAGCGCATGCAGGAACTCTCGCGAGCGCGCGGCGAGAGTCGCCATCGCTTCCTGCGGCACGCGGCGCGATTCCTCTCTCCCATCGAGTGGCTCGATGCGGGCTTCCCGCCGGTCTTCGTCACGACGTCCGAGCGCGACTACTTCTACCGGGCCAACCTCAACTTCGTGGCGAGCCTGCGCCGCAACGCGATCCCCGTCGAGACCCTGATCTACGAGAAGGCGAACGTCAACGCACAGCACACCTGGCAGCAGAACTATCGCTATCCGGAATCGCAGGAGGTGTATCGCAGGCTGCAGGGCTTCGTGAAGCGGGTCGCCACGCTATCGTGATGGCGTGGTGACACGGAATTCGCGCTCGGGACGTACGGACCGACCCAGCCCCGATGACTTCGGTTCCGCCGTCTTCGACGAGGCGGCGGCGCGCGATGCACACCTGCCCGACATCGACTGGACGGTGCTGCCGGAGGGTGCGCAGCGCATCCGTTTCGACGCTCCGAGCGGCTCGCTCGCCGTCGTGACGCTCGGCGATCCGGCGCACCCCGCCGTGCTCCTCGCGCCCGGAGTGACCGGGTCGAAGGAGGACTTCTCGCTCATGCTGCCCGAGCTCGCGGCGGCGGGCTACTACGTCGTGAGCTACGACCTCGCCGGCCAGTACGAATCAGCGGATGCCGGTCCGGAGAACCTGACACCACCACGCCCGCACTACGACTACGAACTCTTCGTCGGCGACATGATCGCGCTGCTCGAGTGGACGGGGCGCGCCCACGTTCTCGGATACTCCTATGCGGCGACGGTGGCTCAGATCGCGCTCGTGCAGCGGCCGGAACTGTTTGCGAGTCTCACGCTGCTCAGCTGCCCGCCCGAGCCGGGGCAGGGTTTCCGAGGCGTCAGCCGCATCGGCTGGTTCAGCGGCCTCGCGAACGGCACGGTCGGAGCCGCGCTGATGATCTGGGGTATCAAGCGCAACTTCACCCGGGTCACGCCCGGCCGACTGCGCTTCGTCAACCTGCGCTTCGCCGTGACGAGGAGAAAGGCGGTGCGAGACATCATTGAACTCATGATGAACGCTCCCGACCTTCGCGACGCGCTCAGGCAGTCGCCCATCCCGAAGCTCGTCGCGGTCGGCGAGCACGACCTCTGGCCGCTTCGACTGCACGCCGCTTTCGCCGAGCAGATCGGTGCCCGACTGGCCGTCTATCGCACCGGGCACAGTCCGTGCGAGACGGCGCCGCACCAGCTCGATCGCGACCTCCTGGAGCTGTTCTCCGCGGCCTGAGCGCGACTCAGTGAGCGAGCGGAACGTCGGCCGCGTGCTCGCGCGCCCAGCGCCGCCGTTCGCGCCTGCGCCTGAGCGGCGGCTCCTGGCTGAAGTCGAGGCGAAAGGTCGTGTAGCTCCAGCCGAGCCTGCGCCCGAGCCCCTTCCACGAGTCGAACGGCCTCGCCGAGATCGCGACGCGCAACCGTGGATCGTAGATGACGGTCATGTCGGGGCGCAGCTGGTAACTGAGGTCGAGATCGTCGTGCACCTGCCGCGTGGTGGAGTGCACGAGGTGTCGCACGCGCTGCCACACGGCCGCGTCGAGCGCGAGGTTGGAACCGAAGAGGGGCGGATGTCCGAGCAGCCACCCCACGAAGGCGAAGTAGCCGCCGATATAGAGGGTGCGCCCGAGCCAGGCGACGACGCGGTTCGATCCGTAGAAGTCACCCGGACCCGTCACTGCGGCGAGACCTCCCGCGGCCAGCAGGGTGCGCTCGATGCGCTCGAGCCAGTCTGCGGGCGGGATCGAGTCGGCGTCGAGCCTCGCAAGGATGTCGCCGACCGCGGCATCGAAACCGGCGGCGGTCGCCCGCGCTATGCCCGGTTCGGGCTCGTGGACCACTCGCGCTCCGCCGTCGACCGCGACGACGGCGCTCGCATCCGTGCTGCCGTTGTCGACCACGACGATCTCGTCGGCAGGACGCGACTGCCGGGCGAGGGCCTCGAGGCAGACGGCGAGCATTTCTGCGTCGTTCCGGCAGGGAATGACGACGGAGATGGAGACCATGATTGCAAGACTCTACGCGGCGGGAGCGACCGAGTGCGACGCGCGACACCCCCGTGTCGGCCCGACACGATAGCGTGTCAATCCCCAGGTTGCCAAGCGTTCACTCGCCTGTAAGACTCATCCCCAGTGGACATTTCGCTCATGGTCGCGCTGGTTATCGTGCTGGCTCTCTTCTTCGACTTCACCAACGGCTTTCACGACACAGCCAACGCGATGGCGACACCGATCGCGACTGGTGCACTGCGTCCGAAGGTAGCCGTCGCCATCGCCGCAGTGCTCAATCTGGTGGGTGCTTTCCTGTCGACCGAGGTGGCCAAGACGATCTCGGGCGGGCTGATCCGGGAGGGTCAGAACGGCGTGCAGATCACGCCGGTGATGATCTTCGCTGGGCTCATCGGCGCCGTGCTGTGGAACCTCATGACCTGGCTACTCGGCCTGCCGTCGTCATCCAGCCACGCACTTTTCGGTGGTCTCATCGGCGCGGCGATCGTCGGAGCGGGCTTCGGCTCGATCGACCTGGGAGTGCTTCTCTCCAAGATCGTCTTCCCCGCTCTGATCGCGCCGTTTGTCGCGGGCCTCGCGGCGTACCTCGCGACCAGGATTGCCTACGCGGTGGTCAAGAAGAGGCAGCGCTCCGGGTTCAAATACGGTCAGATTTTCACATCGTCTCTCGTCTCACTCGCGCACGGAACCAACGACGCGCAGAAGACGATGGGCATCATCACCCTCACGCTGATTGCGGCGAACATGCAAGAGCCCGGCTCCGGGCCTGAACTCTGGGTGATCGTCGTCTGCGCCTTCGCCATCGCTCTCGGTACCTATACCGGTGGCTGGCGCATCATTCGCACCCTTGGTAAGGGACTTACTGAGATCGAGCCCGGCCAGGGCTTCGCAGCCGAGGCGGCGACCACCACGGCCATCCTCGCGTCCAGTCACCTTGGCTTTGCGCTGTCGACGACGCAGGTCGCTTCCGGCTCGGTGATCGGTACCGGCATCGGGCGCAAGGGCGCTTCCGTGCGCTGGCGCACCGCGGGCCGCATCGCGATCGGCTGGGTGATCACGATTCCGGCCGCCGCGGTGGTGGGCGCGCTGGCATCGTGGATCGCGATTTCCGGCGTCTGGGGACTCCTGCCGGGAGCCTGGGGTGTCGTGTTCGACGCCGTCGCGGCCGCAGTTCTGATCGCGTGGATCTTCCTCTATTCACGCCGTAACCGGGAGCGTCCCTCGAGCATGCAGCTCGAGCCCACCAGTTTCGTGCGGCCGAAGAAAAAGAAGTCGAAGAAGGCGAAGCGCCCCAAGAAGCAGAAGCCGCCGAAGAAGCACAAGAAGCCGAAGAAGGCGAAGCAGGGCAAGAAGAAGACCGGCGCGAAGGGGCGCAGCAAATGATCGAGTGGGGCAACTTCCTCGCGGTGCTCATCGTGACGGTCGTCGGCGCCTGCGGCATCGTGCTGCTGTTCGCGCTCGGCCTGCGTCTCCTCGCGGCAGAAAGTCGCTGGCGCCGGCCGCTCGGCGTTACCTGTTTCGTTGTCTGCGCCCTACTGATCCTTTACGGCATCTACCTGATCATCCCCGGCCTTTCCCACGCGTAGCTCGCCGCTTGGCGCGTAGAGTCGAGTTGTCATGCCACAAGCGATCTGACCAGGCAAGGGAGCCAAAACACAGTGAACTCGACGACGTCCACCACCAGTTCTTTCGACGCCGATACCCGCGGGGGCACCCGAACCGAAATCGATTCGCTCGGCCCCATGGAGGTTCCGGCGGACGTCTACTGGGGAATCCACACCGCTCGAGCGCTCGAGAACTTCCCGATCACCCGCCGGCCGATCTCCGTCTACCCCGACCTCGTTCGTGCCCTCGCCACGGTCAAGCTCGCCGCGGCTCGTGCCAACCGCGAACTCGGCGTGCTCGAGCCCGCCAAGGCAGACGTCATCGAGCGCGCCTGCCAGGAGATCATCGACGGAGAGCTGCACGACCAGTTTCTCGTGGGGGTGATCCAGGGCGGCGCGGGCACCTCGACCAACATGAACACGAACGAGGTCATCGCCAATCGAAGCCTCGAACTCATGGGCTTGCCGTTCGGCGACTACGAGCACCTGCATCCGATCGATGACGTGAACCGCAGCCAGAGCACGAACGATGTCTACCCGACGGCGATCAAGCTCGCCATGGTCTTCGGCATCAAGCGGCTGCTCGACGAGCACACCCAGCTCGAGCAGGCGTTCGCGCGCAAGGGCGCCGAGTTCCAGGGCATCCTCAAGGTCGGGCGTACGCAATTGCAGGACGCGGTGCCGATGACGCTCGGTCAGGAGTTCATGGGATTCGCGCACACGCTGCGGGAGGACTTCGATCGCCTCAGCGAAACGATCCCGTGGCTCAACGAGATGAACATGGGAGCCACGGCCATCGGCACGGGAATCACCGCAGACCCGAGGTACGCGGATGCGGTGCGCCGGCACCTGGTCGAGATCACCGGTTTCGACATGGTCACGGCCCCCGACCTCATCGAGGCGACCTCGGACGCGGGCGTCTTCATGACCCTCAGCGGCACGCTCAAGCGCAACGCGGTCAAGCTCTCGAAGATCTGCAACGACCTGCGTCTGCTCTCCAGCGGCCCGCAGGCGGGACTCGCCGAGATCAACCTGCCTCCCGTGCAGGCCGGCTCGTCGATCATGCCGGGCAAGGTGAATCCCGTCATCCCGGAGGTCGTGAACCAGGTCGCCTTCAGCGTGATCGGGGCGGATGCCACGGTCACCGCCGCGGCCGAAGGCGGTCAACTGCAGTTGAACGCCTTCGAGCCCGTGATCGCACACTCGATCCTCCAGTCGATCGCCTGGATGACCAACGCGTCTCGCACGCTGCGCGTCAATTGCATCGACGGCATCAGCGCAAACATCACTAGGCTCGCGGCCCAGGTCGAGTCCTCTGTGGGCGTGGTCACCGCCCTCACCCCCTACATCGGGTATTCGGCCTCGGCGACGCTTGCCCACACGGCGCTCACCACGAACTCCTCGATCGCCGATCTCGTCGTCTCCGCCGGGCTCATGTCGGCCGAGGAGGTGGCGAGGGTGCTCGCTCCCGAGCGGCTGAGCGGCATGGTGCCGACGACCGGAGTGATCAGTGTCGTGAAGCCGGTGCCGACCGACCAGGACTAGGTCTGGCTCTGGGTCTAGGGCTCCCGCTCGACGCGGTGCGCGCGAGCGATTCCCCAGCCGACGAGGGCCGCGGCCACCACGGTGAGGGCGATTCCGGCGATGGTGACCGCGTCGCGGAATTGGCTGCCCTGCTGAGCGCTCCAGTGGGATGAGGCGATAGCACCGGCGAAGAGCGCGGCGAGGATCGTGCCGGCCACGGCGATGCCGAAACCGGAGGCGACCTCCGTGGCCGTGTCGACGAGGGCCGCTCCGATGGTGGTGCGATCCTTCGGCAGGCCGCGCATCACGTTGACACCGGCGACAACGCCGACCACGCGCATTCCGGCGGCGACGAGAGCGAGCGCGATCGCGACCCAGACGTAGCCGAAACTTCCGAGCAGGCCATAGAAGGCGAGGCCGAACACGACAGCGGCGGCGCTGAGCCACGCGGCACGCTCCAGGCCGACCTTCTGCACGAAGGGCCGGATGAACGCGCCACCGGCGACGAGCACGATGACCTGCGGCAGCATGCCGATGGCGGCGAGGGCTGGCGGCCATCCCCAGTCGAGCTGCAATTGCAGGGTCACGAGGTAGCCGAGGCCCGCGGTGGCCATCCCCGCGGCGGCCTTGAAGGCGAGGCCGCTCGAGACCAGCGGCAGGGCAAGCAAGCGCAGATCGAGCAGCGGATGCCGAGCCGAGCGTTCACGAAGCACGAAGAGTCCCGCCGCCACGACCGCCACTGCCGCCGCCAGCCACGGAATCCAGGAACCCGCGCCCTCCTCCACGAAGAGCGTCGGTGCGACGAGAGCAAGCACGATCGTCGCCGTGCCGAGGAGGGCGCCCGACACGTCGATGGGCGCTCTGTGCAGTTCGGCCGCCGCATCCGCGGCAATGCCGATCCGCACGCCGATGATCGCGAGGACGGCGATCGGAACGTTCGCGAGCAGCAGCACCTGCCAGGGCGCGATCGCGAGCACGAAACCGCCGATCGTGGGGCCGATCGCGAGCCCGACGAGACCGACCGTGGAGATGAGGGTGGTCGCGCGCACGCGCAGGCCGTCCTCGTCGAAGAGTCGGAAGGCGAGCGCCATCGAGCCCGGCGTCGTCATCGCGGCTGCGACGCCCATCGCGACGCGCACGGCGATGAGTTGCTCGGCGGAGGTCACGAAGGCGGTCGCGAGACTTGCGACGGCGAGCAACGCGAGGCCGATGAGCATGATGCGCCGCCGGCCGAAGCGGTCCGCGAGCGCGCCGAAGGTCAGCATCAGTCCGCCGAAGACGACGGCGTACGCGCCGGTCACCCATTGCAGGCCCGTCGTCGAGGCGTGCAGTTCGCGCCCGATCGTCGGCAGGGCGACGTTGAGGATCGAATTGTCGAGCATTTCGAACAGGAAGACCGCGGAGAGGCCGGCGAGTGCGACCCATGCCTCCCGCAGCGAGTGGGGAGAGTGCGTTGATCGTGTGGCAGTCGCGTCGAGCATCGAGTGCTCCTTTCAGTCAGCGGGCGAACCGGGAGGCCGGTGCCCTGCCGGGCGATAATGACAGTGGCTCTTCGTGGGCCATGCGACTACATTAGGCGACTAAGTTTAGTTACACAAGGAAGTGAGTCCGAATGGCGAGAACGAGCGAGCGTGGCGGCCCCCAGACGCGGTCGAAGATCGCGGAGGTCGCGGCACGGTTGTTCATCGACCGCGGCTACGACGAGGTCACCGTCGCCGAGGTCGCACGGGAGGCCGGAGTCTCGAGCGTGACGGTGTTCAATCACTTCCCACGCAAGGAAGACCTGTTCCTCGACCGGGCAGTGGACGCCGAGGAGATCCTGCGCACCGCCGTGCACGATCGGGCTCCCGGCGTCGACGTGCTCGAGTCGCTGCGGGCCGCGACGTTCCGCCTGATCGATGCCGGACATCCGCTGTCGGGCCTCGACGACCGATCGATCCCGTTCTTCCGCACCGTCGCCGCCTCACCGGCACTCGTCGCGCGAGCGCGGGAGATCGCGTTCGAACTTCAGCGCGTTCTCGCGACGGAACTCGATCGTGAGCCGAACGCCGGCTGCGACGGCGCCCTTCTCGCCGCCTTCTTTGTCGGCGGATACAGCACCGTGCTCGTCGAGACTGCGAGTCGCCTCATCGCGGGGGAGTCGCGCACCACCGTGGGGGTCGAGCATCGCGCCCGCATCGACACGCTCTTCGACACACTCCGCAGCGGAGTTCTCTCGACAGACTGAGGGTCAGGAGGCCGTGCCGTCGCGGCGCAGCTCCCGGCCCTCCTCCTCGTCTCTGGCGCGCTTGCGCTCGAGCCTGCGGCTTCGGCGGGTGTCTCGCGGCGGCAGCTTCACCGACGCCTCAGCCTTCACGCCCGCGGTCAGTTGGCGCACGCGCACGAGCTCGGAATCAAGCTCCGCCCCGAGCACGAGCACCAGGTTGCTGAGGTAGAGCCAGAGCAGCATCGCGATTCCGCCGCCCAGCCAGCCGTAGATCTTGTCGTAGCTCGAGACATTCGCGGCGTAGAAGGCGAAGCCCGCCGTCACCGCCGCCCATCCCAGCAGGGCGAGGGTGGCACCCCAGCTCACCCAGCGAAACCGCGGTCTCGCCACGTTCGGCGTGTAGTAGTACAGCACCGCGATGATGAGCACGGCGAGAATGGCCAGCAGCACCCAGCGCCCGCCATCCCACACGTCGATCCACGGCGCACCGAAGCCGAGCGTCTTGCCCATCGCAGTGACGACCCTGCGGGTGAACAGCAGAATCGCGACGATCAGGGAGAAGGCTGCCACGAGCGGCACGGTGAGCAGCAGCATGAGGCCGCGGAACTTCCAGAACGGGCGGCCCTCCTCCACCTCGTAGGCTCCGTTCACCGCGCGACCGAAGGCGGTCGCATAGGCGGATGCCGACCACACGGTCAACGCGAGCCCGACGACGAGGCCCCATCCGGGATTCGGGATGTGGGTGAATTGCGTGATCGGTTGCGCCAGCATCGCCACGGTGGAGTCACGCGCGACGGTATTGATCGCATCGAGCAGATCGACGACCGCACCCTTGCGATGGTCGATCAATGCGAGCGTGGACACCACGGCGAGCATGGCGGGGAAGGTGGTGAGCGCCGCGAAAAAGGTGAGGGCTGCCGCGCCATCGATGCCGCGGTGGCGCACGAAGCCGTTCCAGGAGCGCCGCAGCGCATAGACCCAGGCGACGAGACCGATGCCGCGCGTGGTTTCCTCGCCAGGGGGCACCGCTAGTCGACTTCGCGGTTGGCGTCGATCTCCGACTGCTCCGGCTCGACCTCGTCCAGTTCGACCCTTTCGTCGGGGTCGACAGTGGGGCCCTGGATCTTCTCCTCGCCCTCGAGGTCGACCTCGCGCTCGTCGTCGGGGTGCGGTTCGTATTCCCTGTCGCTGGTCATCGGATCGCCTTTCGTCAGCCTCTATCTTCCTGTGCTTCGCGCTCGGGCGCATCCGGCAAGCACACAGCCGGGCAACGTCAGCGCGA
Source organism: Lacisediminihabitans sp. (assembly GCA_035571875.1). Classification (GTDB taxonomy): domain Bacteria; phylum Actinomycetota; class Actinomycetes; order Actinomycetales; family Microbacteriaceae; genus Parafrigoribacterium_A. Next base: position 14,746 of record DATNBR010000020.1, on the reverse strand, counting down.
CCGCCAGAGGTGCAGCCCCGCATAGCTGCGCCAGGGCGCCCAGCGCGCGCCGTACTCGGTGAGCCCGCGGGCGGTCGAGGGCAGCCCGAGCTTCTTCGCGCTCTGCAGCATCACGAGATCGCTCGTGAGCAGCACGTCGGGGCTGCCGAGCACTCGCATCGCGAGGTAGCCAGCTGTCCACGGCCCGACGCCGGGAAGGGCGACGAGCCGCGCGGTCAGCTCATCCACCGGCAGGCCGATGTCGAGCACGAGCGAGCCGGATGCGAGTGCCTCGGCCACCCCGAGCACGGTAGCGATCCGCGATGCCGGACCCCGCAGCACCTCGCGACCCTGCTCGGCGATCCGGGTCGCGGTCGGGAACAGGCGCGTGCCGCGGGACTCGTCGCCCTCGCCGAGCTCGGCCGCGATCCTGCCGAGCACGGTGCGGGCTGCCTTCACCGAGATCTGCTGTCCGATCAGGGTGCGAAACAGCGTCTCCTCGGCATCGAGGCTCCCCGGCAGTCGGATTCCCGGGTGCGCGAGCACGGAGGGCGCGAGCGCCGGGTCCGCCGAGAGTGCAGCGTCGATGGCCGCCGAGTCCGCGTCGAGGTCGAACAGCAGTCGCGCGCGGGCGACGAGGGCGCCGAGATCGGCGATGTTGTCGAGCCTGGCGGTGCAGCGTAGAGCGGCCGCGCCGCCCGCCGCGCCGTCACTCCCGCCGCACTCCTCGAGCGCGAGGTCGACGGTGGCCGTGCCGTGCGGCAGTCGCACCGCACGGCGGTAGTGCGACTCGGTTCCGATGTCTGTGACGCTCTCGATGCCGGGCACCGCGTGATCGGCGAAGAATCGCATTAGCCCGGCTCCGTCGAAGGGCTGGCGCGCGGGCAGGCGCAGCGTGATCGTGGTCGCCTGGGCTCGATCCGGAGTTCCGGGAGTCACGGGCGCCGGGTGCCGCCCGGCTCGCGCGGCACCGAGGGCTCGAAGTTCGCTCGGTGTCGACTCGTAGACCGCGAGCACGGTGTCATTGAACTGGCGGATGCTCGCGAAGCCGGCCGCGAACGCCACGTCCGCGATCGGAAGATCGGTGCTCGTGAGCAGCGATCGCGCGGTCTGCGCCCGATTGGCGCGCGCGAGCGCGAGCGGACCGGCCCCGAGCTCGTGCACCAGCACCCGCCCGAGATGGCGGGGCGTGTAGCCCAATCGCCTCGCGAGGCCGGGGACTCCCTCTCGCTCGACCAGGCCATCCGCTATGAGCCGCATCGCGCGTGCCGCGAGGTCATCGTGGATGCGCCAGTCGGAGGATCCGGGCACGGCGTCGGGCAGGCAGCGCTTGCACGCTCGAAGCCCAGCCTCGTGGGCCGCGGCGGCGGTGCGATAGAACGTGACATTGCCGGGTTTGGGCGTCATCGCGGGGCAGCTCGGCCGACAGTAGATGCCGGTGGAGTGCACGCCGGTGATGAATTGGCCGTCGAATCGGGCGTCGCGTGACGACATGGCGCGATAGCGCTCGGCGAAGAGCGGATCGGTCTCGACGATCACGGCGGGAGTGGCGTTCATGCTCCCACTCTGACACGGGCAACCGACCGTCACTAGCGGAAATCAGACACGGCCTAGGCGACCGGGAGATCTGGTCCGACGCCGAGCCGAAAGCCGTCGCGGGCTAGATTGTAGGCATGACAACAACGGCGTCGACGCGCTCCCGAGACGGCGTGGTCGTTGTCGGCAGCGCGAACCAGGACCTGGTGTTTGCGGCCGATCGCATTCCCCTGCCCGGCGAGACGCTGCTGGCCAGGAGCGCCGCGCGCTACCCCGGTGGCAAGGGCCTGAACCAGGCCGTCGCGGCGGCGAGAGCGGGCGCTGCGACGACCTTCGTGGCCGCGATCGGCAGGGACGAGGCGGGCGCGCAACTGGCCGAGACCATCGCCTCGGCCGGCATCCGGAACGAGCTCGTGCGCCGGGTGGACGATCCGACGGGCCAGGCCTTCATCGTCGTGAATCCGGCGGGGGAGAACACGATCATCGTCGCGAGCGGCGCGAACGCGGGCATGCTGCACCTGGCCGAGGCCGACCGCGCCGCCCTCGGCACGGCATCCGTTCTGCTGCTGCAGCTCGAACTGCCGCTCGCGATCGTGGCCGAGGCGGCAGCCGAGGCGAAAGCCGCGGGAGCGACCGTCATGCTGAATGCGGCTCCCGCGCAGCCGCTGCCCGACGATCTGCTCTCCATGCTCGACTACCTGATCGTCAACGAGCACGAGGCGAGCGAACTCGGCGGTTCGGACGACCTCGCCGCCGCCTCGCGAAACCTCGCAGCGCGCGTGCCCAGACTCGTCGTCACCGTGGGTGCTGATGGTTCGGTGCTCTACGACGCAGGCACCGAGCTCGCGCGAGTCGCGGCCTTCCCGGTGACACCGGTCGACACCACGGGAGCCGGTGACACCTACTGCGGCGCGTTCGCCGCGGCCATCGCCGAGGGGCAGGATTTCGCCGCGGCCGCCCGCTTCGCCAGCGCGGCCGCTGCCCTCTCGGTGCAGGCCGAGGGTGCGGTGCCCTCGATTCCGGATCGCGATCGCATCGAGGCGCAACGGGCAGCTGACTCCGGGGAGCGGCAGTGACGGTGGAGCATGGCGACGTTCTCGCGGCGCTTCGTGAGAGCCTCGGCAACGCGGTCTCGATCGACGTCGACGCGCTCGAATCGGCCCGCGAAGACAAGTCGGGTCACCGATCACCGGATGCTCCCCTCGCGATCGTCACGGCCCGCAGCATCGGCGACGTGCAGGCCACGCTGCGCATCGCGAACGAGTTCGGCGTGTCGGTCGTGCCGCGCGGCGCCGGAACCGGGCTCGCGGGAGGTGCCATCGCCGGGCGTGGGGAGATCGTGCTGTCCACGCTCGCGATGGATCGCATCCTGGAGGTCTCGGTGGCCGACGAACTCGCGGTGATCGAGCCCGGCATCCTCAACGCGGCCTTGAACGCCGCGCTCGAGGCCGACGGTCTCTGGTTCGCACCCGACCCGGCGAGCAAGGCGATCTCCACGGTCGGCGGCAACATCGCGACGAACGCGGGCGGCCTGCTGTGCGCGAAGTACGGCGTGACCCGTGAGGCCGTGCTCGGGCTCAAGGTCGTGCTCGCCGACGGCAGGCTGCTCACCCTCGGCCACCGCAGCGTCAAGGGCGTCACCGGCCTCGATCTCACGGCGCTCATGATCGGGTCGGAGGGCACGCTCGGCGTCATCGTCGAGGCGACGGTGAAGCTGCGTCCGCTCGTGCGGGGGACCGTGGCGACGATCGGCGCCCACTTCTCTGACGTGGCGACCGCCGCATCCGCCTCTGCCGCCATCACTGCCGCGGGTCTCCATCCCGCCGCGATGGAACTGCTTGACGCGGCCTCACTGCGCGCGATCGGCGCGCACCTCGGACTCGACCTGCTCGCTCGAGGCGAGGCCTGGCTGCTCGTGCAGACCGATGGTGCCGCGAGCGCTGGCGAGGCAGCACAGGCGCTCGAGATCATCCGTTCCTTCGGTGGCGACGCCGAGCTCACCACCGACGCTGTCGAGGGTGAGCGCCTGCTCGCCGTCCGTCGGGCGTTCCATCCCTCGCTCGAGGCGCTCGGAACGGTGCTCATCGAGGACATCGCCGTGCCGAGAAGCGCACTGCCCCGGATGTTCGAGGCCATAGTCGAGATCGGCAACCGGTTCGGCCTGTCCATCCCCACGGTCGCGCACGCCGGGGACGGCAACCTGCATCCGAACTTCATCTACGACGCCGACGCCACGGGCGCGGTCCCCGAGCACGTCTGGCGGGCGGCCGACGCGCTGTTCCAGAAGGCGCTCAAGCTCGGCGGCACACTCACCGGCGAGCACGGCGTCGGCATCCTCAAGAAACGCTGGCTCGGCACCGAGTTGGGAGACGACCAGCTCGCGCTCCAGCGGCAGATCAAGGCGGTCTTCGACCCGCGCGGCATCCTCAACCCCGGCAAGGTGTTCTGAGGCCGATTCCCGCTCTCACTCGGCGTAGGTGGGGGAATACCTCCAATGTCATCCCGGTTGTCTTGTACATGCAATCTAAGACACAGGCAGCAGTGGCCCGACCGAGCGGGAGCATGGTGCGATTCGTGCCCGACGCCGTGGCCATCGGCGGCAAGGCGGTGGCCGGAACGATCGACGCCGTGGGGCACGACGTCATCGGTTTCGCCTCGGGCGACCGCGTCGCGAGCCTCGGTGCGCGCGAGGAGATCGCGGAGGTGCAGCTCCTCGACTCCGAGAACCTCATCGGCATTCCTCGTGACGTCTCAGCGGAGCAGGCCGCGGCACTTCTGCCGCAGGGTCTCGTCGCCCGGGTGCTCGTCAAGGAGGCTCATGCCGTGGGGGGTCGAGAGACCGTGCTCGTCCACGCAGCCGCTGGAGCGCTCGGTTCGCTCGTCGTTGCCTGGGCGAAATCGCTCGGCGCCACCGTCATAGCGACCGTCGGCTCGGCCGAGTCGCGCTCGATCGCCGCTCGTGCCGGCGCCGACCGGGTCATCGTCTTCGGTGACGAAGACGTCGCGGAGCGGGTGCGCGAGTACACCGACGGGCGTGGCGTGGACGTCGTCTACGACGGCGTCGGAGCGGCAACCTGGGAATCCTCGCTGGGTTCGCTCCGTCGCGGCGGCGAGCTCGTGCTCTGCGGTCGCGCGGCCGAGGCGCAGCACGGTGCCGAGGCCGCTCGCGAACTCGAGGTCACCATCCTGCGGCCGCGAGTGCCTGAGCACCTTCGCGGGGGCAGCATCCAGCAGGGTGCGGCCGACCTGTTCCTCGCCATCCGCTCCGGGGTCTTCGACGGCGTGGAGGTCGAACCGCTCGTCAGGCACCCGCGCTCGGTGGCTCTCGCGGCCTGAGCGTGACGGCATCCCCGCGAACTCGCGGCGTCATCCGGATGCGTCGGGGCCGCCGGATTCCCTAGGCTGGCCCCATGACGTTCCTCCCGACTCCGAGCGACGATGCTCTCACCTCGGCGCGCCGTGCGTGGCTCGAGCTCAAGGACGAACTGGTGCCCTGGATCGGCGAGCGCGCCTTCATCCTGTTCTGCTACTCGATCTCGCGCGCCAACCGGTGCGAGAACGACGCCCTCGCCTTCCGCAGGGTCCTGGTCGACTCGGGAGACGACCCGGAGAATCCCGAGGTCACCGAGGCGGAGCAACTGCTCGTCGACTGGGGCAGGCTGATCGTCACGAATCCGCACGACATCCCCGAGGAGTTCTATGCGAGGCTCGAGCAGACCTTCAGCCCCGAGCGCCGACTGACTCTCCTCTCCTTCGCCGGGCAGATGCTCGCGAGCAACCTGCTCAACACCGTCGGGCGCATTCCGCTCGATCCGGCGGTCGAGTCGTACCGGGTGGCATCTCCACACTGAGCGGCGCACGCCCGCGCGTTCCGGCGACTAAACTCGAATGCCGGAATTCAAGGGAAATCGATACGTGAGCGACGCAGAACTACTTCATGAACGCGAGTATGTCCGGGGCCTGTATGCCCGGCTCGACGAGTTGCAGGCCGAGGCCGAACAGCAGCTCGCGGCGGTGCGAAAGCTCGACGTCGGCGGTAACCATCAGAGCCGCTCAGAGCGCGACACCTTTGCCCGGATGTACGAGGACCGCATCGTGCAGTTGCGCGAGGTCAACGAGAGGCTGGCCTTCGGTCGCATCGAATTCGCGCCCGACATCGACGGCGACGTGGCGAGCGGCGACGAGCCGGCCCTTCGTTACATCGGCCGCATAGGGCTGCGCGACGAGAGCCTGCAGCCGATCCTGCTCGACTGGCGCGTTCCGCAGGCGAGCGCGTTCTACCAGGCCACCGCCGCGACGCCCCTCGGTGCGCGCGCCAGACGGCACCTGATCTCGAAGGGTCGCGACATCATCCGTATCGAAGACGACATCTTCGACCCGGACCTGCTCGATGGAGACGCCTCGACCCTGCAGGGCGAGGGTGCGCTGCTGGCCGCGCTCACGGCGCAGCGAACGGGGCGGATGTCCGACATCGTCGCCACGATCCAGGCCGAGCAGGATCGCATCATCCGCTCCGATCTCGGCGGCGTGCTCGTCGTGCAGGGAGGCCCAGGCACGGGCAAGACCGCGGTCGCGCTGCACCGTGCCGCCTACCTGCTGTATTCGCATCGCGATCGGCTGCGCAATTCCGGCGTGCTGATCGTCGGCCCGTCCCGCTCGTTCCTGCAGTACATCGAGTCGGTGCTGCCCTCGCTCGGCGAGACCGGGGTCGTGCTCGCGAGCGTCGGGCAGCTGTTCCCCGGCGTCGACACGAGCGCCGAAGACAGCCCCGCGACGGCGGCGCTCAAGGGCAGCGCGATCATGATCGACCTCGTCGCGCGAGCCGTGCGGTCCCGCCAGCGGGTGCCGTCCTCGGTGCAGGAGCTTGACATCAACGGGGATCGGCTGACGCTCGACCCGCACGTGATCGCGAGCGCGGTGCAGAAGGCGCGGGAGACCGGCAAACCGCACAACGAGGCTCGCGTGACCTTCGTCAAGAGCGCGCTGAGCCAGCTCACGAGACGGTGGGCCGAGCAGTTGCGAGACGCGGGCAATTCGCTCGACGAGAGCGACTATCCGATGCTGCGCGAAGATCTGCGCTCGGCGCACGATGTCAAAGTGGCGCTCAACACCGCGTGGTTGCCACTCACGCCCGAGAAGTTGCTGCGCGACCTCTACGCGCGGCCGCAGTGGCTTGCCGAACTCACCCCCGATTGGAGCGCGGAACGACGAGCCCTGCTGCGCCGCGATCGCGACGCCCCGCTCACCGTCTCCGATGTCCCGCTCCTCGATGAGGCCGCGGAGCATCTCGGAGAGTACGACCTCGTCGACGCTGCGAAGAAGCGCGACGAGAAACTGCAGCGCAGGCGCGACATCGACAACGCGGAGCACGCGATCGAGAACATGCAGGTGGGTGGGCTCGTGAACGCTGCGGCGCTCGCCGACAACTTCGCCGAGCTCGGCGACCGGCTCAGCACGGCCGAGCGGGCGGCCGCCGACCGCAGCTGGACCTATGGCCACATCGTCGTCGACGAGGCGCAGGAATTGTCACCGATGCAGTGGCGCATGCTGTTGCGCCGCGGCCCGCTGCGTTCGTTCACGATCGTGGGTGACATCGCCCAGGCCGCCTCGGCATCCGCAGCACCGAACTGGCGCGTCGCGCTCGAGCCGCTCATCGGCACCTCGTCGGAGCGCTGGCGGCTCGAAGAGTTGACGGTGAACTACCGCACTCCCAGCCAGATCGCCTCCGCCGCCGAGGAGATGGCGATCGCGCACGGGCTCCCGGTGACGCCGGCGAAGTCGGTGCGCGAGAGCGAATGGCCGGTCGCGGTCAAGGCGGATGTCGCCCAGGCCGTGCGGGACGACCGCGCGATCGACGACACCGGCACCCTCGCGGTCATCGCCGCCCCGGAGCGAGTCGCCGAGCTCTACGAGCGCCTCGAACCCGAGTTCGGCGCGCTCGTCGGCCTCGGGGCGGATGGGCTCGCGAGGGCGATCGTGGTGCTCAGCCCGCAGGAATCGAAGGGCCTCGAGTTCGATGCCGTCGTGCTGGTCGACCCGGCGGGCATCGCCTCGAGCGAGCGGGGCGCCGCCGCGCTCTACGTCGCTATGACGAGACCGACCCAGCGCCTCACGCTCATCGCGGAAGGCGAGTTGCCGCCCGGTCTCTGATCGCGTGAACCGCGCTACGGCCTCGGGTCGAGCGCGTCGTAGTGCCGGAAGGTGCGCTGCCAGCGCACGAGCGCACCGACGAGCACCATGATGACGAGTCCGCCGAGCACCGGCGGCAGCCACAGCGCCCCGAGGGCCGCGACGATGCCGATGTAGATGTCGCCGACCCTCGGGCCACCCGTGACGACCACCGTGAACACTCCCTGCAGGCGGCCGCGCATGTTGTCGGGCACGGCGACCTGCAGCATCGTCGTGCGGTAGATCGAGCTCACGTTGTCCGCCGCGCCTGCCCCGGCGAGGAGGACCGCTCCGATGGCGATCGCCGGCAGGTTGGCCTCGTCGATCGAGCTCGAGACCGGTTCGCCGAGGCCCGCGACGAGCAGCAGCAGTCCGAATCCGGCCGTGAACGCGCCATAGACCACGATGGCGATGCCGATCGCGCGCCCCTGCCGTCGCACCTGACCGACCTTGCCCGAGAGGAGGCTGCACAGCAGGGCCCCGATCGCGCCGGCCGCGGTGAGGATTCCCACGGTCACGGCACCACCTCCGAGCAGCAGGGCTCCGACCGCGGGGAACAGCACTCGGGGCTGGCCGAAGGTCATGGCGATGATGTCGACGATGAACGACATCCGGATGTTCGGGGCCGTGCGCAGAAACGCCAGGCCGTACTTCAGCGACTCCAGTCCCGGTCGGTGGATCTCGCCCTCCGGGGTGATGCGCGGCAGCGACATGATGCCGAGGAACGCTGCGAGGAACAGGAGCACGTCGACCGTGTAGGTCCACGCGAAGCCCACGCTCGCAACGAGCACACCCGCGAGCGCCGGGCCCACCGTGATCATGAGCCCCGAGCTGATGCCGCCGAGCGCGGAGGCCGCGGGAAGAAGCCGAACGGGCAGGATGCGGGGGAGGACCGCGGAGCGCACCGTGCCGATCATCGTCGCTGCCACCGCATTGAGCGTGGTGAGCAGGTAGAACGGCCAGATGACCTCGACACCGGTCCAGGCGAGCGTCGCGAGCCCGATGGTCGAGCCCCAGGCGACGACGGCCGCGATGATCATCAGCAGGCGCCGGTCGAAGGCGTCCGCGAGCATCCCGCCATAGAGCCCGGCGAAGACCATCGGGACGAGCGCAAAGGCCCCGACGAGCGCGACGGCGAAGGTCGATGCGGTGATGTCGTAGATGTGCAGTCCGACGGCGAGGATCGTCATCTGGCCGCCGACACCGGAGATCGCGGTTCCCGCCCAGAGCCGCGCGAACGCCGGACTCTCCCGAAGGGGGCTGAGGTCGATGAAGACGCCGCGCCTCGCCGGCCGATCTTCGGAATCTGTGCTCACTGTCCCCAATTCTGCTGCATGCTGGGATGCTGGATGACATGGCTCCCGAGAACAGTCCCACCCCAGATCGCCACCTGCCCGGCCACCACCGCATCCTCGGCGACGAGCTGCTCGGCCGCATCCACGGTCGAGCGGCCGGCTACGACCGGGACAACGCCTTCTTCACCGAAGACCTGGAGGAGTTGAAGGAGGCCGGCTACCTGCGCGCGCTCGTACCCGTCGAGTTCGGCGGCTTCGGGCTGAGCCTGCAGCAGCTCGTGCACGAGCAGCTCAGGCTCGCGGCGGCAGCCCCGGCCACGGCGCTCGCCGTGAACATGCACCTCGTCTGGACCGGAATCGCCAAGACGCTGCGCGATCGCGGTGACGACTCGCTCGAGTTCATCCTGCGCGAGGCCGCGGCCGGCGAGGTGTTCGCCTTCGCCATCAGCGAGGCGGGCAACGATCTCGTGCTCTTCGGCAGTCAGACGGATGCACGCCCGCAGCCCGATGGCAGCTACGAGTTCACCGGCACCAAGATCTTCACGAGCCTGTCGCCCGCCTGGACGAGGCTCGGCCTGTTCGGCCTCGACAGCACCTCCGCCGATGCGCCGAAGCTCGTGCACGCCGTCGTGGAACGCGACGCGGCCGGAATCACGGTGCTCGACGATTGGAACACGATGGGCATGCGCGCGAGCCAGAGCAACAGCACGAGGCTCGAGGGCGTGCGCGCGCGAGCCGACCGCATCATCCGCAGGCTCGACCCGGGGCCGAATCCCGACCCGCTGATCTTCGCCATCTTCGCGAACTTCGAGATCCTGGTCTCGGCCGTGTACACCGGCATCGGCGACCGGGCGCTCGAACTCGCGGTGGACAGCGCGCAGCACCGCGGCTCCGCGCGCACCGGGACGACCAAGGATCAGGATCCCGACACCCGATGGAAGATCGCCGACGCGGCCATCTCCCACGACGCCCTGCTGCCCCAGCTCGACGCGATCGCACGGGATGTCGACGACCGCATCGACCGCGGCGCGCAATGGTTCCGCGCGCTCGTCGGACTCAAGCTGCGTGCGACGGCCAGCGCACGGTTCGTGGTGGAGCAGGCCATCCGGGTCTCTGGCGGAGCCGCGTATTCGGCATCGAGCGAGCTCGGGCGCCTCTACCGCGACGTGCTCGCCGGCGGCTTCCACCCGAGCAACGAGGACTCCGCGCACTCGACGGTCGCTACGGCTCTGCTCGGACCCCTCGTGCCCTGAAACCTCGTGCCCTGAACCCGTCTGCCCTGAACCCGTCTGCCCTGAGTCCGTCTGCCCTCAGAAGGCCGCTGTGCGACCGGCTCGAAGGGACGACACGGGGCTTAAAGACTCGACGCCCGGTGCGGCACTTGGTGCGGCTCTTCCGGGCGACGAGTTGTTCTTCCTCCAGAATGCGCCTTCCCTCACGGTTGCGCAACCCCCGAGTTCGCGTCTCCCCCCGATCCGGCGCGCCTCGCTCTGGGGGTCGCGCGGTCGTTGGGCAGCCGCCATCCTGAACTAGGGGAGTGCGCGCACGCAGTCGAGACGGTGCGCGTCGGTAGAGGCGGGGGCGATGGCACAGAGCATGTCGCAGGAGCAGGCGGATGAACGCAGTGCCGATGGCGTTGACACGGGCGTTTCTCCCGCGCGATCCCTTCGTGCGCGGGTGCCCGGCCAGCACGCCATCGGCGAGTTTCTGCGCGCGCACTCGGCCGAGCAGCCGAGGTCGATCTGGGCGCGACTGTTCGGTGTGAGCCCGATCGGCTCCGAGAGCGAACCGTTCTTCGCCGGGGCACTCGGCGAGCTGAGGGTGGGCGAACTGCTATCGCAACTCGACCGGGACTGGACGGTGCTGCACGCCGTACCCGTCGGCCCGGAGGGCACCGATCTTGATCATCTGCTCATCGGTCCCGCCGGTGTCTTCACGATCACCACGCGCAATCATCCCGGCGTCGCGATCGCCGTCTCCGGGCGTTCGGTGCTCGTCGACGGGATGAAGCGCGCGCACATCCGAGCGACCGAGCATGACCTCGGTCGAGCCGAGCGGCGCTTGACCGCAGCACTCGGCGAGCCCGTCACCGTCACCGGTCTGCTCGTCTTCGTCGAACCGCTGTCTCTCACGCTCCGTGGCACGCCGAAGGACGTCGAGGTGCTCGCCTCGGGGGAGCTCCTGGCATGGCTCGAGGCGCAACCGGCGGTGTTCGACGCCGTCGAGGTGCAGCGCGTCGCCACGGTCGCGGAGCTGCCGAGTACCTGGGGCTCGGCACAGCAGATGGATGACGACTCCGGCGTCGTGGAGCTTGATCGTCTCCTGCGCCTCGTCGAGCGATCGCGAGTGCTGCGTCAGCTCTGGTTCGGCACGGCCACGATCCTCATCATCGTCTCGGCGACGGCGCTCGCGACACTCGCGATCCTCGGTGCCATCCCGGGCAGCGCCGCCCACTAGCCTCCAGGTTCGGCCGGGTTCATCCGGATGCGTCGCGCACGCGATCGACCAGCTCGCGCCACGGCCCGGTCACCTGGTTCTCCGGCAGGGTGATGCGGTGCCGGGAGCACTCGATGCGATAGCTGTAGCGATCGGGCTGCTGCTTCTCTGGCGAGACCTCCTGCCACGGCAGTTGGTCGAGGAGGGCCAGCCACGAGTCGCGATCGTCCCGCTCGTCGATGGTGACCTCCCACGTGCTGCTGAGACCCGCGAAGCCCCCGCTTCGCACCACCCGGATCTTCATCGCCCCACGCCGACCGTGGCCCAGGCTCGGGAGACGGCGTCATGCTCGTCGGAGCGCGCCCCGAATCGAGCGGCAGCGGCATCCGTCGTCTCTGTGGCGAATCGCGCGAAGTCGCAGTCGGTCGGAAGCGTGCCTCCCACGAGGGTGTCGTACCAGATCTGACCCGCGCGCTCCCAGGCGTTGCCGCCGATGGCGATGGCAGCGAGGTAGAAGGCGTGATTGGGGATGCCGGAGTTGAGGTGCACTCCGCCGTTGTCGTCGCTCGTCTCGACGTAGCCGCTCATCGTCGCCGGTTGCGGATCCTTGCCGAGCACGTCGTCGTCATAGGCGGTGCCGGGTGCCTTCATCGACCGCAGCGCGGTGCCCTGCACCTCCTTCGTGAACAGGCCGTCGCCGATGAGCCAGCTCGCCTCGGCGGCGTCCTGGGATCTCGCGTGCTGTTCGACGAGCGCGCCGAACACGTCGGAGACCGACTCGTTGAGCGCGCCCGACTGGCCCTGGTAGTCGAGACCGGCGGTGTACTGCGTCACGCCGTGGGTGAGCTCGTGCCCGATGACGCTGAGCGAGGAGGTGAAGCCTTGGAACACGGTGCCATCGCCGTCTCCGAACACCATACGATCGCCGTTCCAGAAGGCATTGTCGTAGTTCTTGCCGTAGTGCACCGTGGCCAGCAGAGCCAGGTTGTGTCCGTCGATGGAGGCGCGCTTGTACACGTCGCGGTACAGCGCGTGAGTGCTGCCGAGTCCGTCGTAGGCCTCGGTCACGGCGGTGTCGCTGCCCGCCGGCTCACCCTCGCCCCGCACGCGCACGCCGGGCAGCGTCTCGCTGTGCCGGGCATCGAAGATCGTACGGTGCGGGCCCTCGAGCGCGTCGCCCGCCGTGGCGATCGCGGTGGCTCTTGCCCGCACCGCGGGCTCGCCGCACCGACCGCCGCGGAACGGATCGTCGAGCTCCCTCGACGCTCTCGCCGCGGCCGCGGCGTGCTCGAATCGCGGGTCCTCCAGTGCGGCGATGCGCTCGAGCAGATAGGGCGGAACGATGGAGCAGCTCATCTTTCGATGGTGCCACTCCGCAGCCGTCCTGTCGCCGACGGAAGGAAAGTTCACAGCGGCCGCTCGGCGGCACCGGTCGAGTCAGCGCGTGTCGACCCTGCCGGCCTCCTGCACGAACTGCGCAACCGTGTCGAGATCGAGATGAAAGAGTGGGGCGCCGTCGTGGTCGCCATAGCTGCGCAGCGGGATCGAGCGCACGTTCTCACCGGTCACCGTGACCAGGGTGGCGCCGGAGCCGATGAACGCGCGCTCGGTACCCTCGGGCGCGAGCACGTCGGTGGTGTTGGCTATGCCGGGCGTGACGATCACCGGAACCGCCCCGAACTGCTCGCGCAGGGGGTGGTGATAGTGACCCGAGAGGATCACGCGCACATCAGAACCCTGAATGGCCTCGAGCAGGTCTTCGGGGTTGTACAGTTCGAGCGCCTGCAGAAGGGCGGTGCAGGCGGATACCGGCGGGTGGTGCATGACGAGCACCGTTCCCGCACCGGCGGGCTCCGAGAGCACAGCGCGCAGCCAGTCGAGCTGCGCGGGCGCGAGTTCTCCGTATCCCGCGCCCGGTACGGAGCTGTCGACGGTCACCACGCGCCAGGAGCCCAGGGTGCTGACCGCGTCGACCGGTCCCTGTGCGGCGATCGAGACATCCGGCCCGTGCCCACTGCCGAGCACCTGGCGGAAGCCGTCGCGATCGTCGTGATTGCCCATCGCGTAGACGACCCGGGCACCATGGTCGGCCGCCCACGGCTCGAGCGCGCTGCGAAGCCGCTGATAGGCGCGGGGCGAACCATCGTCGGCGAGATCGCCGGAGGCCACGACGAGGTCGAGGTCGCCCATACCGCCGAACTGCTCGAGAGTCCTGGCCAGGGCGGCCGCGGTGTCGACGCGCCCGTAGTGGAGGGAGTCGTCGCCGAAGAGGTGGGTGTCGGAGAGGTGCAGGATGCTGAGGGAGGTGGGCGCTGGCACCCTGAGACACTATCGCCGCGGCTCCCTCTCGCGGGCCAACGCCGCTCGCTACTTCGGCCATCGAGTGCCGAGGACGAGGAGGTGGAAGGATCGTGGGATGGGAACCTCAATCGAGATCGACACGTCCGAAGGCCCCCTGCCGGCCTATCGCAGTGAACCGTCCGGGCCATTTCGTGGCGGGATCGTCCTGATCCACGAGATCTGGGGGCTCGTGGAACACATTCGTGGCGTCGCCGACCGGTTCGCCGCGGAGGGGTACCTCGTGATCGCCCCCGACCTGCTGAGCGGTGTCGGCGTGGCGCCCGAGGTGGGGCAGGAGCTGCAGGATCTGACCTTCAGCGCCGACGAGGCGACGCGCGCCGAGGCGCAGCCGCTCATGCGCGAGAAGCTGGCGCCGGCCCGATCGCCGGAATACGGCCGCTGGGCGGTCGAGGCACTCGGTAGCGTCGTCGACGTACTCGCGTCCGAGCCCGGAGTGGACGATCGCATCGCCGTGGTTGGTTTCTGCTTCGGCGGCAGCTACAGCTTCGCGCTCGCCGCGGCCGACCCTCGCCTGCGTGCGGCCGTGCCGTTCTACGGGCAGCCGCCGGAGACGTCGGAGCTGACCTCGATCTCGTGCCCGGTGCTCGCGCTCTACGGCGACCAGGACGAGCGGCTCATGGAGAGCCTTCCGCGGGTGACGCAGGCGATGGCCGATGCCGGGGTCGACTTCACCCGGCACGTGTACTCGGGCGCACGGCACGCCTTCTTCAACGACAGCAACGCTGTGACCTACGACCCGGATGCCGCTGCCGACGCCTGGCAGCGCACCCTCGACTTCCTGAACACGTCGCTTCAGTCCTCGCCGCCGATGTCTTCAGCGAGTTCCTGACTTCGCGCGGCAGACTGGAACCATGACGACTCCGACGCCTCACCCCGCTCCCACGGTCCCACTCAACGATGGCAACGCGATGCCGAAGCTCGGTCTCGGAACCTACGGTCTTCGCGGCGAGGCGGGCACCGCATCCATGGTC
>DATNBR010000019.1:0-11129 GCA_035571875.1 Lacisediminihabitans sp. | reverse complement strand
TATGGCCAACAAAGACGGTGTCATCGAGATCGAGGGCGCAGTAGTCGAAGCTCTGCCCAACGCGATGTTCCGCGTTGAGCTGACCAACGGCCACCGCGTGCTTGCCCACATTTCGGGCAAGATGCGTCAGCACTACATCCGAATCCTCCCTGAGGATCGCGTGATCGTGGAGCTGAGCCCCTACGACCTGACCCGGGGCCGAATCGTCTACCGCTACAAGTAGTGACGCGAACGGATGCGCCCGCGCATCCGACTGGAAAGTAACGGCCCGCGGCATTCCGCGGGTACGAAGACAGTGAGTCAGAGGAAACACAATGAAGGTCAACCCCAGCGTCAAGCCGATCTGCGAGCACTGCAAGGTGATTCGTCGCAACGGCAACGTCATGGTCATCTGCAAGTCCAACCCGCGTCACAAGCAGCGCCAGGGTTGAACCGAAGGTTGACGTCGCGAAGCGGCATCAACCGAAGGTTCAAGGTCGAGTAGCGAGCGCCAGCGAGCGTATCGAGACCCAGCGATTTACAACTGAATACGAATAAATAGCAGCACCAGAACCCGCGAAAGCGGGGGACACCATCGGTTGGAGGCCGGTGTACAGGTGCCGCTACAGACCTCCACTCATATCCAGGAGAAGCCACCATGGCACGTCTAGCCGGCGTTGACATTCCGCGCGATAAGCGCGTTGAAGTCGCACTGACCTATATCTACGGAGTTGGCCGCACGAGGGCGCTGAAGACCCTCGCCGACACCGACATCAGCGGAGAGATCCGCGTCAAGGACCTCACCGATGACCAGCTCATCGCTCTTCGCGACTACATCGAAGGCAACTTCAAGGTAGAAGGTGACCTTCGTCGTGAGGTCGCAGCGGACATCCGCCGCAAGGTCGAGATCGGAAGCTACCAGGGCATCCGTCACCGCAAGGGCCTGCCCGTGCACGGACAGCGCACCAAGACCAACGCTCGTACCCGCAAGGGCCCGAAGCGCACCGTAGCCGGCAAGAAGAAGGCCCGATAGGCGGCTGGGTAACCCCCACCCGTCATCGCCATAATTTTTAGGAGAAAAAATTGGCAGCACCTAAGTCGGCCGCTCGCAAGCCGCGTCGCAAAGAGAAGAAGAACATCGCCGTGGGCCAGGCCCACATCAAGTCGACGTTCAACAACACCATTGTCACCATCACCGACCCGACCGGCGCAGTTCTGAGCTGGTCGTCGTCAGGCGTTGTCGGCTTCAAGGGTTCGCGCAAGTCGACCCCGTACGCCGCGCAGATGTCGGCGGAGTCCGCTGCTCGCCAGGCGCAGGAGCACGGCATGAAGAAGGTCGACGTCTTCGTCAAGGGGCCGGGCTCGGGTCGCGAGACCGCGATCCGTTCGCTTCAGGCCGCTGGCCTCGAGGTGGGCTCGATCACGGATGTCACGCCGCAGGCGCACAACGGATGCCGCCCGCCGAAGCGCAGGCGAGTCTAAGGCGACGCAGTCGCAGACTCGTCTGCGGTCGAGTAGCGCCCGAGGAACGAGGACGCGTATCGAGACCCAGTTTCATCGCGCCTTACCTTGGTCCCGAACGCTGTCCCAGCACAGTTTCACAACTCAATAGCTTGAACTCCCATAAGTGTCATATAGCGGACACTTTGCCGAAAGGAAACAACAGTGCTCATTGCACAACGCCCCACCCTGACCGAAGAGAACATCTCCGAGTTCCGTTCGCGGTTCATCATCGAGCCGCTGGAACCTGGTTTCGGCTACACCCTCGGCAACTCACTCCGCCGTACCCTGCTCTCCTCGATCCCGGGTGCCGCCGTGACGAGCATCCGCATCGACGGTGTGCTGCACGAGTTCAGCACCGTGCCCGGCGTGAAGGAAGATGTCACCGAGATCATCCTCAACATCAAGGGCCTCGTCGTCTCGAGCGAGCACGACGAGCCGATCACCGCGTACCTGCGTAAGACGGGTGCAGGCCAGGTGACCGCAGCAGACATCTCCGCTCCTGCGGGCGTCGAGATCCACAACCCCGAGCTGCTCATCGCCACCCTGAACGACAAGGCGAAGTTCGAGCTCGAGCTGACCATCGAGCGTGGCCGCGGCTACGTCTCGGCGACGCAGAACCGCAGCGAGTTCAGCGAGGCCGGCCAGGTTCCGATCGACTCGATCTACTCGCCCGTGCTCAAGGTGACCTACCGCGTCGAGGCGACTCGTGCCGGTGAGCGCACCGACTTCGACCGCCTGGTCGTGGATGTCGAGACCAAGTCGGCGATCACGCCGCGCGACGCCATCGCGTCCGCCGGGCGCACGCTGACCGAGCTGTTCGGTCTGGCTCGCGAGCTGAACTCCGCTGCCGAGGGCATCGAGATCGGCCCGGCTCCCGTCGACGCCGTGCTCTCGAGTGAGCTCAGCATGCCGATCGAAGACCTCGACCTCTCGGTGCGCAGCTACAACTGCCTCAAGCGCGAGGGCATCAACACCGTGAGCGAACTGGTCGCCCTGTCGGAGACGCAGCTCATGAACATCCGCAACTTCGGACAGAAGTCGGTGGATGAGGTCAAGGACAAGCTCGTGGAGATGGGCCTCTCACTCAAGGACACCGTTCCTGGGTTTGACGGCGCGCACTTCTACAGCGGGTACGACGACGCCGACGAGAACAACTAGGGCTCGTCGATCTCGACGCCCACGACCATCTGATTCTGGAGAAAAACCATGCCAACGCCAACCAAGGGTCCTCGCCTCGGTGGAGGCCCGGCTCACGAGCGCCTGATGCTCGCGAACCTCGCCGCCGCGCTGTTCACCCACAAGAGCATCAAGACGACGGAGACCAAGGCCAAGCGCCTGCGTCCCGTCGCCGAGCGCCTCATCACCTTTGCCAAGCGCGGGGACCTGCACGCTCGTCGTCGCGTGCTCGGCGTGATCGGTGACAAGACCGTCGTGCACGAGCTGTTCACGCAGATCGCGCCGCTGGTCGCCGAGCGCGAGGGCGGCTACACCCGCATCACCAAGCTGGGCTTCCGCAAGGGCGACAACGCCTCGATGGTGCAGATCGAGCTCGTTCTCGAGCCGGTGAACGCCAAGCCGAAGCGCCGTCCTGAGCCTGTCGAAGGGGCCAAGGCCAGCACCAAGGCGGAGAAGCCCGCCAAGGCTGCTCCGGTCGAGGAGGCTCCGGCTGCGGACGCTGCCGCGGAGGTCGTCGCTGACGAGACCCCCGAGGCCGCCACTCCCGCCGAGGATGTCGTCGAGACGCCGGAGCAGGCCGAGGCCATCGACGCCGAGACCGCCGAGGTCACGGCTCAGGAGACTCCCGCCGCTGCCGAAGGCGACGCCGCCAAGTAGCGCTCAGCACAGTTAGTACAGCAAGGGCCCCGCTCGATGAGCGGGGCCCTTGCTCGTTGTCGTCCGGATTCACGGCAGGCTGCGGGCGGCTCCGGGGAGGTCGCGCCCTCGGTTCGACCACCAACGCACAATCCTGAGATCCGCCAGCCCAAAGCGACCCTCCGGCATGGCAGCACGGATCCTCTCCTCATCGAACGCTCGCCGCGGGCGCATGCTCTCGGGCAACTCCGGAGCTGGCGGCGCGACCTCGCTGACCCCCTCGGCCAGCATTCTCGCTTGTGCCTTGGCGACGAGCGGCGTGACCATGACCCATTCGGTCAGTTGCGCCAGCATCCGGATCGACCAGATCGGTGCGCGTAGGAACAGCGGATGCCTGTCCGCCACCCTTGTGATGCGGCGAACCGCGGAGCCGAGATCTAGCTCCTCGGCGCCCATCACAGCTACGGTCGGTTCCTCGACACGCCCCTCGAGTGCCGCGATCAGCACGTCGGTGGCGTCGTCAACGGGAACCGGACGAACTGCCCGCTCGCGGTAGCCGACCGTGGCGAACACCGGGAAGGTGCGGACGGCGCGCGTCACGTGATCGATCATGTGGTCGCCGGGGCCGTAGATCATGCCAAACTTCAGGATGGTGTGGTCAAGCCCCGAGCTGCGGAGCAGTTGTTCGGCTGCCCACTTCGTCTCGTGGTAGCCCGAGCCGCAATCGGGACGTGCCCGAAGAAAGCTGACCATGACGATCCGCTTGACGCCGGCTCGTCGAGCGGCAGTGATGACATTGCGCGTGCCCTGCACGTGAACGCGCTCGAAGGTCTGATCGCCGATCTCCCGGTTGATCCCGGCACAGTGGGCAACCGCATCGCAATCTTCGAACGCTCGCGTGAGTGCGTCGACGTTGTCGAGCGGCACTCCGGTTCGCCGGGACACGATTACGGTGTCTGCGGGATCCAGGCGCTCGGCCAGATGGCGCCCGACGAAACCGGTGCCGCCGGTGATTGCTATTCGCATGACCAACTCCTTTGCTTATTAGCAACGAAGCTACACTGCATTTAGCAAAAATGCTATATTGCTAACATGACAGATGCGGCGTCAGACATCTTTGCTGCCCTTGCGCACCCGACTCGGCGGCAGATCCTCCAGGACCTGAAAGACGGGGAACTCGCGGCCGGTGAGATCGCGGCTCGCTTCAACGCCACGGGACCGACCATTTCCCGTCACCTCGGCGTGCTTCGTCAGGCAGGCCTCGTCACGGAACGGCGCGATGCCAACCGCATCCTGTACTCCCTCGTCGGTGAACGCCTCGCACTCTCGGTGGGCGATTTCCTCTCCACCGTGTGCCCCGAGCAGATCGTGCTCCGTGAGGTGCGGAAGCATTCGTCAGCGCGGAGCTCGGCCCGGCCTGCCTGACGCGTCCGGTAGCATCCGGGCCAGAATCCGCCGAACGTGCACGTTCGCGCCGACGGTGCCCGTTCGCGCGGGCACCGTCGGCGCGGACGGGCACGCTCGGCGAAAACGGAGGGCGAGCGGGTAGCGTTGATGGATGGCAGACGACGCGGTTGTGCTGACGGTGGGCGAGCGTGAGGTGCGGATCTCGCATCCGGAACGCGTGCTCTGGCCCGAGCCCGGGCTGACGAAGCTCGATCTGGCCAAGTACCTCATCGACGTGGGCGACGCGTTCATCGCCGCGAACGGAGACCGCCCGGTTTCGCTGCAGCGATTTCCCGGTGGCATCGACGGCGAGCAGTTCTTCTCCAAGAACCCGCCAAAGGGCGCACCGAAGTACGTGCGGTCGGTGACCGTCGTCTACCCGAGTGCGCGCTCGCATCCGCAACTCGTTCTCGACGAACCGGCGGCCGCCGTGTGGGCCGCGCAGATGAACACCGTGGTGTTCCACCCCTGGCCCTCGCGCGCCGAGAACTCCGATAACCCTGATCAGCTGCGCATCGACCTCGATCCGCAGCCAGGCACTGACTTCGGCGACGCGATCCCCGCCGCACTCGAACTGCGCACAGTGCTGGCCGAGGCGGGACTGACCGCGTTCGTGAAGACATCCGGCAACCGCGGGCTGCACGTGTTCGCACCGATTGAGGCGACGCACGAGTTCCAGGATGTTCGTCACGCCGTCATCGCCGCCGCGCGCGAGTTGGAACGACGGATGCCGAAGAAGGTCACGACGGCGTGGTGGAAGGAGGAGCGTGGCGAGCGCGTCTTCGTCGACTTCAACCAGGCGAACCGCGACCGCACGATGGCCGGCGCGTACAGTCCGCGGGCTCTCGCGCACGCCCCGGTGTCCACCCCGCTCGAGTGGGAGGAGCTCGAGGGTGCCGACCCGCGCGAGTTCACGGTCGTCACCGTGCCGGAGCGGCTGCGCACCTCGGGCGACCCTTGGGCCAAGTTTGGTGCGGAGCCGGGCACGATCGACACGCTGCTCGAGTGGTGGCAGCGCGATCTCTCCAACGGTCTCGGCGAGCTGCCGTTCCCGCCCGACTACCCGAAGATGCCCGGCGAGCCGCCGCGAGTGCAGCCGAGCCGCGCGCGCAAGCCCGACTGAACCCGCTAGAGCAGCACCCGATCGAGGTCGTAGGCGATCGGCTTGTCGAGCTGCTCGAAGGTGCAGGAGCGCGCATCGCGGTCCGGCCGCCAGCGGAAGAACTGCGCCGTGTGCCGAAACCGCGAGCCCTCCATCTGGTCGTAACGCACCTCGACAACCCGAGTCGGTTCGAGGCGCACGTACGACACGTCCTTGCTGCCCGAGAAGCGGCTGCGGTCGGTCTCGCCCCTGACCGGTTCGCCCGAGGCGTCCCTGAGCACGAGGGGCGCCAGCTCGTCGATCAGTTCGAGCCGACGCGCATCCGAGAACGCGGATGCCCCACCCACGTTCCGCAGTTCCCCGTCGGCATCGCAGAGGCCGAGCAGCAGTGAGCCGACGCCCTGGCCGCTCTTGTGGATGCGGTACCCGAGCACCACGACATCCGCGGTGCGATGATGCTTGGTCTTCAGCATCGTGCGCTTGCCCTCGGCGTAGCTTGCGTCGAGCGGCTTGGACACGACGCCATCGAGGCCCGCCCCCTCGAAATCGACCAACCACTGTCTGGCCAGATCGACATCCCGCGTCGTCTGCGTCATATACAGCGGAGCGTCGATGCCCTCCATGAGGTTCTCGAGTGCGGCTCGGCGCTGTTCGAACGGCGTGGTGAGGAGCGAATCGTCGCCGAGCGCGAGCAGGTCGAAGGCCACGAACGACGCCGGGGTCTCGGCAGCGAGGCGGGTGATGCGGCTCTCGGCCGGGTGGATGCGCTGGCTCAGCGCCTCCCAGTCGAGGCGCTCGTGGCCCGCGGTGCCGGTGCGGACGATGATCTCGCCATCGAGCACGCAGGGCGTGGGAAGCAGTCGAGCGCAGGCCTCGACCAGTTCGGGGAAGTAGCGGGTGAGCATCTTTGCACCGCGGCTGCCGATCTGCACGTCGTCGCCGTTGACGTAGACGATCGCGCGAAAGCCGTCCCACTTGGGCTCATAGGCGAGGCCACCCTCGACGGAGTCCTGCGCGGGCACCGTATCGATCGCCTTCGCGAGCATCGGTGAGATGGAACCTGGGACCGGTGTTGTCATCCCTCGATCCTTGCCCCTCTCGGCCCGCGCGTCGAGGGGTGGCGCAGCGCCCGGTGAGTGTGCTCAGAGCGGGGTCGGCGCGAGCCCGTAGTCGTTCGGTCCGAGGAGCGGCGGCAGCTCGGCGAGGCGCTGTAGCGCATCCTTGATGACCCCGGCGTAGATCTCGCCGCCGCGGCTGCCCGGATGGATCTGGTCACGGGCGAGCAGATTCAGCTGGCCGGAGATGGCGTCGCGCCAGTTCGCCAGTTCGACATCGCGGTACTGCTGCGCATAGTGCGAGAGCGTCGCGTCGACGCCGTCGGTCCAGCCGCGCGGCGCCTGAACGTTGACGAGCACAAGCTGCGTGTTCCGGCCCACAAGCGCGCGCGCCTCGTCGAGGGAGCTTCGCTCGATCGGCCCGTTGGTGCCGAGCCCCACGATCAGGATCGGGCGCAACGAACCGGCGGCCTTCATCCCCTGGATGATCGAGGGCAGTTGCGACATCTGACGCGACACGACCGCATCGATCTGGATGCCTGGGAAGGTCTGCTGCAGCCCGCTCGCCGACGCCAGCATGACCGAGTCGCCAATGGCGGTGATCTGGTCACCGCCGGGAAGCGGGGCAGGGGCGCTCGCCGTCGGTGCCGGAGTGGGCTCGGACTGATTCTGATCGATCGCGTGCTGCCCGCGCGCGATCTGAGCCTCTGCGTCGCTCTGGCCGGGGTCACCGCCGAGGGCGGTGGCCGTGCCGACGCCCGCTGCCGCGACGGCGAGCACGGTCACCGCGATACCCACCGTGCGAGCCGCGCGATGTCGGGCGTCGGCCGGCCATCCGGTAAACACCGCCGCGAAGGTCGCGCGGAAGCCCCGCTTGCGGATCGGCCGCTCGACGAAACGATAGGAGAGGGCGGCGGCCGCGCCCGTGATCGCGAGAGCGATGCCACCGAGGGCCCAACCGGCCGCGCCGAGCCTCGGCCAGTGCGGCAGCGCAGCGACCACGAGCACGAACACCGGCCAGTGCCACAGGTAGAGCCCGTAGGACCGCTCGCCGATCCAGCGCAGCGGCGCCACGTCGAGCGCGCGGCCGAGCCAGGATCCGGGCACGAACGCTCCCAGGATCGTGACGAGGGTGAGCACCGCGACGACCGCAAGGCCGCCCTGGTAGACGATCGGGGCATCCGCGGGCATGAGGATGGCCGCAGCCACGAGGGCCGCCAGCGCCAGTGTGCCGAGCGCTGGCAGAAGCCATCGCGAGCTGCGCGACCACCACAGCGGAAGCGACGACCAGCGCTGGCTGATCACCGCGAGCACGGCACCCGCCGCGAGGCCGAAGCTGTGGGTGTCGGTGCCGTAATAGACGCGCGTCGCGTCGGCACCGGGGACGTAGAGGAGCACCATGGTGAGCGCCGAGGCCACGCCGAGGACAGCGACGATCGTGAGCCTCAACCAGCGCTTCCGCACCAGAACCAGCAGGAGGATCGCGAGCGGCCAGACCAGGTAGAACTGCTCCTCCACGGCGAGCGACCACAGGTTGCGGAACAGTTCGGGCGCGGTGTCGTCGAAGTAGCTCCTGTGCCCGGCGATCGCGAGCCAGTTGCTGCTGAAGGTGGCGGCACCGAGCACTTGGCGTGCGAGATCGACAAGCACGTTGCCGCCGATCGCCCACGCTGCGGTGCAACAGGCGAGGACCAGCACGGCGAGGGCGGGCAGGAGCCTGCGCGCGCGTCTGCGCCAGAAATAGCCGAGGCGGATGGTGCCCGTCGAAGCCTTCTCACGCAGCAACAACGCCGTGATGAGGAACCCGCTGATCACGAAGAAGACGTCGACGCCGAGGTAGCCGCCCACCACCTCGCCTGGGCTCAGGTGATAGAGGATAACGACGATCACAGCGAAGGCCCGTAGGCCATCGAGACCCGCGATGTGCGCTCCGGCAATGCCGCGGTCGGTCGGCGCCGGAGCCGCCGGTGCCGTGGACGCGGTGCCGGATGCGGCGGGACGGGGAGTTTTCATGGGAGGGCCAACGTCCATGCTGACTTCCCACGCCCCTCAGGTCAACTTGGCGGCCCGATAGCTGAGAGGGTGCTGTGGCCTACTGTTTAACGCGTGACCGATCGCGCTCAGGGGCCCGCCGAGACGGACGATACCAATGCCGAAACCATCCGCCTCCGTCTCGATATCGCCTATGAGGGAACCGCATTTCTGGGCTGGGCGAAGCAGCCCGGGCTGCGCACCGTTCAGGGCGAGCTGGAGGCCGCACTCGCGACCGTGTTCGGCCGATTCGGGCCAGCGCCCACCCTCACCGTCGCGGGCCGAACCGACGCCGGCGTGCACGCGCTCGACCAGGTGGCGCACGTCGACCTCACCCGTGCGCAGTACGAGAGCCTCGCCCGGCCCGATCGCGGCGGCGCACGGGGCAAGGCCGCGAGGCCGGACGGTCCCGATGCCCTGACGCGCCGGCTCAATGGGATCGCGGGACTCAACAGCGATGTCTACGTCACTCGCGCATCCGTTGCCCCGCCCGGTTTTGACGCGCGCTTCTCCGCCGTCTGGCGTCGCTACGAGTACCGCGTCTCCGACACGAGCGGTCCGCGAAACCCACTCGAACGCAACCGCACACTCTGGTACCCGGCGCCGCTCGACCTCGAGCTCATGCGCGCCGCCGCGGGCTCGCTGCTCGGACTGCACGACTGGGCGTCGTACTGCAAAGCTCGCGCCGGATCCACGACCATCCGTACCCTTCAGGAATTCGACTGGATGCGCGGGGCCGACGGCGTGCTCGTCGCGCACGTGAAGGCCGACGCCTTCTGCCACAGCATGGTGCGAGCGCTCGTCGGCGCAACGATCGCGGTGGGCGAGCGCAAGCTTTCGCCAGAGCGGTTGGTCTGGCTGCGCGACGAGCTGACCCGCACGAGCGAGTTCAAGGTCGTTCCCGCGAAGGGGCTCACCCTGGTCGAGCTCGGCTACCCCCCGGATGCCGAACTCGCCGCCCGCGCGGAGCAGACGCGGGCAAGGCGCTCGGGTTTGACCCCGCCAGCCATCGTCGGCTAATCTTGACCCTTGGTGCCTGCGCTTTCCTGGCGCGTCACCCGAACTTGAGCCCTCCATCGATGGGGTTCCGCGACACTCTTCGCGGAACACGCAACGGAGTGGGATTCACGAACACCTCATTTCGACCAGAAAGCAGCACTACTGTGACGCGCACCTTTTCTCCGAAGCCCGATGATGTCCAGCGCGACTGGCTCATCATCGACGCGACCGACGTCGTTCTCGGCCGGCTCGCCAGCCACGCGGCGACCCTGCTCCGCGGCAAGCACAAGGCGACCTTTGCTCCCCACATGGACATGGGCGACTTCGTCATCATCATCAATGCAGAGAAGATCGCGCTGACCGGCGCGAAGCTCACGCAGAAGAAGGCATACCGCCACTCCGGCTACCCGGGCGGCATCAGCTCCGAGACCTACGTCGAGATGCTCGAGAAGCACCCGACCCGTGCCGTCGAGAAGGCGGTGCGAGGCATGCTCCCGAAGAACTCGATCGGCCGCGCCCAGCTCACCAAGCTCAAGGTCTACGCAGGCGCAGAGCACCCCCACGCTGCACAGCAGCCCAAGACCTACACCCTCGGCCAGGTTGCGCAGTAGCGCGCCTAGAACTCAAAGGATTTCCAGATAATGGCGAAGATCGCAGATTCACTCGAGGGCGCTGGCTCCATCGACTCCGAGACCGGCAGCTACTCGACCGAGACCCCGGCCGAGGCCGCGGTCAAGGCCCCGCGCGCGGTGCTCAACGTTCCCGGTGCAGCCGTCGGTCGTCGCAAGCAGGCCATCGCCCGCGTGCGCATCACCCCCGGCTCTGGCAACTTCACGGTCAACGGCCGTGAGCTCGCCGAGTACTTCCCCAACAAGCTTCACCAGCAGCTCATCAACGACCCGTTCAAGGTGCTCGACCTGCTCGGTAGCTACGACGTGATTGCACGCATCACCGGTGGCGGCCCGTCCGGCCAGGCCGGCGCGCTCCGTCTCGGCATCGCGCGTTCGCTCAACCAGATCGACGAAGAGAACAACCGCGCCTCGCTCAAGAAGGCCGGCTTCCTGAGCCGCGACGCGCGCGTCAAGGAACGCAAGAAGGCCGGACTCAAGAAGGCCCGCAAGGCTCCTCAGTTCTCCAAGCGCTAATTCCGGCGGTGCTGCAGTCATGCCGCGTCTTTTCGGAACGGATGGTGTCCGCGGTCT
>DATNBR010000018.1:0-64047 GCA_035571875.1 Lacisediminihabitans sp. | reverse complement strand
CGGCTCTTGGCCTCGATGATGCGGTTCTCGATCTGGTCCGAGGTGCCGAGGCCGTGGCGACCGCCGACGGCGTTGGCCTCGAGGACGAGGGCAACCGCATCCGTGAATTCGACGCCGTTGATGGCGACCGGGCGACCGGCCTCGAAGCGCACGGAGACGACCTCGGGGGCGATCTCGACGTCGTCGCGCCAGGCGGCGACACCCATGATCGGGTCGACGATGTCGAGCCCGGTCCTGAGTTCTTCGAGCCGCTTGGCCTCGTGGGTGGCGCCCCAGATGTTCGCGTCGGTGCTGTACGCCTTCTCGGCGGAGTCGCGATAGGGGAAGCCGCGCGCGACGAGCCACTCGCTCATCTCGGTGCGGCCACCGAGTTCGCCCACGAAATCGGAGTCGAGCCACGGCTTGTAGATGCGCAGTCGCGGGTTGGCCATGAGGCCGTAGCGGTAGAAGCGCTCGATGTCGTTGCCCTTATAGGTGGAGCCGTCGCCCCAGATGTCGACATCGTCTTCTTTCATCGC
Organism: Lacisediminihabitans sp.; assembly: GCA_035571875.1. GTDB lineage: Bacteria > Actinomycetota > Actinomycetes > Actinomycetales > Microbacteriaceae > Parafrigoribacterium_A. Next base: position 63,529 of record DATNBR010000018.1, on the reverse strand, counting down.
GCGCACGAGCAGCGTGCCGGTGACCGCGCGACCGAGCGGTGTGGTGTTGAAGTAGGTCTTGCCGCCGGAGCGGATGTGGAACGCGCCGCACTGGAGGGCGACGAGGCCCTCCTCGACGAGCGCGCTGCGGGCATCCACGATGCGGGCGATCTCGGCGCCGTACGTCTTGGCGCGGTCGGGGACCGCCTCGATGTCGGGCTCGTCATACTGGCCGATGTCTGCGGTGTAGCTGCACGGGATAGCACCCTTTTCGCGCATCCAGGCGACCGCGCAGGAGGTGTCGAGACCCCCGGAGAACGCGATACCGACTCGCTCGCCGACGGGAAGCTTGCTCAAGACCTTGGACATGCCTATAACCCTAGGACAAGCCGAACCCGCCTCGAATCGCCCCGGACGGCGGAGCTGCCGCCACAGCAGGCGGTAACCGACTACCTTGGTTACATGCGCCAGACCTCTGCCGAACTCGGTCCCACCGGCCAGTGGTTCACATCGGCATCGGGGCACCGCTGGTGGTTCGATTCCGGCTCGCTCGCCCTCGACTTCGCCTACACGGGCGCCATGGGCGAGAACCCCGCCTGGGAACGCCTGCACACGCCGAGCGACCTCGCGGAGTGGCTCAGCGAGCGCTTCACCAGCATCGACGGCACCGTCACCGACCGGGACCTCGTCGATGCGAAGGCCCTGCGCTCGGCTGTCGCTCGACTCGCCACCGCGACCAGTCGGCGCGAGGAGCCGGGCCGCGACGACGTCGACGTGATCAACCTGTTCGCGGCGACCCCGGACATCCCGCCGTCGCTGCCCGGCGGCAGTCGTCAGGCGGGGCGCACGCGGGCCCGCGCGAGCCAGGCGCTCTCGGCGATGGCGCGCGAGGCGATAGGACTCTTCGGCGCAGAGTCGGCAGGGCGCATCCGTGAGTGCTCAGCGGATGACTGTGCCCTGGTCTTCTACGACGACTCACGCAGCAACAACCGCCGTTGGTGTTCGATGCAGCGCTGCGGCAATCGCGCCAAGGTGCGGGCGCACCGGGCGCGCAGCTGAGCGGGGTTTCGATACGGCGCTGCGCGCCTACTCAACCCGCTGAGATCAAGGGCTACTTCTGGCGGGCCAGGGCCGTCTTCAGCGAGACCTTTCGGGTGTACTCGATCGAGCCGAATCGGAACAGTCGCACGGCCAGCCGCAGGACGAGGTAGCCGAGGCCGAACAGCTCGACGATGATGATCGCCGACTGCCACAGTTCCAGCGATCCGAAGCCGTTGCGCAGCATCGCCGTGACCGGGGCCGAGAACGGGAAGTAGGTGAACAGTTGCACGATGAACGCGCTCGGGTCGCTCACGATGAGCGTGACGATGTAGAACGGGATGAAGATCAACGCCATCATCATGCCGAAGAAGGCGCCGGCATCCTTCACGCTCGGCATGGCCGCGCCGATGGCGACGAGCGTTCCCGTGAAGAGCACGAAGCCACCGATGAGCAGCAGTGCCCCCACGATCATCTTCTGCGGATCGAAGACGAGGCTCGAGATGTCGAAGCCGGGAAGTGCGAGCGACTCCCTGAAGAACAGGTAGCCGATGATGACCGGCAGGGCGAAGACGAGCACCTGCACGAGCCCGATGACGAACAGCGCGGCGATCTTGCCCACGATGAGCGTGGTCGGATTCACCGTGGTGAGAATCATCTCGGTGACGCGATTCTCCTTCTCCTCCAGGGTGCTCGAGAGCATCTGGTTGCCGAGCAGCAGGATGACGACGTAGAAGATCACGAGAAAGAACAGCGGGGGAACCAGCGCGCTGATGCCACCGGCGACCTTGCCGTCCTTGTAGGTCACCGAGGTGACCTCCACCTGGCCCTGTGCGAGAGCCGCGAGCTCTGGCGAACCGATCGCCTGCTGTGCGCTGAGCTGCAGCACCGTTGTCGCGAGCGAGGAGTACTTGCCGTTGGCGAAGACCCCCTCGTCGGTGCCGTACGCCTTCACCGCCTGCTTGGCCGGGTGCTGCGGGTAAGCGAAGTAGGCGTCGAGCTTGCCTGACTTGACCTCCGCTATCGCCTGGTCGCCATCCGTCACCTTGGTGCCGCCGAGCTTGCTCGCGATCGCGTCGTTGATCTGGCCGGAGGCGTCGCTGTAGGAGAACGCGAGCTTGGCGTTCTTCTGCGAGTCGACGCTGTTGCTCGTCGAGGAGTTGCTGAGGAAGACGAGCGCGAACACGATGCCGATGACGACCGGCACGACGAGCGTCGAGATCCAGAATCGCTTCGTGGTGAGGGTGCGCCGAACCTCGAATCCCATGACGACGCGCAGGTTGTGCTGGGCCATGATTACTCTCCCTCGTTGCGGTTGGCGTTCTCTTCGCCGTAGACGCGCACGAAGATGTCGTCGAGCGAGAGCTTGCTCGTGCTGAAGCCGCGCACCTGAACACCGCCCTCGACCAACTCGCGCAGGATGACCGACTCGTCTGCGTCATCCGTCATGGCAAGTTCTGCGTAGTTCGCCTGCTGCAGCGTGATGTCGTAGTGCTTCGACGGCGGGATGGCGCCGCCGGAATGGCGCAGGCGGATGATCTCTCCCCCGTACTGGTCCTGCACCTCGCCGATCGTGCCATAGGCCTCGGCGCGGCCGTCTTTCAAGAGGATGACGCGGTCGCAGAGCCGCTCGACCTCCTCCATCTGGTGGGTGACCATCATGACGGTCGCGCCCGCCTTCTTCTGGTCTTCGATGATGTCCATGAGCAGCCGCCGGTTCACCGGGTCGAAGCCCTTGGTCGGCTCGTCGAGGATGAGCAGCTCCGGTTTGTTCATGATCGTCACGCCGAGCTGCACCTTCTGCTGCTGGCCGCCCGAGAGCTTGTCGAGGCGAACAGTGGCCTTGTCGGCGAGCGCGACCCGCTCGAGGTACGCCATCGACCAGTCCTTGGCCGCCTGATGGGTGAGCCCCTTGAGGCGCCCGAAGTAGACCATCACCTCGATGACGGACTCCTTCTTGTAGAGCCCGCGCTCCTCCGGCAGGTAGCCGAGGCTGTTGCCGTCCTCGGGCTTGAACGGTTTGCCATCGATGTGCAGGATGCCCGCGGTCGGCTCATAGATGCCCAGCAGCGCTCGAATCGTCGTGGTCTTGCCGGAGCCGTTGCTGCCGAGGAAGCCGAAGGTCTCGCCCCGGTTGATGTCGAAGGAGAGATCGTTGATGACCCGCGTCTTGCCGAAGGTCATGGCGAAGTGGTCGATGTGGACGAGCGCCTCTGCGGAAGTCTGCATCGTTCAACGCTACGGGGTTCTGGGCACAGACAAAACTTCGGAGTCGACATCGAGTTGCATGGCCGGAGCGATCTCCTCGCCACGGCCGGCCGCGATCAGCTCGTGCCCGCTTGCGGATGCCGTGGCCAGGTGCGAAATGGCGCGCTGCAATCCGGTGAAGGCAGCGCAGGCCGCGGCGCCCTCCGGCGAGACGAAGTCGATGCCCGCCGTGGCAAGCGCGTCGATGATTGCGCCGGCGGCGAGCAGATCTTCGACGGCGAAGCGGATGCTGCCGTCGTCCCTCACATCGCCAGCGGCGATCACGGCGACGAAGACGCGGTCACCCTTCTCGGTCTGCCGGTCGAGCACCCACCGGGCGACGGCCGTGCGATTGCGGAAGCCGCCCTCGATGACCGCGGCAGGGCCATGCGGGATCGACAGCCGTGGACTCGTCGCCAGCACGTCGACGAGCACAATGGCGTCGGCATCCGCGGCTATTGTGTTGATGCCGGAGAGGCCCCAGTCGAAGCGGACCTGATAGTGGGACTGGTCGTGCGGTGAACTCACCGTGCCATGCTATTGGCGCCCGGCCGGTGTTACTCGATGACCTTCACTTCTTTCCAGAAGGCCACGTAGTTGCTGAAGTCCTTGCCGACACGCTCGAACGAGGTCGGGTACGGGTGGGGGTAGCTCCAGGCGCGGTCCTGCAGCAGGGCGTCCCCATCCTTCACGCTGAAGTACTGGCACTCGCCCTTCCACGGACAGGTGTACGGCGTCGGGCTCTCGACGAGCAGCTCGCTCTTCACGCTCGACGGCGGAAAATACCAGTTTCCCTCGATGGAGATGAGATCTTCCTTGGGGGCTTCTGCGACAACCGTGTCGCCCAATACTGCCTTCATGATTTCTCCTTCGCTCCCCTGTGGCAACGATACGTCGCGCTCCGCAATTCCCGCACAGTATTCCGTCCCCTGAGTGCCTCATCGCCGAGCGTGCTCGTTGGCGCCAACGGTGCCTGTTCGAGTGGGCACGCTCGGCGCGGAAAGGCACGCTCGGCGGATGCGGCGGATGCGGCGGAGCGCGGAGCGGCATAGCGTTGCAGCATGACAGCGCTCGAGGTCGCCGACTGGCGACGGAACGTGTTCGCCCTCTATGCCGCGGTGCGCGAGGCGGCGGACCCCGCGACGGGGCACGAGCTGTGGCGCGCCGGGCGCGACCGGCTCTTCGCCGAGCATCCGTCGACACCACTGCTGCCGGATGACCGCCCCGGCTTCACTGCGCTCCCCGTCGAACCATACGACCCGGCCTGGCGGTTCGAGCTTCCGCTGCTCGACGCGCAGTCCGCGCGACTCGACGTGGAGACAGGAACCGACGGAGTCGTGCCGTTCGAGCGGATCGGGCTGGTGTCGGTGCCCGGGGTCGGCACGCTCGATGTGTGGCGACTCACGTCGTACGCGGGCGGCATCTTCGTGCCGGTGAAGGATGCGCTGGCCGGGCAACGCGGCGGCACCTACGGCGGCGGACGCTACCTTCTCGACACCGTGAAGGGCGCCGACCTCGGGCCGGGGCGGCATCCGGAATCCCTCGTGCTCGACTTCAACTTCAGCTACAACCCCTCGTGCGCGTACGACCCGGCCTGGGCCTGCCCACTTGCGCCGGTCGGCAACACCGTCGCGGTCGAGATCCCGGTCGGCGAGCTCTACGCCGGCGAGTACTGAAGCCGTACTGCTAGACTGCGATCACTTGTGAGTTCACCTGAACTCCCTGCGTCGTTGAACGCTTGTCCTGAGTAGGCGCCCCAGCGCCGTATCGAAGGGCTATCTCTCCTCACCGAAATCAGATCGGTTCGTAGACACTTTCTCCGGCGATCGATTGTGACCACCGTCACTCTCGCCACGGTTCGATGCGCGACCTCGCGCTCCGAACATCCGATGCCCGAAAGGCACCACACAACCCCTATGTCTGAAACCACCTTCGGCACGCTCGGCGTGCCCGCTCCCCTCGTTGCGAAGCTCGCGGCGCAGGGAATCGACTCCCCATTCCCCATCCAGGCCGACACCCTGCCCGACACTCTCGGCGGGCGCGACGTGCTAGGTCGCGGCAAGACCGGCAGCGGCAAGACCCTCGCCTTCGCGATCCCCATGATCGCGCGGCTCGGCGGCTCGCTCGCTGGCGGCCAGCGTCGCCCCGGTCGCCCACTCGGGTTGATCCTCGCGCCGACGCGCGAACTCGCCACGCAGATCACCACCGCCATGGAACCACTTGCGGCCGCCTATGGCCTGAAGATCACCACGATCTTCGGCGGCGTCTCGCAGCAGCGCCAGGTCGTGGCGCTCAAGGCGGGCGTCGACATCGTCGTGGCCTGCCCCGGCCGCCTCGAAGACCTCATGAAGCAGGGCTTCGTCACGCTGGATGCCGTGGAGATCACCGTGCTCGACGAGGCAGACCACATGGCCGACCTCGGCTTCCTGCCTGTCGTCACGCGCATCATGGACAAGACGCCCGGCAGCGGACAGCGCATGCTCTTCAGCGCGACCCTCGACAACGGTGTGGACAAGCTCGTTCGCAAGTACCTCCACAACGAGGTGCTGCACTCCGTCGACGACGCGAATTCGCACGTCGACGCCATGACCCACCACGTCTTCGAGGTCGACTCGGTCGACGCGAAGAACGAGCTCATCAAGAAGCTCGCCTCGGGCACCGGCCGCCGCATCCTGTTCATGCGCACCAAGCACCACGCCAAGAAGCTGGCGCGCCAGTTGACGGATGCCGGCATCCCCGCCGTCGACCTGCACGGCAACCTCTCGCAGGTGCAACGCGACCGCAACCTCGCCGCGTTCTCCGATGGCACGTCTCGCGTGCTCGTCGCCACGGATGTCGCGGCCCGCGGTGTTCACGTCGACGACATCGAGCTCGTGATCCACGTCGATCCGCCGGCCGAGCACAAGGCGTACCTGCACCGCTCCGGCCGCACCGCTCGTGCTGGGAGCGCGGGCGACGTCGTGACCCTCGTGCTGCCGACGCAGCGCAAAGACACCGCCGCCCTCCTGCGCAAGGCCGAGATCAACGTCGTTCCGCAGCACGTGACGGCAGCCTCGGATGCCGTCAACGCACTCGTGGGCGAGGTCGCCGCATACGTGAAGCCGGCTCCCCGTGCCGCAGTGCAGCCGCAGGGCGGTGGCCGTTCGCGCCAGTCGCAGGGCGGACGCACGGGCGGCGGACGCTCGCAGGGCGGCTCACAGGGCGGCTCGCAGGGCGCGAATGCCCAGCGCAAGCGCGCCGCTCGCGACGGTGCCGCATCCGGAGCTCCGCGCTCCGAGCGCACCGGCGGATCGCGCAACTTCTACAGCACCGCGAGCGGTGAAGGCGCCCCCTCGGGCGCGCCGCGCTCAGGCGGCCAGCGCTCCGGCGCATCCCGCTCCGGTGCTCCGCGCACCGGCGGCGCACGCTCGGGTGGCGCGGGTCGCGCCGGCTCCGGCGGCGGCCTCGTGGGCATGTCCCAGGGCGGCGGCAACCGACGCGGTCGCTGACAGCCTCTCCAGAGGGCCCTCGCATTCGTGCGGGGGCCCTCTGTGCGTCCCCGCCCGCGCGCCAGGGCCATCCGTTGTCATAACTCCTGCGATTCGCGTCAGTGCGGGGCGCGGCGTGCCGAAAAACCGTCCGATCGCGCGTTCTGCAGGAGTTATGCAACGGGCCGGCGAGCGAACCGGCGAGCGCGAGTGCTAATAGAGCATGCCGACGGAGGCCAGCGCCGCGCGCACCAGCGAACCGCGGCCGCCCTCCATGTCGGCGGCGATGGTGTCGGATGACGCCTCCCGCGGCGTCATCCAGGTGAGCTCGAGGGCATCCTGCCTCGGGTCACACGTGCCCGTGACGGGAACGACGTAAGCGAGCGAGACCGCGTGCTGACGCACATCCGTGTACTGGCTCTCGCCCGGGAACGGAAAGTACTCCGCGACCGCGAACGGCACCGGGTTGGCCGGCAGCAGCGGAAACGCCATGGGACCGAGATCCTTCTCGAGGTGACGGAACAGCGCGTCGCGCAGGGTCTCCCCGTACATGACGCGACCGGAGACCAGGGTGCGCGTGATGGAACCGGTCTCGGATGCCCGCAGCAGCATCCCGACCTCGATCACCCTGCCGAGACCGTCGACCCGCACCGGCACGCCCTCGACGTAGAGCAGCGGTAGCCTGCCGCGGATCGAGGCGAGCTCCTCATCGGAGAGCCAGCCGGAATTGGGATCTGGGGTGCCAACGGAACTCATGCTCCATTCTCTCCCCTGCGGTCGAGCCGTCACCACGCGACGGTGCGCAAGTCTGTTATCGATGCGGCCGCTGTGACGGGCGCATCGTTGACGCAGGGGCGCATCGTCGCGGAGTGCAAGTATGGGGTGATGCACCTGGATTCGAATGCCGTTCTCTGGTCGGCTCCCGAGCGCGAGCGAGCGAATCGACCCCTGCTCGTCTTGATGCACGGAAAGGGCGCAAACGAGAGCGACCTGTTCGGTCTCTCGCCGCTGCTCCCACTCGAGCCGGTGATCGCATCCGTTCGTGCACCCCTGCCCGACGGGCCGGGCTTCTCCTGGTTCGACCAGGCCCAGTACGTCGACGGCACACCGACGCTCGAGAATGCGGATGCCGCGGCGAGCGCGGTGCTCGACTGGCTCGACGGCCTCGAGTACGCGAGCGTCAGCATCCTGGGATTCTCGCAGGGCGGCGCGATGGTGCTTCAACTGCTGCGGATGGCGCCAGAGCGATTCATCGGTGCCGTCAACCTGTCGGGCTTCGTGGTGCGTGGCACCCATGACGGCGACGCGGCGATCGAGGCGCTGCGGCCCCCGGTGTTCTGGGGCCGCGGCACGGAGGACGCGGTTCTTCCGCCGCGCCTCATCGACGACACGATCGACTGGTTGCCCACCCATTCGACGCTCACCGAGCGCATCTACGAGGGGCTTGGCCACGGTGTCACGGCCGCTGAGGTGAAAGAAGTCGGCGACTTTCTCCGCAGCTGCGAAGTCTGAGACGCCGAATCAGCCGGCGTTCTTGCTCGTGCTCTCTCGCTGCTCCAGCCCGACCGCCTCGCGCAGTTCTTCGCTGTCTTTGTCGAGTCCGCGCTCTGCCATGAGATCGCTGAGCGAGTCGGCGATGGCGTTCAGCTTGTGCTGCACCGCGAGATCGGCGCGCGTCTGACTGTTCTGCAGCAGCGCGACCATGAGGAACGTGATGATCGTGGTCAGGGTGTTGATGATCAGCTGCCAGGTGTCGATGCTGCGCAGCAGAAGGATCGATGGCGCCCACAGCACCACGAGCACAACGCAGAAGCAAAAGAACCACGCGCGGCTCGCGACCCTCGACGCGCCCTCGGCGAACTTGTCGAACGCTCCGACCTTGCTTGAGACCTCACTGGGAAGAACTGGCGCCTTTGACATGTTCACACCATAGCTAGGAGTTCCTTGTGAAAGGCCGCGAGTCTCGTCGGCGTGTTACCGCGCGTTCCCACAGGCCGACGGTCAGTGGGCTGCACGAGGATAGAGGGATGACCACTCCGCTCGAGCGCTTCACCCCGGCAACGAGGCAGTGGTTCTCGGGCGCGTTCAGCGCGCCGACGGATGCCCAGGCCGGCGCGTGGGACGCCATCTCCCGGGGCGCCCACGCGCTCGTCGTCGCACCCACCGGTTCGGGCAAGACCCTCGCCGCGTTCCTCTGGGCGATCGACCGCCTCGCCTCCTCCGCGCCGCCGGAGGATCCACAGCGGCGCACGCGAGTGCTCTACATCTCGCCGCTCAAGGCGCTCGCGGTCGACGTCGAGCGCAACCTGAGGGCTCCGCTCGTCGGCGTGACGCAGACCGCGAAACGGCTGGGGCTGCAGCCACCGGAGGTCACGGTCGGGGTGCGATCGGGAGACACGTCGACCGCGGACCGGCGGCTGCTGCAGCGAAAGCCGCCCGACATCCTCATCACGACACCCGAGTCGCTCTATCTCATGCTCACCTCCGCCGCGCGCGACACACTGCGCGGCGTCGAGACGGTGATCGTGGACGAGGTGCACGCCGTCGCCTCGACCAAGCGCGGCGCGCATCTCGCGGTCTCGCTCGAGAGGCTCGACCTGTTGCTCGAACGTCCGGCCCAGCGCATCGGCCTCTCGGCGACCGTGCGGCCGCACGAGGAGGTCGCGCGCTTTCTCGCTGGGAACGCGCCGGTGAGAATCGTCGCACCGAAGTCGACCAAGAAGTTCGACCTCTCCGTCGTGGTGCCGGTGGAGGACATGACCGAGCTCGGCACCGCCGCCCCGCTCGAGGGCTCCGCCGCGGGCACGGCGCCGCAGGGCTCGATCTGGCCGCATGTCGAGGAGAAGATCGTCGACCGCATCCTGGAACACCGATCGACGATCGTTTTCGCAAACTCGCGCCGACTTGCGGAGCGGCTGACCGGTCGGCTGAACGAGATCTACGCCGAGCGGCTGGATGCGGATGGCGGGTTGAGTAGCTCGCGCGGCGAGCGTATCCCCGGCGGGTTGAGTAGCTCGCGCAGCGAGCGTATCCCCGGCGGGTTGAGTAGCTCGCGCAGCGAGCGTATCGAAACCTCGGCGACGGGGAGCCTTGGTTTCGATACGGGCGCGGGGCGCCCTACTCAACCCGCGGCAGCCGCGGGGCGCCCTACTCAACCCGCGGCAGTCGCGGGGCGCCCTACTCAACCCGCGGCAGTCACTCAACCCGCGGTGACCTCTTTCCCGGCGCAGGCGATCGGCCAGTCGGGAGCGACGACGGGCGCGGCGCCGCTCCTTGCCCGGGCGCACCATGGCTCCGTGTCGAAAGACCAGCGCGCGATCATCGAGGACGACCTCAAATCGGGGCGGCTGCGCTGCGTCGTGGCAACGAGTTCGCTCGAACTCGGCATCGACATGGGCGCCGTCGACCTCGTCATCCAGGTCGAGTCGCCGCCGTCGGTCGCGAGTGGCCTGCAGCGCATCGGTCGGGCCGGTCACCAGGTCAACGAGGTCTCGCGTGGCATCGTGTTCCCGAAGCACCGCGCGGACCTGCTGCACTCCGCCGTGGCGAGCGAGCGGATGTCGGCCGGGCTCATCGAAGCGCTGGCCATTCCGCAGAACCCGCTCGACATCCTCGCCCAGCAGACCGTCGCGGCCGTGGCGCTCGACGAGGTGGACGTGGAGGACTGGTTCGACACGGTGCGACGCAGCGCACCGTTTGCGAACATGCCGCGCAGCGCATATGAGGCCACGCTCGATCTGTTGAGCGGCCGCTATCCCTCCGACGAGTTCGCCGAGCTCCGCCCGCGCATTGTCTGGGACCGCGTGAAGGGCACGATCACGGGCAGGCCGGGGGCGCAGCGCCTTGCGGTGACATCGGGCGGCACGATTCCCGACCGCGGGCTGTTCGGAGTCTTCATGGTGGGGGCGGACCCCTCCAAGACCGCAGGCGGCCGGGTCGGTGAACTCGACGAGGAGATGGTCTACGAATCCCGCGTCGGCGACGTGTTCGCACTCGGCACGACGAGTTGGAAGATCGAAGACATCACGCACGACCGCGTCGTGGTCTCTCCCGCGTTCGGGCAGCCGGGGCGGGTTCCGTTCTGGCGCGGGGACGGCATCGGGCGACCCGCGGAATTGGGGCGCGCGATCGGGGCGTTCACCCGGGAGGTCTCCACCCACTCCGCGGTTGAGGTGCGAGACCGCGTCTCGGTGGGCGGCCTCGACGAGCGGGCGGTGAACAACCTCATCGCCTTCGTGAACGATCAGAAGGCCGCCACAGGACACGTTCCCACCGACCGCACTCTCGTCGTCGAACGGTTTCGCGACGAGCTGGGTGACTGGCGCGTCATCCTTCATTCCCCTTACGGCATGCAAGTGCATGCGCCATGGGCCCTCGCGGTCGGCGCACGCATTCGTGACCGATTCGGCATCGACGGCGCGGCCATGGCCAGCGACGACGGAGTGGTACTGCGTATCCCGGATACGGATGCAGAACCTCCCGGCGCGGAGTTGTTTCTGTTCGAGGCGGAGGAGCTGCGCGAGATCGTCACCGAGGAGGTGGGTGGCTCTGCCCTGTTCGCCTCGCGCTTTCGCGAGTGCGCGGCGAGAGCGCTCCTGTTGCCGCGGTACAACCCCGGCAAGCGCTCACCGCTCTGGCAGCAGCGACAGCGTTCGTCTCAATTGCTCGCCGTGGCGAGCCGGTATCCGACCTTTCCCATCGTGCTCGAGACGGTGCGCGAGGTTCTGCAGGACGTCTATGACCTGCCCGCGCTGACGGCGCTGGCAGGCGACATCGAGAGTAGGCGCATCCGGATCGTGGAGGCCGAGACCGAGCAGGCGTCGCCCTTTGCCCGCTCGCTGCTGTTCGGCTACGTCGCCGCGTTCATGTATGAGGGGGACTCGCCGCTCGCCGAGCGCAGGGCCGCGGCGCTGAGCCTCGACTCGACCCTCCTGGCGGAGTTGCTCGGTCGCGCCGAATTGCGCGAGCTGCTGGATGCCGGCGTGATCGAGCAGACCGAGCTCGAACTGCAGAGGCTCGCCCCCGATCGCCGCGCGCGCGACATCGAGGGCGTTGTCGACCTCCTCCGGCTGCTCGGACCGCTCTCGGTCGACGAGATCATCGAGCGCAGCTGGCTTGCCGATAAGGGTCTCGATACGGCCGCGGGCGGCCTACTCGACCCGCGGGGCACGGCCGCGGGCGGCCTACTCGACCCACGGGGTACCGAGCTCCGCGCGCTCCTCGAACCGCTGCAGCGCGCGAACCGCGTGCTCGTCGCCACCATCGCGGGAGAGGAACGCTGGGCCGTCATCGAAGACGCGAGTCGCCTGCGTGACGCCCTCGGCACACCGCTGCCGATCGGGGTGCCGGTGGCCTTCATCGAACCGGTCGACGATCCGCTCGGCGACCTCGTGGGGCGCTTCGCAAGAACCCACGGCCCGTTCACCGCGCTCGATGTGGCCGAGCGCCTCGGCCTCGGCACGGCCGTCGCGCTCGAGACGCTGCGTCGGCTCGCACAGCAGCGGCGCGTCGTGGAGGGCGAGTTCCGGCCGGGCAGTTCAGGCAGCGAGTGGTGCGACACCGAAGTGCTGCGCCGGCTGCGCGCTCGCTCGCTCGCCGCGCTTCGCCATGAGGTCGAGCCGGTCGACGCCGCGACCCTGGGGCGTTTTCTCCCGGCCTGGCAGCACGTGACCGAGCCGCTGCGGGGAGTGGATGGCGTGGTGCAGGTGATCGACCAGCTCTCGGGAGTCGCGTTGCCGGCATCCGCGTGGGAGTCGCTCGTGCTGCCGGCGCGAGTGCGGGACTACTCGCCGGTCATGCTCGACGAGCTCACAGCATCCGGTGAGGTCGTCTGGTCGGGCCGCGGTGCGCTGCCCGGCAATGACGGCTGGGTGAGCCTGCACCTGGCAGAGAGTGCGCCGCTCACGCTCGCCGAACCGAGCGGCGATGAGACCACGGAGCTGCAGCGCGAGATTCTCGCGAGTCTGGCCGGGGGCGGCGCGTACTTCTTCCGTCAGCTCGCGTCGGCGGTGGGCAGCACGGATGATCGCGAGCTGCTCACCGCACTGTGGGAGCTCGTCTGGGGCGGACTCGTCACGAACGACACACTCTCGCCGCTGAGGTCGTACCTGGGAGGGCCTGCCAGGCCGCGGGCGGTCACGCGCAGCCGCGCCTACCGCGGCAGGGGACGCCCGTCGCTGCCGTCGCAGTCGGGCCCGCCGGGTGCGGCAGGGCGCTGGTCGCTGCTGCCGCTCGCCGAGGCAGACCCCACCGTGCGAGCGCTCGCGACCGCCGAACTGCTGCTCGAACGGCACGGTGTCGTGACGCGCGGTTCGGTCGTCAGCGAGTCGATGCGCGGTGGTTTCGCTCTCGTCTACAAGGTGCTCAGCGGCTTCGAGGAGTCGGGCAGGGCGAGACGCGGGTACTTCGTGGAGGGACTCGGTGGTGCTCAGTTCGCCACCGGCCCGACGGTGGATCGCCTGCGCAGCTTCAGCCGGGAGCCGGGTGCAAGCGGGGGCGACACCGCCGTCACGCTTGCGGCGACCGACCCCGCGAACCCGTTCGGCGCGGCGCTGCCGTGGCCGTCGAACCTCCCGACCGACTCCTCCGAGGCCGAGAAGCGCGGTCATCGTCCCGGTCGCAAGGCGGGCGCTCTCGTGGTGCTCGTGGATGGCGAGCTCGCGCTGTACGTCGAACGCGGCGGCAAGACCATGCTCACCTTGGGCAGTGACGAGCGCGTGTTGGCTGCGGCAGCGGCATCCCTCGCCGGCACGATCCGGCGTTCGGGCGGGCGGCTCAAGGTCGAGAAGGCGGATGGCGTGTTCGTGATCGGCACGCCGCTCGGCGCCGCGCTCACCGCTGCCGGGTTCAGCACCACGCCGCAGGGGCTGCGCCTGCGGGCCTAGCGCAGCTTGGTGCGTGGCCGCCCGCCATCCGCCGACTCGATAACCGCTGCGCTTACGACCGCGTGCGCCAGGGTGCCGTGAGGATCGACTCCTCGGCTCAAGGCATAACTCCTGCACTTCGCGGGCGAGGGACGCCTGAGCGCCGAGAACGCAGGCGCCACACGGCTCCTCACACCGCTCCTCACACCGAACTGCCTGAGTTATGCAGAGGGCGCGGTGCCCACGGCACGGAGACGGCGGCCTGTCAGGGCCGGCGGCTAGGGTTTCTGCCAGACCGCGAGAGGAGAGGCGATGCCCGAGGGCGACACCGTGTGGCTCGCCGCGCACAACCTCAATGCGGCGCTGCAGGGCCAGGTGCTCACCGGGTTCGACCTTCGCGTTCCCGCCTTCGCCACCGCGGATCTCAGCGGCGAGACCGTGCATGAGGTGGTGAGTCGCGGCAAACATCTGCTCATGCGCATCGGCGACTTCACCCTGCACAGTCACCTCAAGATGGAGGGCGCGTGGCACCTCTACCGACACGGCACCCCGTGGCGCCGCCCCGCCCACGAGGCGCGCGCCGTGCTCGAGACCGCCGAGTGGCAGGTCGTGGGCTTCTCGCTCGGCATCACCGAGCTCGTGGCGCGCGACGCAGAAGACAGCGTCGTCGGCCACCTGGGTCCCGACCTCCTCGGCGAGGGCTGGGATGCCGCGGAGGCGTCCCGAAGACTGTTGGCCGCACCACAGACCCCCGTCTTCGTCGCGCTGCAGGACCAGCGAAACCTCGCCGGCATCGGCAACGAATACGCGAATGAGCTGTGCTTCCTGCGCGGACTCGCACCGACGCGACCGGTCGGGGAGGTCGCCGACGCGAGTGGAACCCTGGCACTCGCCCGCCGGATGCTGCGCGCCAATCGCGAGCGCACCATCCGCAGCACCACCGGCGACCTCAGACCGGGACGCACGAGTTGGGTCTACGGGCGCGCGGGCGCACCGTGCAGGCGATGCGGCACGACGATCCTGCACGGCACGCTCGGGGCGACGCCGCTCACGCAGCGCGATGTGTACTGGTGTCCGCGGTGCCAGAGCTGAACCGCGACTACCGCGTCATGATCCACGCGAGCAGGTAGCTGCGGGAGTCGCCGTTGTCGATCCGGTTCTCGGGCAGCGCCTCGGCATCCTTCAGCGCCTGCGCCTTCCGCTCGTCGCCGGCCATCGCCGCATACATGATGAGATAGTCGCCGAGGGTCACGTCGTAGCCGTTCGGCGCCGCCTGCTCGAGGTTCTTCTCGATGCGCTTCGGGTCGCCGCCGAGGTAGCCCGAGACCGGGCTCATCGGCAGCAGCAGAATGGACAGCTTGGCATTCGGCTCCGCGCTGAACCAGGTGGCGTAATCGCGCTTGCCACCCCAGTTGAGCGGCACGATCGAGTGCTGGTACCCCTGATAAACCTGCGCCGAGGCGTCGAAATCGGTCCAGTAGGCCTTGGCAGACGCTGCCTCGCTCGACAACATCCATTCGGCCTCGGACTTGAGCGACTCGTTCTTCGTGACTCCGGCCCAGAGTGCCAGACCGTTCCAGGCCGAGACCGCCTCCGAGCTGGACTCCTGGTTGTTGCCGTCGGCGAAGGGCGAGTATCCGGATGCCCAGGAGTGACCCGCGTACGCGTCGAAGGTGCGGCGCACGGGGAAGCTCTTCGACGCTCCACTCGTGGCGAGGTCGGCCGCGAGCAGATTGATGACCGGTGCGATCTTCCTGGCGAGCTTCGGGTCGTGAGCCGCCGCGACGCTCGCCGCGTAGAGGAAGTAGCCGTAGTGGAAGTGGTGGTCGTTGAACTCGTCCGCGCCGAAGGATGCCTCGAGCCCGACCATGCCGCGGACCTCGGGGTCGTAGACGAAGCACTCGGTCTTGCGCGACGCGCAGCCCTTCGGATCCGTCCACTTCTCCAGCGCGCTCGAGAGCTGCCTCTTTACTGTCGCCGCCGAGTCGTCGTCGCCGAGCTGGGTGGCGAGGTCGAGCAGGTTCGCGAGGCGATACAGCCCCTTGCCGCCGAAGTAGGTGTCGGTGGGAAGGTCAGGCGACGCATCCGCGTCCTTGGCCACCTGGGCTTTCAGCGCATCCTTCTGCTTGGCCGACAGGCGGTCGATCGGCAGCGAGTCGTCGGGCGTGATGTGCGGCGAGGCCCACGTGAGCGTCGTGCCGGAGCAGAGCGAGAGCTGCCCGTAGATCGAGGGGTATTCCCCCAGGTCGCAGGTGACCGAGTGATCGAGGCCGGCCTTCTGGTGCGGCATCGCCACGAATGCGGTGTCGGACTTCGCACTGTTGCGATAGCTGATCGCCGTCTCGACGGTCGTGTCCGAGGTGGAGTACTTCACGGATGTCGACACGAGCGGGTCAGCAAGCGCGGCGACCCTGTCCAGGCTTCCGGCGCTCGGGGCGGCGAACCACACCGCGGACTGTCCCTTCTTCAGGGCGACGGCGCCGCCATCCTTCTGCACATCGCCGTTGGTGACGAGGCCATAGTGGGAGTCCTGAACCTTGGCGCTCCAGGTGTCACCGGAGCGGGTCAGCGGACGGGGAAGTCTGAGCGTCACGTCGTGCTTGGCGGTGAAGCTCACGAGGGGGGAGCCCTCGGCGATCACGACGGAGCCGATGGGCTTGCCCGAGGCGTCCAGTTCGTCAATGGTGACCGAGGCCTCGTCGTACGCGACGATTCTGCTGGATGCCGCCCCGGCATCCACGGTGAGGTCTGGCTGCATGCCGCCCGTGATCGTATCGGCGCCGCTGTGCACCACGGGAACGCCGAAGGAGAATCCCGTGTCGGTGAGCGCGAAGGAGAGCGGCAGCGGGAAGACCGGCTGCGGCTGGTCGAACACCAGACCCGAGAACCACCGGTTCGTCGGCGGGATCAGGCCGCCGGCGAGCCGCATCTGCGGCGTCTTGCCCACCTCGCGCTTCGGCACGCTCGAGAGGGCGGCCGTGAGTCCGTGGCCGTGCTCGATCGGCGCGGACTCAGTCGTCGCGCACCCCGCGAGGAGCACCGCGGCGAGCGCCGTGGCAATGACTGCCGCGCCGCGCCGGGATCCGCTCCCCCTGCCGCCACTCACAGACCCACCTGCAAGAGCAGGGTGCGGAAGGTGTTCGTGACACCCGAGAGCGGTCCGTTGTCACGCAGGTGCATGATCGCGGTCACCGGAGTGCCGGGCTCGACGAGGCCGCCGTGGCCGCCATACTCGAGGCCCTTGCTGCGCACCTCGACGGTCGCGTTGGCTCGACCCGCGACGGTGCTCACTCGGATGCCCGACACCTCTCCCACGATCTTGCGGGTGTCGGGCAGCACGATCTCCACCTCGGCACCCTTCTCGATGCGCGAGAAGTCGTAGGGGTCGAGCTTGAACTTGGCGAGGGTGTAGAGCGACTTGCTCCGGTTGATGGTGGCGAGCGTCTCGCCCGCGCCGACGAATCCGCCGACGGATGCGCGCACCTTGGAGACGACCCCGGGCTGCGTGGCGATGAGCGTCAGCAGTCCGTCGGAGCCGACCGTGTAGGCGGTCGTCGTCGGCAGGGTCTTCTTCTGGGTGGCGAGGGTGGAGATGTAGGTCATGAGGCTCGCGCTCTGAATCGTGAGCAGCGGGTCACCGGTCTTCACCTTGTCGCCCTGCTTAACCGCCTGCTTGACGACGGTGCCGGCGTAGTCCGAACCGACCGAGTACGAGATCGCCTCGATGGATGCCGAGGTGCTGGCCACCTGCGATTCACGCTTGTTGAGCATGAGGGTTGCGGCCGCGACGATGGCCACGACGATGATGAAGCCGTTGAGGAGTTTGAAGCGATTGGTCCAGGTCATGATGCAACCTTTCTGCTGGTGACGTTCGTGGTGTCGTGTTCCATGCTGTAGGTGGGAGCCATTGCGACGGGCCGACCGAAGGTGGAGTAGACCTTCGCCCGGGCCGGCGCGCGCCTCGCGACGTGCGACTCGCGTAATGCGGCGATGATGAAGATCGCGAACACGACCGTGTTCGTGACGTTCCATGCGGTGGCCAGCGTGAGGGTCTGGTGGCCGGCGTCCTTGAACCCCGCGACGATCGAGGTGAGGAACAGGAAGGTGAAGGTGAGCACCTGCGGGATCATGAAGTTGAACGGTGAGACCCGTTTTCCCGCCGCGCCCGTGACGTGCCAGCTCTGCTCTTTGCCCGCGAACACGTTGATGAACGCCTTGAGGTAGATCGGGAACGACACGGTCGCGAGCACGAGCGTCTCCACTCGGAACGACCCCATCGTGTGCATGGCGAGCATGATCTGCAGTCCGTAGAAACCGAGATAGAACAGCAGCCAGGTGACCCACGTGACGGTGAGGTTCACCGGGCGCAGATCGAAGTAGATCTCGAGCGGCGGCACCAACATGAGGATCAGCGGCGTGATGCCGACGAGATAGTGGGTCGCGGTGACCGCGTACTGCAGGCGCTGGTCGATCGTGAGCCTGCGGCGGGGGTTCAGCGGGTTGCGCCGCATGAGGATCTCGAAACCACCGGATGCCCACCGCAGTTGCTGCTTCGTGTAGTCCTCCACGGTCTCCGGAGCATCGCCCACGGCGAGGGTCACGGGGATGTAGATGGATTTCCAACCCCGCTCGTGCAGCATGAGCGAGGTCCAGACATCCTCGGACTTCGACTCCGTGTAGATGCCGCCGATCTCGTCGATCGCGGCGCGGCGGAAGATCACGTTGGTGCCGACGCAGAACGCAGCGTTGAAGCGATTACGTCCAGGCTGGATGAAGCGGTAGAAGACGGACTGCATGAAGCCCGCGCCGCGGGAGACGAGGTTGTGCATGTTGCCGTAGGTCTGCGGGGTCTGCACGAACGCCACGTCGTCGTCGATGAAGAACGGCACGGTCTCGTAGAGGAAGTCCTCGTTCGGAACGAAGTCCGCATCGAAGATCGCGAAGTACTCGCCCTTCGCGTGGGCAAGGGCGTGGTTGACGTTGCCGGCCTTGGCGCCCGAGTGGTCTTCGCGGCGCACGTACCAGGCGCCAACGTCCGCTGCCAGGTCGCGCACCGCATCCGATGACCCGTCGTCGAGGATCCAGGTGGTGTGCTCTCCGCGCATGGCGACCGCGGCGGTCGCGGTGCGGCGGATGACCTCGAGGTCTTCGCCATACGCCGTGATGAAGACGTCGACGCCGATCCGACGATCGCCGAGGACCATCGGCCAGTCTCTGGGTGAGTCCGCCGTGTTCTCTCGATCCATGGTCGCGCCGTCGTAGAGGCGCTCCTGAGCGTGGTGGAAGGTGAAACCCCTCGGGTCGTGCCCCCCGGAGAGGATCGTCCACATGGCGAAGAGCGCCTGCACGACGAGCAGGAGCTCCGCCGACATGACCAGCGAGTACGGCAGCCAGTCGCCGCGATTCGCGGGATTCAGGAGGAACGCCGTGTAGGCGACGATGCCGATGGTGGCGATGAGCACGAAGAGATAGAGCGATGGCGAGTGCACGGCGCCGTTCTCCGGCTTGCGCGGCAGAGGGGTCTCCTCGCCGCGGCGATGGCCCCGATAGGGACTGCTCTTCCACAGGGAAGTCGTCATGCTGCTGTTCTCCATTTCCTTCTGGCGGGCAGCGTTGTACCCGTCGCAAGTGTTGGACTAGCGGCGTCTTTGGCGTCATCGGGGGAAGGTCCCCCGGGAGCGGACGACGGGATGCGATGACCGTGCCAACCCCCATTGGCCGGTGCCGCTTGAGGCACCCAATCCCGTTCGCTCTGTTTCCAGACTAGGCACGGGCACCCGAGCACTGACAAGCGTTCACAGGCTATTGGGCGATTAGAGTTCTCTCAGCAATCGCCGAGGTGGCGCTCCTACGACCACAGCGATTCGCGCCATGCCGACTGTTAGGGTGGCCTAAGTTGAGCCTGTAAAAACGCGCTGGCTCTCTTAG
Organism: Lacisediminihabitans sp.; assembly: GCA_035571875.1. Taxonomy (GTDB): domain Bacteria; phylum Actinomycetota; class Actinomycetes; order Actinomycetales; family Microbacteriaceae; genus Parafrigoribacterium_A. Next base: position 44,007 of record DATNBR010000018.1, on the reverse strand, counting down.
TTGAAGGGGCTCGAAATGAGCTACGTCACGTCGGCACTTCTCGCCGAGAAGGGCTTCGTCATCCTCGACCGGTATGACCAGGCTAAAGACCCACAGGAGTGGAAAGACCTGGAGTACGTCGAGTGGAAATCCTCCGGGGTCACCCGTTTCGCGCCGCTCGCGAGTGCCAAGGGAGAGATCGAGGTGAACGGCTTCTGGAACCAGGAGCCGCCACGCACCGACAAGGATGGTGTGTGGATCGAGTCGCAGGTGGCGAAGGCCCGCAACCTCGCCCGCCGCGCTCAGGAGCCCGGCGCGAACGTCGGCCGCTGCCGGGTGATCGAGCTGCAGCCGAACACCTACTCCGACGCGCTCTACAATCTGCACCAGGACGACAACAACCGACTCAATCCCGACGGCACCGGCTGGATCGTGCGCGGCTTCTTCAACCTCACGGATGATGCGGACTCCTGCCTCGTGCTGCGCGAACAGCGCTTCGATCCCTCGACTGAGATCCGCATCCCCCTGCCTGCCGGAGCGCAGGTCATCATCGACACGCAGCGCTTCTGGCACGCGACCTGGCATCCGGGTCCCGAGCCGCGCTACAACCTCATCACCTCGTGGGAGTGCGGTCCGGCACTCGACGCCTACATCGAGAAATACCACGGCAGCAACGACCACGTGAACCCGCCGCTCGACCAGAAGGTCATCGACGAAGGGCAGGAGAGCGTGCAGCGTCGCCTTGCCGAGCGCGCAACCGCGCTCGCGGACCGCGACAGGGAAAACCCCGATCAAGCCGAGAGTTAGCCGTGCTGCATCTCGCTGCCCTTGACGGGCAGGCGGCCAGTTGGCTGCAGACCTTTGGGCCGTTTGTTTTCTACCTCATCGTGTGGGGGCTCGTCTTCTCGGGCACGGCGCTCTTCGTGGGCGTCTTCATCCCGTTCATCACGGGCGACTCCCTCCTCTTCGCCGCGGGACTCATCGCGGCGAGCACAGACAGCGTCAACATCTGGGTGCTGGCGGTCGGAGTCGGCGTCGCCGCATTCCTCGGTGATCAGGTCGGCTTCGTGCTGGGTCGCCACTACGGTCGGCCATATCTCGATCGACGCAAGGGCGGCTGGATCAGGAGGGCCGTGAGCAGGTCGGAGAAGTTCTATGACGACCTCGGATGGTGGGCCGTCGTGGTCGCACGCTTCATTCCCTGGGGCCGCGTCTTCGTTCCCCCGATCGCCGGCATCGCTCGCATGAACTACGGCAGGTTCCTTGCGGCAAACCTCGTCGGTGCGCTGGTCTGGGGCGTGCTCATCACGGTCACCGGCTACTTCGCCGCGAGCATCCCCGCGGTCAAGTCGGCGGCCTATGTGGTCGGTGGGGCGTTCATCCTCGCCTCGATCATCGCGGGCATCATCAGCTGGAGGCGCAATCGCGCCGAGGCGTGATCCTTCCGGCACACGGAGGGGGCCCGGCCGAATGGCCGAGCCCCCTCGTGCTTGTGTGGGTCAGTCGCCCTTGAATGCGTCCTTGACGTTCTCGCCAGCCTCTTTGAGGTTGGCCTTGAACTGGTCGCCCTTGCCTTCGGCTTCCAGCTTTTCGTCGTCGGTCGCCTTTCCGACGGCCTCCTTGCCCTTGCCTCCGAGTTTCTCAGCAGCGTTTGCGGCCTTGTCATCCAAGCCCATGATGCATCCCTCCTACGGTTCGACAGTTCCCGCGACGACCGTCAACGGGTTCTCTTCGAGCCTAGGTTTCGGTTCTGAGTATCGCCGCAGAGCGGGAGGGGGTTGACAAAGACGGAGACTGCAGCCGTGCGGAATTTTTGCTGATCAGCGAGGAAATGACTTCCCCGAGGGAATGGGCTATGGTCTTCGGAAGCACGCCATCTGTACAACTGGGGAAGCGGAGTGATCATGGCTGGAAAATCGCCTCGAGGCAACGACTCGAAAAAGGAAGCCAAGCTGTCGTTGAAGGACAAGCGGGCCCAGAAGCGGGAGAAGGCAGAAGCCGCCCCCTTCATCAAGCCACGCAAGGGCGCGTAGGCAGCCGGGCCGGCGCGGCCCGCCGTGCGGCGGGCCGCGCCTCATCAGTTCAGTTCGATTCCGCGGCCTTCTTGATCGCGGCGAGCGTCTCGTGGATTCCGGTGCGCGCGGTCTCGGCGCGGTTGATTACCTCGGCCTCGGCGTCATCGCCGTAGCGCTCGACGAAGAGGGCGTCGCCCGCGGGCAGGAAGGCCCACGACTCCGTCATGCGAGTTCCGTCGTCGACGGCCTCGAAGGTGTAGCCCCAGCGGGTGCGATCGCCGCCGACGATGAATGCGAACTCTCTGCCCGGTTCATCCGCGACGACCTGCGATCGGGTCTCCCAGGTCTTCTCCGGGGTCTCGTTGTGGCCCACGAACCAGGCACCGACGCCGCGCGAATCGTCTTCCCACCAGCCACCGGTGCAGACGGGACTCCATTCACCCATGCGAGTGATGTCGGAGACGAGGGCGTAAAGCTCCTCGGGGCTGCGGTTGACCAGGATCGATTCCGAAGCGCTGCGATTGTCCATAGTCGAACCCTAGCGAATCGACCGCAGGTTCGATGGGAGCCGGCGAAGCGCTCGACCGAGCGCGGAGAAACTTGCAAATCTCTGGACACTTGCAACGCGCGTGAACTGGTTCCAGCAAGCGCGGCTCACTGAAGACCCAGAAAGCCTCGAGAATCGTTTGAGATTCTCGAGGCTTTCGCCGACGTTACGGGCTATCGGGAGGAAGTTGCCTTCCGAGAGTGTCTCCAGCTTGCCGACAAGAAGTAGATCGCGCCGAAACCTAGCGGAACGGAGATCAGGCTTTCACCACTGATCCTGAATATTCAGGAGGATCGAGAACATTAGCACGCCAAGAACCGCGGCCGTGGCCAGGTCTTGAACGAATGTCGTGAACTCGTTCATTGTCCAAGTCTCCCTAACAACTAACTTCGGCAATCCACGGCGGGGCCACGTAGTAGTAATTGAACTGGATGCATCGTCCTACACTTGCTGCGTGCTTCATTGTCGCACTCCAGGTTCCAATCAATGTAACCACCAGCGCTCCACATCCGAGCGCCAAAGCCGCAGGAAGTACGCCGCAAAGTATTGCTACATCGGTTGACGGAGCGTTGGCCGCCAACTGTCTCGTTTCAGCCTCTAGACATCGCGCTTTGCCGCAGCCCGGGCGTAGCGAGCAGCGAGCCGTCCGGCAGCACCGCGAGCACGTCCGCCGGTCGACCGTCTGCGAGCTCGTCGAGTTCGTCCACCGGGGCCGCCAGAATCGCCGTGGCCAGCACATCCGCCGTCACGATCTCGGGCGCGAAGACCGTCACCTGCGCGAATCGCGGCTCCGCACCGCCGCGCGGCCAGACGTGCGCGCCGCGCTCGCTCAGCCCGGATGTCGCCACCGCCCGGCGTCCGCCGCTCAGTTCCACAGAGGTCAGCATCGAGCTGCGGTTCTGCGGATCGGCGATTCCCACCGTCCAGGGTCGGCCGGCAGCCATGCCCTCGACCAGGACGTCTCCCCCGGCGTTGACGCACCAGTCGGCGATTCCTGCCCGCGTAAGTGTCTGCCCAGCGCGCTCGATGGCGAGTGCCTTCACGACGCCGTTGAGGTCGACGACGCCATCCGGCCGGTGCGGCGTGAAGGCCCCGCGGGTGGCGGTGCGCCAGTCGACGGCGAGCGCGTAGACCTCGCGCAGCTCGACGCTCGACTCGGTGAGTCCCCGCTCGCCGCGCACGATGCGGCTGAGCTCGGAATCCTCGCGGTACAGGCTGAAGCGCGCATCGAGCATCCGAAATTCTTCTTCGACGGCGGCGCAGACGTCATTCCACCCCGCCTCGGCGGCGGGGCGTGCGGAGACCGAGACCACGGTGCCCATGGACTCGAAGCGATGGTGCAGCATCGTCACGACGTCAGCCGAAGTGGGCGCTGTCGAGCGCCGCCTGCAGCGAGGTGAGATAGCCCTCGGTCGTGTAGGTCGCTCCGCTGACGCTGTCGACGTTCGCCGACTGCGCCTTCAGCACCTCGGAGCGGAGGATCGGCGCGGCCTGGCGACTGATCTGCACTGATCGCCCGCCGTCATCCGTCAACTTGAGTGGCGTGATGTCCGTGATCCTGCCGCCGGAGATCGTGACAGACACCCGAACGGTGCCGTAATCGGTGGCGACGAGCGAACCCCGGTAGGTGCCGTCCGCGACGCTCGGACCAGCGGGCGTCGGCGTCGGCGCGGCCGAACTGCCGCTCGGCTGTGGCGCCGGAGCGGCCGTGCCAGCGGACTTCGGCGTGGTCGCGGGCACCGTGTGCGTCGCTGCATGCTGGGCGCCGGCCTCCCAGCCGCCCAGGATGACCGCTCCGGAGGCGAGCACCGCCCCGATCACCGCGCGAACCCTCACCAGTCGAACCTCTCCACGTGGATCTGGCCCTGCCGCAGCCCCAGGGAGCGAGCCTCCCGGATCACCAGATCGCTCCAGCGGGCGGGCCCGCACACATACAGGTCGGACTTCGCCACATTCGGCGCGTACGAAGCGAGAGTGTATCCCCGCTGCACGGCTTCGGCGGACTGCCAGGAGTCGACAACCCGTGAGCGCGATCCCTCGACGAGAAAGACGGCGACGCCCTTGCTCGCGCACACCTCGCGCAGTTCCTGCCAGAGATAGGGAGGCTGGTCGCTCGCCGCACGCACGATGACGACGGCCTCGCCGGGCAGGAGGTCTGCCTGCTCGACGAGCGCGCGGATGGGCGTGACGCCGATGCCCGCTGCCACCATGACCGCGTTCGGGAGCGTGCGCGCATCCTGCGTGAAGATGCCGTACGGTCCCTCGATCGACACCCGTGTTCCCACCGGGAGGGTGGCGAGCGCAGCGGACCCCCTCCCCAGGGCGCGAACGGTGATGCGCACCCTCGACTCTGATGGCACAGCAGACAGCGACAGCGGATGCGCGTGCCACCAGGTCTTGCCGGTCCAGAACCGCCACACCAGGAATTGCCCGCCAGAAGCACCCAGTTCGCGAAGGCGCCGCCCGCTCAGTTCGATGGACACGACGCCGTCAGCGACCTGCACGACGCGGCGCACTCGGAGCGAGTGCCGAAGCGAGCGCACGATCGGCAGCAGAAAGCGATAGACGATGAGGAGAGTTGCGACCACGACATAGAGGGCGAGCCAGTAGGTGCGCTGCAGCGTGCCGTCGACAAAGAGGCGACCGACGCTGAGCTGGTGGGGAATGGCAACGAGCACCGCGACGTAGGTGAGCAGGTGAATGACGTGCCAGGCCTCATAGGGAAAGCGACGTCGCACAGCCACGAGCGAGGAGACGATGACGACGAGGAGCAGACCGAACGCCAGAAAGGCGAGTGGCATTTCCGACAGTGTCGTCCACATCACGCCGATCTCGGCGATCGGGTTCACTCGAGAGGCCATGCCGTAGCCGATGAGCAGCAGGATGCCGTGGCCGACCAGAAGAGAGAAGGCGGGCTTTCCGAGCTTGCGGTGCAGCAGCATCGCCTTGTCGTGCCCGAAAGTGCGATCGATGATCGGCACGCGCGCGGCGAGTACCATCATGAGCAGGATCAGGTCGGTGCCGACGAGTCCACACAGGATGCCGACGCTCGTGACGGCATCCGACGCGGTGGCGAAGGCGGTCGCGATTCCGTTCGCCAGGAAAAGCGCGATGACGATCGCGACGGACACCCAACTCAGCACGACGAGCACATCTGCGCGACGCATCCGCTTGCGATGGCGCTCAGCCGGCCGCTGAGGCACAGACTGCCGCGTGCGAGGCGGCGGCGCAAGTTGCTGTACTGACATGCCAGCATCTGACCACCGCCAGCCTCGCGGCGGCTGTGCGAAATCTATGGAATGGCCAGATCAGACATTGTGAGGACCGATAACACGGGGCACGCGCCTGTGAAGTCTCTCATCGGACCGACTGCCGGCGGTCACTGCGCGCGGTTCGCAGCCGCGAGACTGCGCGCTCGGGCGAGGTGGATGAGGATGCCCACAGCCGCGCTGAGGACGGCAATAAGCGTGTAGCCGACGGCCGTCGGTACCAGGCCGAAGACGCTCGCCACGGCGCCGGCGACGATCGCGGGCACCCCGAGAGAGAGGTACGCCACGACATAGATGGCGGCAAACATCTCGCCTCGCTGGTGCGATTCGGCCAGCGGTGCGATCAGGCGCAGTTCGCCGGCGAAGGCGATGCCGAAGCCCACGCCCGTGACGGTGGTGCCGACCGCGAGGAGGGCGACCGAGCCGAGGAGGAACGAGGTCGCGATAGCGCCCACCCCCAGGAGCAGGGCGAGTGCGCCCGCCACGACGACGGGACGGGCCGCGAGGCGGCGACTGAGATGGATGGACACGGCGCCCACCAGCGAGAGCACGGCGATCGCGCCACCGCTGAAGAGTCCACTGCTGAGCTGGAAGACGTCGCGGAGAATCTGCGGCACCAGCCCCAGGAAGAGTCCGCCGGTCATCCACCCGGCGAGAATCACCGGAATCGCGCTGAAGAACTCTGCACGAGCGTGGCGTGGAACCGCAACCCGGGGAACCAGGCTGCGCAGGGCACCCGCCCTCGGGCTGATCGTCTCAGGGGCGACAATCACGAACGCGAGCGCGGCCACAAAGATTCCGGCAAGCACGAGAAAGGTGCTGGCGATCGGCTCGGCTTCGGTCTGGATCGCGATCCCGGCGAAGATCGCGCCGACCGCGAGGCCACCGACCGAGGCGAGGCCGCTCATCGAGGCGCCGAGTGCCCGGTTGTGGGCGGGAGCCAGGTCGGTGAGGGCGGCCGAGAACGCGCCGGTGGCCGCGCCCGTGGCGACGCCCTGAAGCGCTCGAGCCAGCACGACGGTCTCGATGTTCGGCGCGAAGGCAAACAGCACCATGGCAACCACCTGCAGAATCAGCGCACCGATCAGCACGGGTCGCCTGCCGATGTGATCGGAGAGCGACCCCACCGTGAGCAGGGCGAGGAGCAGGGTCACCGCGTACACGGCGAAGGCGAAGGTCAGGAGCCAGGCGGCGAATCCCCACTCCGCCTGATACACGACGAAGAAGGGCGACGGTGCCGCCGACGAGGCGAAGAGCACCACGAGGATCACCGAGAACCCGATGAAGGCGACACGGCGTGGGGCGGTGCGACGCCCCGATGCCGCGGCGACACCGGTCGAGGACGCGGCGGACGTTACAGGGGATGCGATGGTGTCGTTCACGGCACGCTCCAAAAGCAGAATCAATGGCTAAAGCAATAAATGTTGCGTGAGGTACGCTAACCCGGATTGCCCGCTATCGCAACTCTTTTTGCGTTAGCATGGTCCCATGCCCGACAAGACCAGCGTGCCACGAACCGGCGGTCGAAGCTCGCTCGTCGTCGCGGCGGTGCGCTCCGCGGTCGAGACGCTCGTCGCCGAACTCGGTGCCGAGAACGTCACGATCGCGCTGATCGCCGAACGTGCCGGCGTCAACGCCACGAGCATCTACCGCCGCTGGGGCGACCTCTCCACCCTCATCAACGAGGTGGCCGCCTACCGGCTCGACCCCGAACGCCCCCTGCCCAATTCCGGGTCGTTCGAAGATGACATCCGCGCATGGGCGCACGAACTCGCCGAGCACTTCGGCACCCCCGCAAACCGGTCGCTGTTGCGGGCTGGAGCCGCGCTGGCCAATGCGGGCACCAGCGACTGCACGATCAATCGACGGCGCGAGGCGGCGATTCTGGTCGAGCGCGGGAGCGCGCGAGCGGAAGCCGAGCCGGGGGGCGCCGTGCCGACCGCGGACCAGTTGATCAACTACGTCGTCTCGCCCATCACCTACCGGGCGATCTTCGCTCCAGAGCCGCTCACACCGCGCGAGGTAGACGCCCTCGTCGACGACCTGTTCAACGCCGCGGCCCGCGCGGGCGCCGCCGTCTGAGCACGCGGTCAACCGCGCCAGCGAGCCGGCGCGTCACGCAGCAGCTCGTCGGCGTCCTCCTCCAAGAGCAGCCCGCGACGCACCTCGTCGCGCACCGCGAGCGTGAAGCGGTCGAGGTAGGTCGCGCGTGAGCCGTAGCGCTCGCGCAACTCCGCGATCGAGAACGGGTGCATGCTGCCGACGAGGCGAGCGAGCATCTGCGGGTCGCCGAACGGCATCCATTCTGGCGGCCTCTCCGACTCCTCGGATGCCGTGCTGTGCGGCGCGTAGGCGGCGGTCGGCACCGTGAGCCACGGCGTTCGAACCCCGCCGAGGACATTGCCCTCGGCATCCCGCACGAGTTCCTCGGTGCCGGTGAGGTGCTGGAATCGTTCTGCTCTCGGTGGGAGCTCGCCGTTCGCCAGCCAGCGCTCCATCGCCTCGAACGCGCCACGCAGGTAGAGGTCGAACCGCGCGTCGGACCGCTGCTCCCGCACCTCGAAGGCGGGGCGCACACCGCCGCGACGCTCGTACTGCTGCAGGTTGGTGAGCACGCTCGGATGCGCCTCTATGTGCGCCGTCGCGCCGATCTCGTAGAGCCGGTACAGCGATCCGGGCTCGTCGGAGTCCTCGCGCGTGACCCGCTCGTGGGTCTCCGCCTCGGTCTCGCTCAACACCTCGAACGCGACGGCGTCGCGGGGCGCGATGGTGCGGCGCGGATCGTCGGGCGCGAGCTCGGCATCCTCGGGCGACAGCGAGGGGTAGCCGGCCATGCCCGCACCGCCGGATGAGATACCGATCACATAGCCATCGATGAGTCTGCGGCCGTCGGCGCGCGTCCATCGCTCGTGGAAACCGTCTTGCAGCGTCACCCTCGTGAAGCTGCCGGTCGCCGACATCCCCGCCAGGATGATCCGGTCGGCGGTCATCGGCCCGAAGTCACCGGCGATGGCCGAGCGGATCGCCGCGCCCAGCACGTCGTAGAGCATCCCGTCTTCGGGGATGTCGACCTCGCCGTAGCGCTCCGGATCAACGAACTCCGCGAGCTGGCGCGCGACGGGCGCAAAGACGGTGACGCCCATCCAACTGTGTCGACCGCGCAGGATCCACGGGTGGATAGCGTTCCAGACGAGCGCAGAGTCGAGATCCGGATGCAGCGGCTCGACCTGCAGGAGCCCCGAGCTTAGACCGGATGCCGGGCGTCGCACGAGCACCCTGGTGCAGAACGGCAGGTCGGAACGCACCGCCTCGTGGTTACCGCCGGCGCCGTGGCGCCACACCGTCGCCGTGCCGCGGAACAGGTATTCTTCCTCCGCGTAGCCGTAGCGGGACAGATCAATGCCCATGTTCAGCTCCGGCAGGAATGCCGTGCCGAAGGGGACGGAACGCCTGTCGATCGGGATCGACTCGGAAACGGGACGCGACATTGCGTAACCTCTCGGGGCAGATGGGCCTATTGCGTGAGTATCAGTTTAGCTGATACTTTCATCCTCGACGCGGAGGCCGCGTCGATCAGTACTCGCACTCATTGCAAAGGAGCAACATGTCTGCATCACACAGACCCGCGTGGCAAACCGCGTTGGTCGCCGTCACTACCCTGGCGGTCGCTTTCGGCGCCACAGCCTGTTCTTCCGCCTCATCGAGCACTGACTCGGCGAGCACCAGCAGCAAGGGTGGAACCCTCACCACGCAGTTCGCCGGCGTGCCGATCAGCCTGAACCCCGCGCTCGGCGGTTCCGGTGGCAGCGCCATCTTCACCTCGCTACCCTACGACTCGCTCATCTACCAGACCGGTGACGGCAAGCTCATCCCCGACCTCGCGACGAAGTGGGCGCTGTCTGACGGCAACACCAAGCTCACGCTCACCATCCGCAAGGGCGTCACCTTCACCGACGGCGCGAAGCTCGATGCGGCCGCTGTGAAGGCCTCCATCGAGTACATGATGAAGGCGGGCGGCGGCGACGCCAGGTACGCAGGCCCGGTCGACACCATTGCGACCCCCGACGCCGACACCGTCGTGATCACCTACAAGTCGGCGTATCCGGATGCTCCGTATTACCTGTCGCAGTACTGGAGTGTCGGCCAGATCATCGGTCCGAAGGGCCTCGCTGATCCGAAGGGACTGCTCACCGCGAGCGACGGCACCGGACAGTACACCTACTCGGCGTCGGACTCCGTCTCCGGTTCCTCGTACACCTTCGTGCGCAACAAGAAGTACTTCAATCCGGATGCCCAGCAGTTCGACAAGGTCGTCGTCAAGGTGATCGGCGACCCGAGCGCGGTCTCGTCCGCGGTCACCACGGGCCAGGTCGACTTCGCCGGCGTCTCGCCGACGACCGCGGCCACCGTGAAGGCAGCGGGCCTGAAGCTCGTCGCAGCACCGTTCTTCACCTGGGGTCTCACCCTCGCCGACACGGAAGGCACCCTGAGCCCGGCCCTGGCGAACGCGGACGTGCGGCAGGCGATCGCCCTGGCCATCGATCGTGACGCTCTGGCATCCGCGCTCAGCGCCGACTACACCCAGCCCAACGGTCAAATGGGTGCGAAGGGCACCGATGGTCACGTCGCGAACTACGGATTCGAGTACGACGTCAAGAAGGCCAAGTCGCTGCTCGCGAAGGGCGGCTACCCCGACGGCTTCGAGCTGACGGTGCTGACCGAGAACATCCTCGACAGCCAGACCACGATCTCCCAGGCCATCGCGGGCGACCTCGGCAAGATCGGCATCAAGGTCAACCTCGTGGTGAAGAACTCGGTGCCGGACTTCATCCAGGGCGCGCTCTCGAAGCAGTTCCCGGCCCTGATCTGGCCGGTCGTCGGAACCAACTCGGCGCAGGTGGTGACGAACTTCACCCAGCCGGGTGTCACGAACCCGTTCGGCAACACCTACGAGTCGCTGAACAGCCTGTACGCGGCGGCGCAGTCGAGCACGAGTGCTTCGGCCCGAACCGCAGCGTACGAGAAGCTCACCAAGGCGGCCAACGATGCCGGAGTGTTCGCACCGGCGATTTCGACGGAGAACGTCTTCGCCATCGGCAAGACGATCACCAACGTGCGGGCTTCGGCGCTCAACCCGAACCCGCTGCCGCAGGCACCTGACGCGAAGTACGCCTGGAAGCGCACGAAGTAACAGGCTGTCCACTCACCCATCGATGGGGCCCGGCCTTCGCCGGCCGGGCCCTCTGGAGCACCGCATCCATGGTTCGACTCATCGTCACTCGACTACTGCTGTCGGTCGTCCTGATCGTCATCTCCTCGATCGCGATCTTCTTCCTCATGTCTCTTGTTCCGGGAGACCCGGCGCGCACCATCCTGGGTGCCAACGCCACCCCTGACTCGATCGAGCGACTCAGGCAGCAGCTCGGGCTGAACCAGCCGCTGCTGTCGCAGTACGCCTCGTGGCTCGGCGGCGTCGTGCGCGGCGACTTCGGTGAATCCGTGTTCAGCGGCGACCCCGTGGTCAAGCTGATCCTCGCCCGGGTGCCCGTGACCCTCTCCCTCATGCTGCTGTCGACGCTCGTCATCGCCGTGCTCGGCACGGGCCTCGGCCTCCTGAGCGCCGTGCGCGGCGGAGCGCTCGGCAGGTTTCTCGACGCCATCTCCCTCGTCGGCCTCGCGCTGCCGAGCTACTGGGTCGCCATCCTCCTCGTCGCGCTGTTCGCGGTCGCCATCCGCATCTTCCCCGCCACCGGCTACATCCAGTTCGCCGACAACCCGGGCGGCTGGCTCCTGTCGCTCATCCTCCCCGTAGCGGCGCTCTCCCTCGGCGGCGTCACCATCGTGGCCAAGCAGATGCGCGACTCCGCGATGGATGTGCTCGCCCGCGACTACATTCGGGTTCTGCGCGCAACCGGCGTTCGCGAGCGCTCGATCGTACTCAAGCACGTGCTGCGCAACGCCTCTCTTCCCTCGCTGACCGTGCTCGGTCTCACCGTCGTCGGCGCGCTCACCGGGGCCGTCTTCGTCGAGAACGTCTTCGTGCTCCCGGGCCTCGGCACCATGGTCACCCAGGCGACCACGTCGCACGACCTGCCTGTGGTTCTCGGCGTCGGCGTCTTCTTCACCCTGTTCGTGATCATCGTCAACCTGGTGATCGACCTGCTCTACGGAGTACTGAACCCGAAGGTGCGCGTGCGATGAGCCGCAGCAGTGGAACCAGGTCGATGTCGGCCGGTCTCGTGAGGCGCGTACTGCGCAAGCCGCTCGGCGTCGTCTCGGGCATCGTGGTCATACTGATCGTCGCCGGCTCCTTCGCCGCGCCGCTGATCGCGCCGCACAGCCCGCTCGAACAGAACCTGCGCATCGTCAAGCAGGGTCCGACGGTCGCGCACCTGCTCGGAACCGACTCCCTCGGGCGCGATGTGCTCAGCCGACTGCTCTTCGGAGGGCAGGAATCGCTGAGCGGCGTGCTCGTCGCCGTGGTGTCGATGCTCATCATCGCCATCCCGCTCGGCATTCTCGCCGGCTACGTCGGCGGCATCACCGACCGCATCATCCTGCACGTCGTCGATGTGCTGCTCTCGATTCCCGGCACGATCATCACTCTCGCCGTGCTCGCGATCTTCAACAACAGCATGTTCGTGGCGATGGTGAGCGTCGGTGTGCTCGCGAGCGGGGCGTTCATCCGCGTCTTCCGCAGCGCCGCGCTCTCCGTGCGGCAGGAGCTCTACATCGGGGCCGCGAGGGTCTCCGGGCTCGGGCAGGTGCGCATCATGGCCGCGCACGTGCTGCCGCAGATTCGAGGCGTGCTGCTCGTGCAGGTGACGCTGTTCTCTGCGGCGACCCTCGGCATCCAGACCGGTCTCGCGTTCCTCGCCTTCGGGCCGCCACCGCCCGCACCCACCTGGGGCGGCATGGTCGCCGAAGCGGCGACGCTCATCCAGACCGACCCGTGGCTGCTCATTCCCACCGGCGGCATCATCGCCATCACCACCCTCGCGCTGTGCCTGCTCGGCGACGCGCTGCGAGACGCGAACCAGGAGCGCTTCACGCTCGCCGGCCTCGCGACGGCCAAGCGCACCCGCGTCGACAGCGCACCGCGCGGCATGACTTCCGTCGTCACCGCCTCGGTCACCACGGCCACAGGCGTGACGGATGTCGCGGCGCCCGACCCCGACGAAGAGGCCGCCATTCCTGCGGCACCGGGTGCAGTGCTCTCGGTTCGTGGGCTCACCGTCGGATTCGGCCCTGCGGGTCGGGAGACCACGGCGATCCAGCGGGTGGACTTCGACGTGCTGCCGGGCGAGATCGTGGGACTCGTCGGCGAGTCTGGCAGCGGCAAGACGGTGACGGCGCTCGGGCTGCTCGGGCTGCTCGGCGCGAACGGCCGCATCACGGGAGGCTCCATCCTGCTTGCCGGGGAGGAGCTGGTCGGCATGTCCGCTGCCCGACTGCGTGAGGTGCGCGGCGCACGCATCGCCATGATCTCGCAGGAGCCCATGGTTGCTCTCGACCCCTCATTCCGTGTGGGCTCGCAGATCGCCGAGGCCGTGCGCGCCCACGAGCGGGTCAGTCGCGGCGACGCACAGATGCGCACTGCGGAGCTGCTCGAGGCCGTGCGCCTCGACCCCGCGGTCGCTTCCCGCTATCCACACGAGATCTCGGGTGGCATGGCGCAGCGGGTCGCCATCGCGATGGCACTCGCCGGTCGACCGGAGGTACTCATCGCCGACGAGCCGACGACCGCGCTCGACGTGACGGTGCAGGCCGACATCCTCGATCTGCTGCGCAGCATTCAGGAGCAGACCGGCATGGCCGTCATCCTGGTGAGCCACGACTGGGGCGTCGTCGCCGACCTGTGCAGCCGCGCGATCGTGATGTACGCGGGTGAAGTGGTGGAGCGTGCGACGGTCGCCGAGCTGTTCGCGGCTCCGAAGCATCCGTACACCGCGGCCCTGCTGCGCTCGAACCCGCACGGTGCCGAGCCGGGAAAGCCACTGCCGACGATCGGCGGTTCGGTTCCTCCCCCGCACCAGTGGCCGATCGGCTGTCACTTCGCCGCGCGCTGCCCACTGGCCTCCGCCGACTGCCTGCCCGCGCCCATCGCCATGGTGCACCTCGACGAGGAGCGCGCCAGCCGCTGCATCCACATCGAAACGCTCGAGGCGGTGCAATCGTGAGCGCCGCACAGCCGATTCTCGAGGTGACCGACCTGGTCGTGGATCACGGCACCGGCCGCCGTCGCAAGCGCGCCGTCGATGGTGTGAGCTTCAGCATCCCGGCGGGAAGCACCATGGGTCTCGTGGGCGAGTCCGGCTCGGGCAAGACGACCACGGGTATGGCGATTCTCGGGATGCTGCCGATCGCGAGCGGCCGCGTGCTGTTCGAGGGTCGCGACATTTCGCGCATGTCCCGCGGCGAACGGCGAGCACTCGGCGCCCAGCGACAGGTGATCTTCCAGGACCCGTACAGCTCACTCGATCCGAGCAAGACGATCGGCTACACGCTCGCCGAGCCGTGCCGCATCGTGCCTCGCGAACAGCGGATGAGCGCGGCCGAGATCACGGACCGCAGCGCGATGCTGCTCCAGCGCGTCGGTCTCAGCGAGGACGCGGCACATCGCTACCCCGCTCAGTTCTCGGGAGGCCAGCGCCAGCGCATCGCCATCGCCCGCTCGCTGATGCTCTCGCCGCGACTCATCGTCTGTGACGAACCCGTGAGCGCGCTCGACCTCTCGGTGCAGGCGGAGGTTCTCAACCTCCTCTCAGAACTGCAGCGCGACCTCGGGCTCAGCCTGCTGTTCGTCTCGCACGACCTCTCGGTCGTGCGCCACATCTCGCACAGCATCGCGGTGCTGCAGGCCGGACGCATCGTGGAACTCGGCACGGCCGAGCAGGTCTACGAACGACCGCGCGAGGAATACACCCGGTCGCTGCTCGCCGCGGCACCGGTTCCAGACCCTGCCGAGCAGCGCGCTCGGCGAGAAGAACGTCAGCGTCGCCGCAATAAGGGGGAGCAATGAGTGTGATGAACGTCGGAGACGGTGAGCTCTGGTATGAGGAGTTCGGCTCCGGAGACGAGATCGTCTTGTCATCGGCGATGGGCTTCGCCGCGGGTGCCTACCCCGAGCTGCTCGCCGCAGCACCCACGTCATACCACGTGTACACGATCCAGGCTCGTGGCTTCGGGCGGTCGACTCATCCGACCAGCCCGCCGCAGAGCTGGCTCGACACCTGGGCGGATGACGTCTGCGCCTTCGCAGACCGGCTGGGCGTCGACCGTTTCATCTACACCGGCATCTCGCACGGCGGCGGAATCGGCTGGCACATCGCCCGCAGAAACCCGGAGCGGCTGAAGGCCCTGATCTCGGTCGTCGGAACGCCGCACGACCGGGAGGGCGGCACGGCATCGTCCGAGGGTCGACGCCGCTTCATCGAGCAGCGCAAGAATCCCGAGTTCGTCACCGGCATGCTCGAGCACATGGCGGGCTGGACCGATGACCCCGCCGTGATCGAGTCGCGCAGGGTGAGGTTCGCCGCCGCCGCCGAGGAGGCCGCGCTTCGACCAGATGACGAGGCCGAGATCAACCAGGGCAAGCCCTTTCCCGAGGCCACCACCGACGAGGCGCTCGCGGAGGTCTATCGCGGCATCCGGGTGCCCGTGCTGATTCTCGCCGCCATGCGCGACGGAGTGATCTCACCCCAGTCGGCGCTGCGGGCGGCCGTGAACGTGCGAGGCGCCAAGGCGGTGCTGTTCGAGGACAGCGGCCACATGATGGGCGAAGAGGCGCCCGAGCGCCTCGCACGCGAGGTTCGCGTCTTCGTCGATGAGCTCAACGGCGTCGCGCAACCGCCGAGGCGCTCATGACGGATGTCCCCAGCCGCACCGTGCGCATAGCGGCGGTCGGCGACCTGATCGTCGATCGCCCCGAGCCGGACGCCTTCTTTGCCGCATCCTCACCGGTGCTGCGCGCCGCCGACCTCACCATCGGCCAGCTCGAGGTGCCGCACGCCACCACGCGCACCGTCGCCACCGTCGACGTGCCGGCACCGCCGGCCGACCCTGCGCACCTCGCCGTCATCGCCAGGGCGGGCTTCGACGTGCTCACTCTCGCCGGAAACCACATCGGTGACGCTGGCGGCGGAGGCATCGCCGAGACGATCGCCGCCGCGCACGAGGCCGGCATCGCGACGACGGGTGCGGGAGCCGACCTCGCGGAGGCGAACGAGCCAGTCGTCCTCTCCCGAGGTGGCCACACGATCGGTGTGCTCTCGTTCAACTGCGTCGGCCCGAGCGACAGCTGGGCGACCAGCCGTCGGCCCGGCGGAGCCTACGTTCGCGTCTACTCGCACTACGAGGCCATCGGCGCGAACCCAGGCGGTCCGCCGAGCGTGCACACCTTCGCCGACCCCGCCTCGCTGGCCGAGATGCGCGCGCGGATCGCGGCGCTGGCGGCGCAGGTAGACGTGGTGGTCGTCGCCCTGCACAAGGGGCTCGTGCACGTGCCGGCGGAGCTCGCCGCCTACGAGACCGAGATCGCGCACGCGGCCGTCGATGCCGGAGCCACCATGGTGATCGGCCACCACGCGCACATCTTGCGCGGCATCGAGTTCTATCACGGCCGGGCGATCTTTCACGGCCTCGGCAACTTCGTCACCGTCACCGACGCGCTCACCCCGGCCTCGGCCGGTGTCGACGAGCAGCGGCGCTGGGCCGAACGCCGCCGCACGCTCTTCGGCTTCGAACCCGACCCGCGGCTGCCGAGCTGGTACCCGTTTCACCCGGAGAGCCGCAATACGGCCATCGCCGTGCTCGATATCTCAGCGGCAGGCGAACCCGCGTGGGGCGTCATCCCGTGCTGGATCGACGAGAACGCACAACCGGTGCCGCACGGGAACGACGAGACCGGCCGCGAGGTCATCGACTACATCCGGCGGATCACCGCCGAGGAGGGGTTCGGCACCGAGTTCGCCTGGGAGGGCGATGAGGTTCGCATCCATCCGTCACAGAAACAAGGAGACACCGAATGAACGACACCGTACGACCGCTGACCGGGAAGACGGTGCTCGACCTCACGACAGCCCTCTCCGGGCCCTACGCCACGCTCCTGCTCGCCGGGCTGGGCGCCAGGGTGATCAAGATCGAGAACCCCATGCTGGGCGGTGACTCCTCGCGCAACAACGCCCCCTACTACAGCGATCACGGGCTCGAGGCGCGGCGCACGAGTGAGCAGGACATGTCGGTCTCGATGATGCTCCGCGGGCGCAACAAAGAGAGCATGACGCTCAACCTCAAGACCCCAGAGGGCAAGAAGGTCTTGCTCGAGCTCGCCAAGACCGCGGATGTCGTGGTCGAGAACTTCAGCGCCGGCGTCACCAAGCGCCTCGGCGTCGACTTCGACACCCTGCACGCGGTGAACCCGCGCCTCGTCTATGCCTCGATCAGCGGCTTCGGCGCGCAGGGCGGGCCCGGCAGCGGCAAGGCGATGGACACGATCATCCAGGCGCTCAGCGGCACGATGCTGACCGCCGGCAGCCCGGGCGAACCACCCGTGCGTTTCGGCCTTCCCATCGCGGACCTCGTCGCACCGCTCTTCGGCGTGATCGGCGTTCTGGCCGCCGTGCTCGAGAGCGAGCGCACCGGCGAAGGGCAGCACGTCGACGTGTCGATGCTCGGCGCACTGACCTCGCTCGTCGCCTGCGAACCCTTCGACGCCTTCGAGACCATCGGGATGCCGCTGCGCACGGGCTCCTACGTTCCACGCCTCGCTCCCTTCGGCGTCTTCGTCACGAAGGACGGCTGGTTCGCGCTGTGCGGCCCCACGGATGCGTTCAGTTCCGGTGTCATGAAGGCCCTCGGCGTTCCCGAGATGGCGGAGGACGAACGATTCTCACGGCGCGACAATCGCGTACACAACGCCGACGAACTGCACGCGATGATCGCGAGCTGGGCGCAGCACCTCACCTCTGCGGAGGCCGTGCGCCGCCTCGAGGAGTACGGAGTGCCGGCCGCCCCCGTGCGCGACACCGGTGAGGCCGTGCGCGACCCGCTGGTGCTGAGCCGCGGCGAGGTCGAGCAGCTGAGCCACCCGGTCTTCGGCCCGGCCGAGGAACTCTACGGCTCCGGCGTGCCGATCATCTTCTCCGGCAGCAGCACCTCGCTCGACCGACCCGCTCCCTGGCTCGGCGAGCACACAGAGTCGGTGCTCCACGAGTTGCTCGGCTACGACGACGAGCGCATTGCAGCTCTGAGAGACGCCGGCGCCCTGTGACGGCGCAGCTGGCGGGGGCAGTGCGCGACGCTCGGTCCAGGGCGGCCGCGGTCGCCGCATCCGGTCGACCCGTCATCGGCATCGTGGGGCGCGACGTGCCCGCGCTCCTCGTCGCAGCCGCTGGCGCACTGGCCTTTCGACTCGCTCCCGAACCGGCGGCGACCGAAGAGACAGACGCGATCATGGGTCGAGCGGTCGATCGGGCGGCGAGCCTGGTGCTCGCCGCCGTGCTCGCGGGGTCGCTCGACTTTCTCAGCGGCCTGCTCATCTCGCGCGACACCGAGGCATCCGTGCGCCTGTTCTATACGCTGCAGGAGCTGCGCCGTCGCGGCCGGATCGCGATGCCGGTGCAGCTCGTCGACCAGGTGCACCAGGACCGGGAGAGTACGGTGCAGTTCAACATCGCCCAGTTGGAGCACATGTGGACCACGGTCGAGCAGTGGACGCTCAGGCCGATCACGGCCGACTCGCTGCACGGGGCGCACGCGGAGCTCACCGCCGTGCGCACCGAGCTCGAACGGGCGCGCGCCCACCGGCGAGCGGCGCGGTTCGGCGGCACCTCCGCACTGCACGGTTATCGGGCGGCCGCCACTCTGCCCGCCGCCGAGGCCATCGACCTGTTGCGGGCCGCGATGGCCGAGGCGACGGATGCCGCAGCGCCCGGCGACTTCCCGGTCTTCCTCACCGGCAGCGCGCCGCTCGGCGACGAGGTGTATCGCGCCATCGAGGGCGCGGGAGCGACCGTCGTCGGCGAAGACCACGACTGGGGTGATCCGATCCTCAGCGACCGGTTGCCGTCCAGGGTCGACCGCGATCGGAGCGCGCTGCTTCGGGAACTGGTGCTGTCGCGCCTTCGCGGAGCACCGGCATCCGCTTCAGCAACGATGGCGGCGCGGGCTGAGGCGAGCCGGGAGGGCATCCGCGTTGCTGGGGCTCGCGGTCTGCTGAGCATCGTGCGGCCGCACGACGAGGCACCCGCGTGGGATTGGCGGCTGCAGAGTGAGCGAGCGGGTGTGCCTGGGCTCATGCTGCGAGGTGACGCGGCGGAAGACCCCGAGCGGATCGCCGCCGCCGTCGAGTCGCTGCGGGTCGCATCATGACGCGGCTGGCCTCCACCACGGCGGCGCTCACTCACCAGCGCGAGTGGTTCGACGAGTTGCGCGACTCCGTCGCCGCGGGCGGCATCTTCGCCCTGGTGAACGCGGATGCGCCGCAGGAGATCCTGCGCGCGATGGACATCCCCTACGTGGTCAACCAGTGGTGGGCATCCATCGTGACCGCGAAGCAGGCGGCCACCGAGAGCCTCGAGGTGGTCGCGAAAAGCGGCTACCCCGACGACAGCAGGCAGTACGACGTGCTCGCGCTCGGCTCCCGCGGCCTCGACCCCGAGCGCGCGCCGTGGGGCGGACTGCCGAAGCCCGACTTCGTGATCGCGGAGTTGAGCGGGGATGCCACGGGCAAGGTCTTCGAGGCCTGGACCGACGACCCGTCGATCGGCTACTTCGCCTATGAGCGCACCGCCGCGGTGACGCCCGACGGCGACTGGTGGGAGCTCGCACCGCGTCAGTGGGATCGCGTCTTCGGTGCGGAACGCATCGCCCTCATGGCCGCCGAGAACCGCCTGCTCATCGAGTTTCTTGAGCAGCGCACCGGCCGCACCTTCGAACTGAGCAGGCTCGAACGCGTGATGCAGCTCATCAACGAGCAGGAGGAGTACAACCGGCAGACGCGCGATCTCATCGCCTCCGCGCGCCCCACTCCGGTGCGCGTCTCAGACACCATTCCCGCCGTAATGATTCCGCAGTGGCATCGGGGCAGCGAGTGGGGGCGGGATGCCGCACTAGCGCTTCGAGACGAGGTTGCAGCCATGGTCGCGGCCGGTTCCGCCGTCGCAGCCGAGGAGCGCTCGCGGCTCATGTGGGTGGGCCGCGGACTGTGGAGCGACACCGCCATGTACCGCCGCTTCGAGGAGGAGTTCGGTGCCGTCTTCGTCTGGTCGATGTACCTCGCGATCGCGGCCGACGGCTACATCCGCTACGGCTCCGACGCCATCGAGACCCTCGCCGCCCGTTTCGTGGGGATCACCGACCTCCTCTACGCGCCGCCGCTCGCACCGGAGTGGTACGTGAAGGAGGCGAAGGGCCACGGCGTCGACGGTGTCGTTCATCTCGTCGCCGACGACGTCCCTGGCGCCGCCTTCATCACCCTCGCGCTCGAGGAGGCCGGCATCCCGGTGCTCGAAATCAGGGCGAGCAACGCGGACCCGCGCACGCTCGACCTCACCGGCGTGGAGCGGGCGATGGCCGACTTCATCACGGGACTCGACAGGTGAGCGCGCAGACGGTGGGGCCGCCAGGCGCCGGTGACACCGTCACCCTGCTGTACCTCATCAAGCAGGTGGAGCTCGCGATCCGCGCACGACTCGAGACTGTCACTCGCGAGGTGGGGCTCACTGTGACGCAGTACACCGCGCTCACCGTGCTGCAACGACGGCCGGGGCTGACCTCGGCCGAGCTCGCCAAGAACTCCTTCGTGCGCGCGCAGTCGATGTCGACCGTCACCACCGACCTGGCGGACACCGGACTGGTCTCGCGCACGCGGGACCCCGCGCACCACCAGCGCCAACTGCTGACTGTCACAGCCAAGGGGCAGGAACTGCTCGCGCGCCTGCGGCCCACCGTCGAGTGGATCGAGCGGCAGATGGTCTCGGAGCTCGCGGAGGCCGACACCGACCAGCTCAGGCAGTCGCTGCAGTTCTGCCGGTTCGCGCTCGGCGGCGGTTGGCCGCGCTAGGCCTTCGCGATCCGACTCACTCGGACTGCGACAGTCCAGCGCGGCGATTGGCCGCGGCGCGGCGCTCATCCTCGACGTTGCCGAAGTAGCCACCGACGAGCGTGTCGGCCGCGCGCAGGAGAGCGGGCAGGATGACGTTGCGCTGGTCGTCGTCGAGGCTCGCCATCACGCGCGCCTCGATGTCTTCGATGCGCTTGGTGCACTCCTCCAGCACGGCGCGCCCCTCGGGCGTCAGGACGGTGTTGCGCGTGCGACCGCGCGAGGCCTCCCCCGCCCGCACCACGAAACCGCGTCGCTCGAGCCCGGCGAGCACGCGATTGGCGGACTGCGGCGTCACGAACATGAGCCGAGCGATCTCGGCGTTCGAGCGACCTACGTCGTCACTCGTCGCGAGCAGCAGGTGATACTCGGGCACCGTGATGCCGTTATCGGATGCGACGAGCTCGACCGCCCGCTGCAGAGCGCGAGCGAGTCGCTGCGTGATCCACTCCAGTCTCCCTACCGCGTCGGCCGGTGCCTGGGCCCGGTGCCGACGGGGAACCGTGACGGTGGGGTCGGCGGTCGTCTGATCGATTCGAGCGCCGTTGTCCACGTGAATAATCTACCGTTCTTGTGGCCGAGGCGGCGTGTGCACCGCACTCCTTCCTTCTCCCTTCCCGATCGTTCGCGACCAGCCGGGGGAAGCTTGGGTGCACCGAATGCGAAAAGCCCCGGATCCCTTGTAAGTGCGGGGATCGCGGGGCTTTCGAATGGCGGTACCGGTGGGATTTGAACCCACGGTGGGCTTTCACCCACACAACTTTTCGAGAGTTGCACCTTCGGCCGCTCGGACACGGTACCGCGGACGATCTTAGTACAGGGCGACCGTGCGTTCATCCCGGAGCGGCCTCGCGCATCCGCTGGTCTCTTCGCAACTCAGGCAGAACGCGGCGATCTCGCCCTGATGAGCGGATGTGCGGGCCGCGCCACCCGTTCTGCCTGAGTTATGCACACGGCGGGCTCTCGATGCCGCTGGGTAAGGTCGTCGGATGGGATGGTGGATCGCCGGAGCCGTGGCAACCGTCGTGGTGCTCGGCGCGGTTGCGGGCCTGGTCGCGCGCACCCTCGTGCTGCGTCGTCGGCGTGCGGCGGTCATCCGCCTCACCGCCGCGATCCCCGTCAACGCGAAGTGGTGGCACGAGCAGGAGCACAAGCAGGGCGAGCTGCTCTACGTGGCCATCGGCGACTCGGCCGCGCAGGGCATCGGCGCGAGCAGGCCCGGCCGCAGCTACGTCGGGATGCTCGCCGCGCATCTGCGCGACCGCGCCGGCCGGCCCGTGCGCGTGGTGAACCTCAGTCAGTCCGGCGCGCGACTGCGGGAGGCGCTCGCGAGCCAGCTGCCGAAGCTGAGACGGCTGCACCCGGATGTGCTCACCGTCTCGATCGGCGCCAACGACATCCCCTCGTTCGAGCCCGCGCGCTTCGAGCGGGAGCTGCGCGAACTCTATTCCGCGCTGCCGCGGCACGCGATCGTCGCCGAGCTGCCCGCCTTCTACTTCGGCACACCCGAGCGAAACGTGCGCGCGGCCAACGCCATCGTGCATCGCGTCGCCGAGGAACTCGGGCTCGACGTGGCTCCGCTCTACGCGGCGACCCGGAGGCAGGGCGGTGCGCGCTATGCGCTCAACCAGGTCGCGGCAGACTTCTTCCACCCGAATGATCGCGGCTACCGGGTGTGGGCATCCGCGTTTCTTCCCCTCCTCGACAGGCGCGTGCCCGCGGCGGATTCCACCGCGAGAGACGACTGACGGGGGTCTCGCTTAAGCTGGCAGCATGCCCAAGGTCCAGTCCAATTTTCGCTGCACGGAATGCGGATGGACGACGCTCAAGTGGGCGGGCCGCTGCGGTGAATGCCAGGCCTGGGGCACTGTCGTCGAGGCCGGGGAGCAGACAGGAATCGTCAAATCGGTCAAAGCCGTACACATCACGGATGCTCGAGTTGCACGCCCGATCACCGAGATCGAGTCCGACTCCGTCGCGCATTGGCCGAGCGGCATCGCGGAGTTCGACCGCGTGCTCGGCGGTGGCATCGTTCCCGGAGCTACCATCCTGCTGAGCGGTGAACCCGGTGTCGGCAAGTCCACGCTGCTCCTCGAGGTCGCCTCGCGGGCGGCGGCGGGAGGCATGCGCGTGCTCTACGTCACCGCCGAGGAGTCGGCGAGCCAGGTGCGCCTGCGAGCCCAGCGCACCGGTGCGCTGCAACCATCGCTGTACCTCGCCGCGGAGACCGACCTCGCCACGATCCTCGGCCAGATCGACCAGGTCGACCCGCAGCTCGTCATCGTCGACTCCGTACAGACCGTCTCGAGCTCGCTCACCGACGGTCTCGCGGGCGGTCCGGCGCAGGTGCGCGAGGTCGCGTCCACGCTCATCCGGGTCTCGAAAGACCGCAACCTTCCCGTGCTGCTCGTCGGTCACGTCACCAAAGACGGCACGATCGCGGGCCCACGCCTGCTCGAACACCTCGTGGATGTCGTACTTCAGTTCGAGGGCGACCGGCAGACCGCGCTGCGCTTCGTGCGCTCGCACAAGAACCGCTTCGGTCCCACGGATGAGGTGGGTTGCTTCGAGATGACCGGCGACGGTATCTCGCAGGTCGCCGACCCGAGCGGCCTGTTCCTCTCCCGCAGCTCGATGCCGGGGCGCACGCCCGTTCCCGTGAGCGGCACCTGCGTCGCCGTCTCGATCGACGGGCGCCGCGCGCTCCCGGTCGAGGTGCAGGCGCTCATCGTCAAGTCGAGCGCCCCGATGCCGCGCAGGGTCGTCAACGGCGTGGACTCCTCGCGCGTCGCGATGCTGCTCGCCGTGCTCGAGCGGCGAGCGAAGATGGCGCTCAGCGGGGCGGATGTCTACGTGTCGACCGTGGGCGGCATCCGTCTCACAGAACCCGCCGCCGATCTCGCCATCGCGCTGGCGATCGCGAGCGCGTTCCGTGACCAACCGCTGCCCGCCACTCTTGCGGCGGTCGGCGAGATCAGCCTCGCCGGTGAGATCCGGCCGGTCACCCAGGAGAAGCGCCGCGCCTCAGAGGCCGCCCGCCTCGGTTTCTCCACCGTGCTCGACGCACACAGCGGCCACCTTCGAGAGGCGCTCAGGCTCGCCTTCGCGAACCAGGAGCGCGTCGACGTTCCCGACTTCTAGTCGCTGCCGCACTCAGCGCGCAGCGAGCTCCGCACACGCCACGCAGGTGAGGGTGTAGGGCCGGGCCTCGAGGCGACCGAACGGGATGCGCTCGTGGCAGTTCTCGCAGACGCCGAAGTCGTCACCGTCTACGCGCAGCAGCGCGTCCTCGATGCTGTTGAAGTGAGAGCGCGCGTCGGTGAGCACGGCGCTCACCTGGGAGCGTTCGAA
The DNA here is from genome assembly GCA_035571875.1 of Lacisediminihabitans sp. Lineage (GTDB taxonomy): Bacteria > Actinomycetota > Actinomycetes > Actinomycetales > Microbacteriaceae > Parafrigoribacterium_A. The sequence goes on along the minus strand of DATNBR010000018.1, from coordinate 19,743 downwards.
CGCGAGCGTGGGACCCTCCGGGTCGTGCTCGTCGTCGGTGGCGACATCCTGTCGAGAGGACCGCATTTCTTCGAGGTCCACCACCAGTTGTGAGATCAGGTCGCGCGTCTGCTCGAGATCGTCCACGAGCCTGGCTCGCAGTTTGGTCAATTGCCGCGCAGTCAGTTTCGCCTGCGGCCGCTCAACAACGGGTGTCGTCGTCATGGTCTACCCCCTTTCGGGGGAGTCTATCTCACCACTGCAGACGGCGGGCGGTCGTGCCAGAACGTACATGCGACACTCAGCTTGAGGTCAGAGAGCGTTCAGCGTCGAAGCGCCGCCCGGCTAGTTGAGCAAGAACTGCGCGGTGTCTTTCGAGGTGATGTCACCGAGCTTCACCGTGAGGTGATAACTGGCACCACCGGCCGGCACGGGCGGACGGCTCGCGCTGCAGGTCGTGGTGGATGACCGCGTGCGGTCCCAAGCGATCGCCGGCGTGGTGAGAGGCTTGCCTGGTTCCAGCACCTGCGCCGAGTCGACGGGGGCGGTCTGGCAATCCTTTGAGTCCCAGTAGGTCTCGCTGCCGCTCGTAATTTTGAGTTCCTGCTGGGTCGAACCGAGGTTCATCGTGCAGGCGGTCGTGCCGTTATTGGTGATCCGCATGGAAATCATCGGCTTCTCGGCGGCGGCGTAGCTCGTCTTGTCGGTGATCGCCTCGAGCTTGATCCGCGTCGGTGCGCACGCGTCGCCATCCTTCGACGTGGCCGTCGTCGACTGGGACGTCGGCGTGTGAGACACGGCGGCCTTCTTGGAGGGAGCGGATCCGGGGCGCACGGCGATCAGGATGATGATCACGATGACTGCGACCACGCCGAGTGCCACGATGAGCCGCCGGCGCCAGTACACCTTGCTGGACTGGGGGCCGACGGGGTTCTTGAACGTCGACATGCCCCAAGAGTAGCTACAGGCGCTTCAGCATCCGGGTATTGCCTAGCGTGTTGGGCTTGACTCGGGCAAGATCCAGGAACTCCGCGACGCCCTCGTCGGAGGAACGCACGAGTTCTGAGTAGACGACGGGATCGATCGGGTCTTCCGTCATGGGCAAGAAACCATGCTTTTCGAAGAAGTCGACCTCGAAGGTGAGGCAGAAGAGGCGGCTCAACCCGAGGGCGATCGCGTCCGCTTCGAGGCGCTCGAGCAGAGCGTGACCGACTCCATGATGCAACCACTCGGGCACGACGGCGAGGGTGCGCACCTCGGCAAGGTCTTCCCACATCACGTGGAGAGCCCCGCATCCGATGGGTGTGCCGTTCTCGTCTTCCGCGATGCGGAACTCCTGGATGGCCTCATAGAAGACCACCGCATCCTTGCCCAGCAGGATGCGCCGCTGAACGAGCGGGTCGATGAGTCTCTGCACGTGCGGCACGTCTGAGGTGCGGGCGGTGCGCACGGTGAAACTCACGCTTCAATCCTACGTGCAAGCACTTCGACGCCTCCTGAACGCAGGAAAGGGCGCGGCGGTTGCCCGCCGCGCCCCCTCTGGAGTGGCTACGCCTCGACGGCGGCTATCGCTTCCTCGACCTCACGGCCCGGCTGCAGCGACGTCGTGAACACGAACTCGCCATCGACGAAGTCCACGTGCACGTGGTCTCCGGCGTTCAGCTCGCCCTGCAGGATGCGCTCGCTCAGCCGGTCCTCGACCTCGCGCTGGATCGCGCGGCGCAGCGGCCTCGCGCCCAGGGTCGGGTCGAATCCGATCTTGATGAGCTGCTCCTTCGCGGGGACGGTGAGCTCGACGGTCATGTCGCGGTCCAGCAGGCGGTCCGAAAGCCGCTTGATGAACAGATCCACGATCTGCAGCAGTTCCACCTCGTTGAGCTGCGGGAACACGATCGTCTCGTCGACGCGGTTGAGGAACTCCGGCTTGAAGTTCTTCTTCAGCTCCTCGACGACCTTGCCGCGCATCCGGTCGTAACCGGTGGCGGTGTCGGAGGCCGAGGTGAAGCCGATCGGGGTGCCCGTGATGTCCTTCGTGCCGAGGTTGGTGGTCATGATGATCACGGTGTTCTTGAAGTCGACGACGCGACCCTGGCCATCCGTCAGTCGTCCCTCTTCCAGAATCTGGAGGAGCGAGTTGAAGATGTCGGGGTGGGCCTTCTCGATCTCATCGAACAGCACGACGGAGAACGGCTTGCGGCGCACCTTCTCGGTGAGCTGGCCGCCCTCTTCGAAGCCGACGAACCCGGGAGGGGCACCGAACAGGCGGGAGACGGTGTGCTTCTCGCCGTACTCGCTCATGTCGAGCGAGATGAGCGCGTTCTCGTCGTCGAACAGGAACTCGGCGAGCGCCTTGGCCAGCTCGGTCTTGCCGACACCGGTGGGGCCGGCGAAGATGAACGAACCGGATGGGCGCCTCGGGTCCTTGAGCCCGGCACGCGTGCGACGGATGGTCTTCGACAGTGAGGAGATGGCCTCCTCCTGACCGATGACGCGCTGGTGCAGCGCCTTCTCCATGAAGACGAGACGCGCGGTCTCCTCCTCGGTGAGCTTGAACACCGGGATGCCGGTGGCCGACGCGAGCACCTCGGCGATGATTCCCTCATCCACGGTTCCGGTCGAGCCGGCCTCGCCGCTCTTCCACTGCTTCTCGAGACGCAGGCGCTCACCGAGCAGCTTCTTCTCCTCGTCACGAAGAGAAGCGGCCTTCTCGAAGTCCTGATCCTCGATCGCGGCTTCCTTGCGGCCACGCACGTCGGCGATCCTGTCGTCGAACTCGCGAAGCTCCGGCGGGGCCGAGAGGATCGACAGTCGCAGACGTGCGCCGGCCTCGTCGATCAGGTCGATGGCCTTGTCGGGCAGGAACCGGTCGGCCACGTAGCGGTCGGCCAGATTCGCGGCGGCGACGATGGCACCATCCGTGATCGACACCTTATGGAACGCCTCGTACTTGTCGCGCAGTCCCTTGAGGATGTTGATGGTGTGCGGCAGGTTCGGCTCTTCCACACGCACCGGCTGGAACCGGCGCTCGAGCGCGGCATCCTTCTCGAAGTGCTTGCGGTACTCGTCGAGCGTGGTCGCACCGATCGTCTGCAGCTCACCACGGGCGAGCAGCGGCTTCAGGATGCTGGCCGCGTCGATCGCTCCCTCCGCGGCACCGGCGCCGACGAGGGTGTGGATCTCGTCGATGAAGGTGATGATGTCGCCTCGGGTGCGGATCTCCTTGGTGACCTTCTTCAGGCGCTCCTCGAAGTCACCGCGGTAGCGGCTGCCGGCGATGAGCGAACCCAGGTCGAGCGTGTAGAGCTGCTTGTCTTTCAGCGTCTCCGGCACATCCCCGCGCACGATCGCTTGGGCGAGGCCCTCGACGACGGCGGTCTTGCCGACTCCGGGCTCGCCGATCAGCACGGGGTTGTTCTTCGATCGGCGGGAGAGGATCTGCATGACCCGCTCCATCTCCTTCTCGCGCCCGATCACCGGGTCGAGCTTGCCGTCGCGAGCGGCCTGCGTGAGGTTGCGCCCGAACTGGTCGAGAATCTGCGAACCGGCCTGTGCGGTGGTTTGGTCGTTGCCACCGACGGCGACCTGTTCCTTGCCCTGGTAGCCCGAGAGCAGCTGGATGACCTGCTGGCGAACGCGGTTGAGGTCGGCTCCGAGCTTCACAAGCACCTGTGCCGCAACGCCCTCACCCTCGCGGATGAGACCGAGCAGGATGTGCTCCGTGCCGATGTAGTTGTGGCCGAGTTGCAGGGCCTCGCGCAGGCTCAGCTCAAGCACCTTCTTCGCACGCGGCGTGAAGGGGATGTGGCCGGTCGGCTGCTGCTGACCCTGGCCGATGATGTCTTGCACCTGCTCGCGCACGGCATCCAGGGAAATGCCGAGAGACTCGAGAGCCTTCGCGGCGACGCCCTCACCCTCGTGGATCAGGCCGAGCAGGATGTGCTCCGTGCCGATGTAGTTGTGGTTGAGCATCTTTGCCTCTTCCTGGGCAAGGACAACCACGCGACGGGCTCGGTCGGTAAATCTTTCGAACATTTCTGACTCCTCAGGCACCGTGGCGGTGTGGTGCCGATACATCGAGAGTAACGAGGCGAGCCGGGCAATTGGCGAGTGTTCGCCCTAGGCGTGACCGGGGCGCCTGCGGCGCGCGCACTCAGCGCGTCCGGCCCGGGACGGTACGTCTGGGGCGAGTGAGTCTGGCCGAAAAGGAGGACCTATTGCGGCATCCGCATGTAAAGGAGGAAGTTTTGCGCCGCCCACCTGGGTTTCTCCTCCTTTTCCGCGCGGCTGGCGCGCACCTCAGGAGTCCAGATATGGCGAAAGTTATCGATATCCGTTAAGCGCGGGAGGACGCTGACGCGGTTGAGCGAACTGGTCGACCTGAGCATCGTCAACCTGTCGCTCCTCAAGAACGACCGCGCGAAGGCCATCCGCTTCTCCACGCTCAACGCCATCTGTGCCGCCCTCGACTGCGAGGTTGGCGAGCTGCTGGTGCGCGCGCCCACCGACTGACCGCGACATCCCCGCCCGGCTGCCGCCGCATCCGTTGTCACCGATGTCCCAAATGCAGGAGACGACGCGGGTGACTTCCCGAGATTTCGGGGACCACCGGCTGTGAAACGCAGGCAACTCCTGCATTTGGGACGGGTGGCGGGCGACGAGTGGCGGGAAGCGAATCGCTCGAGTCAGGGCGCGATTGAGACGAGGTAGGCGACCGGGGCGGAGGCGACATGGGCGGATGCAAACGGGGCGGGGGTGACATCGGATGCAGCAGCGGGAGCGGCCAGCGAGAGGTGGGCAATCGGCCCCGTGCGCAGGTCGAGGGCGGCGGTGTCGCGGCGCGCTAGCGTAGCGACAGGGGTGCCGTTGAGACTCACCTCGAGCCCGTCGACGAGGGACACCACGAACCAGATGAGCCCGACTATGTCGCGCCCGCCCGCGCCGACCGCGCTCAGCTCCCCACGGGTGCGAGCGCGATCGAGGATCAGGCCGAGATCGAGTGCCACGCCGCCGAGCGGTCGAGCGGATGCCGGTGCCCCGCCAGCGAACGGACCGAACGTCTCCCCGGGTCGCAGGCTCGACATCTGCCCGTCCACCGTCAGCTCGATACCCGCGCCATCGACGACGCCGAGCCAGCGGGTGAGCCCGGTGAAGTTCGAGAACGAGACCTCGGCATCGACTGTCGCCATGCTGATGCGCCAGGCCGGTGTCGGCGCCGGCAGCGGAGGCAGCTCATCGCCGGCCGGGTCGCGATTGGTGCTCGCCAGAGGAACCGCCGATGCCGCGACCTCGCGCGTGACTCCCCCGCCGTTGCGCCACGGCACCACCGGATAGTCGGCGAAGCGCAGCACCCGCACGCCATAATCCATGGCTCCATCCTCCCTTCTTTCGTCGCGCGGGGCACCGGGCTAGGCTCCCGGCATGAGCAACCTGGAGAAGGACCCGCTCGAGCTCGTCGTCGACACGGGCGGCACCGACGCCGTCGTCGAGATCCTCGAACCGCGCGACGTTCCCCTCGGCGGCCCGCGCGCGATGGGCGTGCGCCGCACCCTGCCGCAGCGGCGCCGCTCCCTCATCGGCGCGTGGTGCTTCGTCGACCACTACGGGCCGGATGACGTGGCCGCGACGGGCGGAATGGTCGTGCCCCCGCATCCGCACACCGGGTTGCAAACGGTGAGCTGGCTCTTCGCGGGCGAGATCGAGCACCGGGACAGCGCGGGACACCACGCGATGGTGCGCCCGGGCGAACTGAATCTCATGACAGCGGGGCGTGGCATCCAGCACTCGGAGGTGTCGACCGCACAGACAACCGTGCTGCACGGCGCCCAGCTCTGGGTGGCCCTGCCCGACGCGACGAGGCACACCGCTCCCCTGTTCGAGCACTACGTTCCCGCCCCGGTGCGATTCGGTGCGGCAACGCTGCGGGTCTTCCTCGGATCGCTGCTCGGCGAGCTCTCCCCGGCCACGGCCTTCAGCCCGCTCGTCGGCGCGCAGCTCGATCTGCCCGCCGGGGCATCCGTGGAACTGCCGATCGACCAGGGTTTCGAGCACGGCGTTCTCGTGGATGCCGGCGAGCTGAGGGTGCAGGGTGAGCGAGTCGAGCCGTCGCACCTCGGCTACCTCGGCACCGGCCGCTCCACGCTGCGCCTCGAGGCGGGCGCGACGCCCGTGCGGGCGCTGCTCATCGGAGGCACGCCGCTTGGCGAGAGCATCGTGATGTGGTGGAACTTCATCGGACGCAGCCATGACGAGATCGTGCGGTTCCGGGCCGAATGGCAGGCGGATGTCGTGGCGGGCGGCACAGTCGCTGGTCGTTTCGGTGCCGTGCGCGACTACGACGGAAGGCCGCTGCCTGCGCCCGAGATGCCGAACGTGCGCCTCAGGCCTCGCGAATAGTTACTTCTTCGGTGCGGGCTGGCCGAGGCGTGCGCGCTCTTCGGCCTCGATCGTGGCGTAGACCTTGCGCTCGGTGCGGTCGGCATGAATCACGGCGCGCATGATGAACCAGAAGATCAGACCGACAAGGACGGTCGGCAACAGCACGAAGAACCAGCTGTCCCAGAATGTGTTCACGCCCCAAGGATACGCGGTGCGGCTGGGTGGTCGCCCGCGGGGCTACTTGGTGATGATCCCCACGATTCCGCTGCCGATGAGGTACAGCGCGAAGCCCCCGACCAGCACCCAGAGAATCAACCGGTTCGTCGTGATCTTGCGCGGATCTTTCTGATCGCTCACGGCATCCTCACTTCACCAGGGGGAACAGGATGGTCTCGCGGATGCCAAGCCCGGTGAGAGCCATCAGCAGCCGGTCGATGCCCATGCCCATGCCACCTGACGGCGGCATGCCGTGTTCGAGCGCTCGCAGGAACTCCTCATCGAGCCGCATGGCCTCGAGGTCACCGGCCGCGCCGAGCTTGGCCTGCTCGATGAAGCGCTCGCGCTGGATGACCGGGTCGACGAGCTCCGAATAGCCGGTGGCGAGTTCGAAGCCGCGCACGTACAGGTCCCACTTCTCGACCATGCCGGGGTTCGAGCGATGGTCGCGCACGAGCGGAGAGGTGTCGACCGGGAAGTCCATCACGAAGGTGGGCCGCTCGAGGTCGCCCTTCACGAAGTGCTCCCACAGTTCCTCGACATACTTGCCGTGGGTGGCCTGCTTCACCTCGATGCCGAGCGAGTCCGCGAGGGCGGCCAGCTCATCCACTGACGTTCCGGTGGTGATCGACCGGCCGGATGCTGCGCTCAGCGACTCGTACATGCTCACGCGGTCCCACTCGCCGCCGAAGTCGTACTCGCTGCCGTCGGCCCAGGTCACGACCATGCTGCCGCCGATGGCGATCGCGGCGTTCTGGATCATCTCCTGGGTGAGATCGGCCATCTGGTTGTAGTCGCCGTATGCCTGGTAGGCCTCGAGCATCGCGAACTCGGGCGAGTGGGTGGAGTCCGCGCCCTCGTTGCGGAAGTTGCGGTTGATCTCGAACACCCGCTCGATGCCGCCGACCACGGCGCGCTTCAGGAACAGCTCCGGCGCGATCCGCAGGAACAGCTCGGTGTCGAAGGCGTTGCTGTGCGTGATGAAGGGCCGGGCGGATGCTCCACCGTGCATGGTCTGCAGCATCGGCGTTTCGACTTCCACATACCCGTGCGCGGCGAAGGTACTGCGCAGGGACGCAACCGATGCCGCCCTGCTGCGCACCATCTGCCTGGCACCCTCGCGTGCGATGAGGTCGAGGTAGCGGGCGCGGACGCGCGTCTCCTCGCTGAGCTCGGTGTGCAGGTTCGGCAGCGGACGAAGCGCCTTGGTAGCGATCTGCCACTCCTTCACCATCACCGACAGCTCGCCGCGGCGACTCGCTACGACCTCGCCGGAGACGAAGAGGTGGTCGCCCAGGTCGACGAGGTCCTTCCACGACTCGAGCGACTCGTCGCCGACGACCGCGAGCGAGACCATGGCCTGGATGCGGGATCCGTCCCCGGACTGCAGCGACGCGAAGCACAGCTTGCCCGTGTTGCGGAGGTGAACGATGCGGCCGGCGAGACCGACGATCTCGCCGGTGGCGGCATCCGGCTCGAGTTCGCCGAATCGTGCGCGCGTCTCGGCGATGGTCGTGGTGATCGGCAAGGACACCGGATAGGCCCCGGCACCGGATTCGATGAGGCGATCGCGCTTGCCGAGTCGAACCTGCATCTGCTGCGAGGCCTCGGCCTCGAACGCCGCCTCTGCCTCTAGCGCCTCCGCGTCCTCGCGCGCGATGTCGAGAGCCGTCGCCTCGCTCTCGGCGTCGTGTGCCGGTGGTGTGGTCATCTCGTTCGCGCTCTCGGTTCGAAGGTGGCAGGTGTCAGGGGGCCGGAGGCGGTCAGCCGAGCCGGATGGTCGCGTTGTCGATCAGTCGCGTGGTGCCCACGGTCGCGGCGATCAGAACAACGGCCTGGCCGCGATGCCCCGCGTCGACCGCACGGAGGGTCTGCGGGTCGACGACGACCAGATAGTCCAGCTTAACGAGTGATCGCGAGGCCGGTGTCTGCGCGGCGAGCGCCGACCTCGCTGCCTCGAGCACCGCATCCGCCCCACCGACAGCGGATGCCGCCCCGGCAGCCAGCGCCGCCGACAGTCCCAGCGCTGCCGCACGCTGCTCGGCAGAGAGATACCGGTTGCGGCTGGACAGGGCGAGCCCGTCGCCCTCACGCACGATCGGCACCACCTCGACCGCGACCGGAACGTTGAGATCGGCGACCATGCGCTTCACCAGGAACACCTGCTGCGCATCCTTCTGGCCGAACACCACGGCGTCGGGGGCGACGATGCCCAGGAGCTTGTTGACGACGGTGAGCACTCCGTCGAAGTGGCCCGCTCGCGCCGCTCCCTCGTAGAGCGCCCCAATCTCACCCGCGACCACGCGCGTCTGAGAGGGCCCGTCGGGATACATCTCGCCGACCGAGGGCGCGAACACGTGATCGACGCCGTCGAGTTTCGCGAGGTCGGCGGCGAGGTCGCGGGGGTAGCGATCGAGATCCTCGCTCGGGCCGAACTGCAGCGGGTTGACGAAGATCGAGACGACCACCACATCCGCCACCTCGTGCGCCCGTGCGACGAGTGCGAGGTGACCCTCGTGAAGTGCCCCCATGGTCGGAACGAGGGCGACGCTGCGACCGGCGGCCCGGGCCTGCGCGAGCCGTGCGCGCAACTCGGCGATGGTCTCCGCTACGGCAACTGACACACCCCGATGTTACCGGGCCGGAGAGGGAGCCGATTGTTGGCGATTTCCGCCCTAAACCACGGCGGGTAGGGCGAAAATCGCCAACGATCCGGCGGAGAGAGGATGGGCCGGGTCAGAGCAGCGAGGAGTCTGACGAGCCGGATGCGCGACCCAGCGCGTTCTCGACCGAGGAGCGCACGAGCGGGCCGAGCACCCTACCCGGTGCGTCGACGCCGATGGATGCGAGGATGCCGGTCGCCTGGTCGACTATCGCGGTCGAGAAGCTCACGGCGGTCGAGATCGCCTCAGCGAACGCGGCGCGGTTCGATTCCTCCACCACGATCGGTTCGCCGCCCATCTCCACGACGAGGGCCTGCCCGATGGGTAGCACGGGAGCGGGAGCGGTGACCGCGAAGAAGCTGTCGACCATGCGACTCAGGTCGATGGTCGTGCCGGTGAAGGACATGATCGGATGCACGGCGAGCGGGATCGCGCCCTGCGCCATGGCGGGCGCGAGCACGCCGGTGCCGAACGCCGCGGCGGTGTGCAACACGAGCTGGCCGGCCTGCCAGGTGCGGGTAGCGGCGAGTCCCTCGACGAGTTGCGCGAGCTCAGCGGCGGGCACGGCGAGGATCACGAGCTCGCTGCGCTCGATCACCTGCGGCAGTTCGAGTATCGGCACTCCCGGCAGAATCGCCTCGGCGCGCTCCCTGCTCGCCTCCGAGATCGCAGAGATGCCCACGATCGCGTGGCCGGCGCCGGCGAGCGCCGCCCCAATGATCGGCCCGACAAGGCCCGCACCGACGATGCCGACTCCGAGCCGCCCCGACCGTTCCTGCGTGCTCATGCGGGAAGACCCCCGGTGGTCAGTCCTGGCTGCTCACCGGAGCGCCAGCGGTGCGAGGTGTCGCGCTGGGCGGAACTGACCGCCGCCTGCGCGACATGACCGAAGAAGGCGAGTGCGGCATCCCGGTCGATGGCGCCGAGTTCGGCGCGGATGGGACCGGACACCGTGTGCAGTTGAATCGCGGCGAGGCGAAGCATTCGCAGCACCGGGCCCTGGCTGAGCGCGACGCTCTGCAGTCGCGGTTGCGGCACGATCACGAGCTGTCGCCAGATGGCACCCCGGCGCAGCAGCAGCCAGTCCGGTGCACTGGCGAAGCCGTTTCGCCGCCACGAGAACGGCCGCAGCCAGGCGGCCCGGCGAGGCGAATTGGTGAAGCCGTCGTCGGGCGCGACCCGCGGAAAGTTCGGCAGTTCGAAGCCGGGCAGCACGAGCGCCACGACCCGAGCCGCATCGTCGAAGCTACCGACCGGCAGGATGGTCGTGTTGGCGCGGCCGTCGGCGCCCTTATTCGAGGAGTGGCTGGCCACGTTCACGCGCACCTCCCACCAGCCGGCCGGGCGCCACAGCAGCGACTGGCGAACCTGCACGGAGTGGATGCGGCCGGGAGGCAGTGTCTCATTGCTCGTGGAGAAGAGGCCATAGCCGACGCGCACGCCATCGGGCGTGCCGGCGATGGTGTAGCGCAGCGACTTGGTGAAGCGCCTCGCATAGAAGCTGAAGAAGCCGAGCAGGCTCGGCAGGGCGAAGATCAGCGCGTAGAACTTGCCTGTCGTGCCGATCCAGATTCCGCCGCCGATGAGGGCGAGCACGAGGATGAGCGTGCTCTCGCTGAACACCATCGATCCGACGAGCCGGCCGAGGTGGATCTTCACCACCGATTCCGGCGGCGCGAGGTTCGGGTCGAGTTCTGGGGCGAGGAGTTCGGCCACGCGGCGATCGAGGAGTCCCTGCGGAGTGGCGGCCGCCGCGCGCTGCTCGGCCAGCCGTGTGCCTGAGGCGAGGCGCAGGATCTCGCGGCGGAGATCATCCGCTGCACTGGAGCCCAGGTAGGAGAGCTGCAGGTTGCTGTTCTGCCCGGCCTGGTTGACCTCGAGCTTCGCCGCGCCGAACAGGCGCGCAAAGAACGGTCGCACGATGTTGATGCCCTGGATGCGGTCGAGCCTGGCCTTGCGATTCGTGCGAAACAGGATGCCCGATCGCACCTCCACGACCTCGTTCGTGATGCGGAAGGTGTGCATGCGCCAGGAGAGGTAGAAGCCGGCGATGAACAGGATCAGCAGCACGACGATCACGACGAGGGCCTGCAGCACAAGCCCGTGGTCGAGCACGTAATCGACGGGGTCACCGCCCTCGTCGAAACGCGGGATGAACAGCGAGACGAGACGCTCGCGCAGGTTCGCTACCACGACACCGAGAATCGCGATGAGCGCGATACCACCCCTCAGCAGCGGGGATGCGGGATGGAGTCGATGCCACTGGCCGTCTGTGAGCGCGGCCGCGACGGGGGGCACGACCACGGTCTCCTGCGGAGGAACCTCGGTCACAGCCCGGCCCGCCGGCTCTCCGCCAGCTCGACGAGCTGGTCTCGCAGTGCGTCGGCGTCGGCTTCGGCGAGCCCCGGCAGCGTCACCCCGGCCGCGGCAGCAGCGGTCACGAACTTGAGCTCGCTCAGTCCGAGAGCGCGAGCCACGGGGCCACGGTTGATGTCGATGAGCTGCATGCGACCGTAGGGCACGGCGACGAAGCGCTGCCACATGATTCCGCGGCGGAACAGCAGGTCATCGTCGCGCAACTGGTAACCGATCGAGCGCACGCGACGCGGGGTGATCACGAGCTTCACGAGCGTGCCGGCCACGAACAGGCTCACGATCACGAATGGCACCCAGGCCTGCAGAATGAACATGCCCACGGCGATCGCGGCCGCGACGAGCGCCACGATGGCACCGCCGGCGAGTTCCACCCAGACGAGCTTGGGCGATACGCGGCGCCAGCTGACGTCGGCCAGTTCGAGTCGATTGCTCACGGTGATCCTTGCGCTCGGGTCAGGGCCTGACGCGAATGGGCTTGGGGTCTGCGTCGTCGTCGGGGTCCGCCGGCGGGATGACGCACATGTGTTCGGCGATCAGACCCGCTGCGAGCAGGATGCCGGACGCAATAAGCGTAGCCACCGCGAGCCCGATCGACCCCGCGCTCGGCATCGCAGACCGCGTGAGCAGGTAGATCGTCACGCCGAGGGCGAGCCCGGTGAGCAGCGCGCCGCTCAGCGCACACGCCTTGGCGAGCATCACGACGCGCGTGGCGTAGTACGGATCGACCGGCGCGCGTGACTTGCCGTGGGCGAAGCGGCGCACCGGAACGGCGAGCAGGATCACGATCACCGCGATCGCCACGAGCGCGACGGGGAGCCCGGCCTCGGGAATGATGATCGCCCGGCCGCCGGCGGCCATCAGGGTCTCGATGAACGCTCCGCTGACCGTGCCGAGAATGCCGAGCAGCACGAGGGTGCTGACGCGAGTGCGCTTCATCGGGTCGCCCGCTCGGACTCGTGGTTCCATACCGTGTGCGCGATGGGAGCCAGCAGTTCTGTGATGCGACCGTGCCCCGGTATCTCCGCGTCCGCATCCAGCTGGGCCCACGGTGCGAGCACGAAGGCACGCTCCCAGGCACGCGGATGCGGCAGCACGAGCCGTCCACTCGCTTGCTGCACCCAGGTTCCGTCGGCTTCGATCACCGCCACCAGGTCGAGATCGAGGGTGCGATCGCCCCAGCGCTCCAGCCGAACGCGACCGTGCTCGAGCTCGATGCGCTGCAGCTCGTCGAGCAGCCGCTCCGGAGTGAGCGTCGTCTCGGCGAACACAACACCGTTCAGGTAGCGAGGTGCGATCTCATCGACGCCGGCGGGCTTGACCGCGTGCGACTCCACGAGCCCGGACACAGCGGTGACGGTCACACCGTCGATGGCCGAGACATCCAGCACCGCTGCCCTGAGGGTGGCCTCGCGATCGCCCTGGTTGCCGCCGAACGCGATGACGACCCGCGAGCTCACTGGCGGCTCCTGGTGATCGTGACGGAGACATCCGCGAAGGGCACGGTGATGGGAGCGCTCGGCTTGTGCAACGTCACCGTGACCTGCTTGGCCGGCTTGTGCGCGAGCACGACGTCGGCGACGCGCTGCGCCACGGTCTCGATCAGGTCGACCGGGTCGCGCTCCACGGCCGCGACGATCTCCTCGGCGAGCACGCCGTAGTGGATGGTCTGCTCCAGGTCGTCGGACTCCGCTGCCGCGGCGAAATCGAGCGTCACGGTCACATCGATGAAGAAGTCCTGGCCGTTCTCGCGCTCCTCGGCGAAGACGCCGTGATGCCCGGATGCCCGCAGCCCGGTCAGCGTCAACAGGTCGTCGGTCACAGCCCGGCTCCGTTCCCGTGCATGGCGCTCCACACGTCGAGCGCGGCTCTCGTGCCGGCGACGTCGTGCACCCGAACGCCCCACACCCCTGCCTCCGCGGCGAGCGCACTGATCACGGCTGTCGCCGCATCCCGATCCTTCACCGGAGCCCCCTCGGGCAGCAGCGCACCGAGGAAACGCTTGCGCGAGACGCCCAGCAGCAGGGGATAGCCGAGGATGCCGAGCTCGCGCAGGTGCCCGAGCATGAGCCAGTTCTGCTCGGCGTTCTTCGCGAAGCCGATTCCGGGGTCCAGGATGATGCGGTTGGGGTCGACGCCGGCCACGATCAGTTCGGCGACGCGCTGCTTCAATTCGCTGCGCACGTCGCGCACGACGTTGTTGTAGACCGCGTTCGACTGCATCGTGTCGCTTGGTCCACGCCAGTGCATGGCGACGAAGTGGAGACCGGTCTCGGCCGCGACGCGCGCCATCGCGGGGTCGGCGAGTCCTCCGGAGACGTCGTTGATGAGCCGTGCACCGGCCTCGGCAGCGGCGAGCGCGGTCGAGGCGTTCATCGTGTCGACGCTCACGACGATGTCGCGCCGCACGAGCTCCTCGATGACGGGGATCACCCGCCGCCGCTCCTCGTCGAGCGGGATGCGCTGGGCACCCGGCCGAGTGGACTCGCCACCCACGTCGATGAGGCGGGCTCCCGCCTCGGTGAGCTCCACTGCCCTCGCGACCGCGGCATCGAGTCGGTTGTATTCGCCGCCGTCGCTGAAGGAATCGGGCGTCATGTTGATCACACCCATGATCACCGGTGCGGTCGCGCTCGCGGGTGCGCGGCGGCGCAACACGGCGGGAGTGCGCGAGCGACCCGGGGTCAGCTGCGGCTGGTTCGATCCGTCGACGCTCATGATGCGACCTCGCTGCGTGCCGAGCCGATGAGCGCCATGATCTCGGTTCGCTCGGTCGCCTCCGAGAGGGTTCCGCGCGTGGCCATGGTGACGGTGGAGCTGTTCAGCTGACGTACTCCACGAGACCAGACGCAGGCGTGAGTCGCATCGAGCACGACGAGCAGACCGAGCGGGTCCAGCCCTGTCTGCAGGGCATCCGCAATCTCTTCGGTCAGTCTCTCCTGCAGTTGTGGGCGCGCGGCGAGCGTCTCGACCACCCGCGGAAGCTTGCCGAGACCCACGATGCGCGTGCGCGGAACGTAGGCGACGTGTGCAACACCGGTGAAGGGCAGCAGGTGGTGTTCGCAGATAGAACGGAAGTCGATGTCGCGCAGCAGCACGAGCTCGCCGAGCTCCTCGGAGCCCTCGGGGAACTCGGCGCTCCCCGTGAGATGGCTCAGCGGATCGACCGCGAGCCCCTCGAAGAACTCGCTGTATGCCTGGGCGATCCGCTCGGGCGTGCTCACGAGGCCGGGCCGCGTGGGGTCCTCACCGATGGCGGCAAGGATCTCGGAGACGGCAGCCTCGATGCGCCCGCGGTCGATGCTCTGCCCCGGGGCATGACGCGTCTCGCCGTCGTTGGCTGGCGCGGATTCCTTGCGGGACACAGATCCTGCTTACGCGGTCGCGATATCGGGGCGCTTCCGCGGCCTCGGCGCGCGCGTCTTCTTCTGCGGCGGAGTGGAGGACACGTCGCCGTCGACCAGGTCTCCGTCGATGGCGGCCTTCGCCGGCATCGCCACGGGAGGCTTGTTCGAGATGGGCCGCTTGTCGCTCGAGAGCCACTGCGGGCGCTCGGGCAGCTTCTTCACGTCCTTGAAGATCTCCTCGAGCTGGAGGTGGTCGAGAGTCTCCTTCTCGAGCAGCGCGGTCGCGAGCGTGTCGAGGATCGCGCGGTTCTCGTTGAGCACCTTCCACGCCTCGTCGTGCGCGTTCTCGATGAGCGCGCGCACCTCGTCGTCGACCTGCTCAGAGACTCGCTCGGAGTAGTCGCGCTGGTTGCCCATGTCGCGGCCGAGGAACATCTCGCCTGAGCCAGAGCTGAGCTTCACCGAGCCGATGCTCGCGCTCATCCCGAACTCGGTGACCATCTTGCGCGCGGTGGCAGTGGCCTTCTCGATGTCATTGGATGCCCCGGTCGTCGGGTCGTGGAACACCACTTCCTCGGCGACCCGGCCTCCCATCGCGTAGGCGAGCTGGTCGAGCAGTTCGTTGCGCGTGACGGAGTAGCGATCCTCTAGCGGCAGCACCATCGTGTAGCCGAGGGCGCGGCCACGCGGCAGGATCGTGATCTTGGTCACCGGGTCGGTGTTGCGCATCGCCGTCGCGACGAGGGCGTGACCGCCCTCGTGATACGCGGTGATGAGCTTCTCCTGGTCGCGCATGACGCGCGTGCGGCGCTGCGGACCGGCCATGACGCGGTCGATGGCCTCGTCGAGAGCGCGGTTGTCGATCAGCTGGGCGTTGGAGCGCGCGGTGAGCAGCGCTGCCTCGTTGAGCACGTTGGCCAGGTCTGCACCGGTGAAGCCGGGAGTCTTGCGGGCGACGACCTCAAGGTCCACGCCGGCGGCGAGTGGCTTGCCCTTGCCGTGCACCTCGAGGATCTGCTTGCGACCGAGGAGGTCGGGCGCATCCACGCCGATCTGACGGTCGAAGCGACCCGGGCGCAGCAGTGCGGGGTCGAGAATGTCGGGGCGGTTGGTTGCGGCGATGAGGATGACGTTGGTCTTCACGTCGAAGCCGTCCATCTCGACCAGCAGCTGGTTGAGGGTCTGCTCGCGCTCGTCGTGACCGCCGCCCATGCCGGAGCCGCGGTGGCGCCCGACCGCATCGATCTCGTCGACGAAGATGATCGCCGGTGAGTTCTCCTTGGCCTGCGCGAACAGGTCGCGCACGCGGCTCGCACCGACGCCGACGAACATCTCGACGAAGTCCGATCCGGAGATCGAATAGAAGGGAACGTTCGCCTCGCCCGCGACCGCGCGAGCGAGCAGCGTCTTACCGGTGCCGGGAGGGCCGTACAGCAGCACGCCCTTGGGGATACGCGCACCGACCGCCTGGAACTTGGCCGGCTCCTTGAGGAAGTCCTTGATCTCTTCGAGCTCTTCGATCGCCTCGTCGGCACCCGCGACATCCGCGAAGGTCACCTTTGGTGTCTCCTTCGAGACGAGCTTGGCCTTCGACTTGCCGAACTGCATGACCTTGCTGCCGCCGCCCTGCATACTCGAGAGCAGGAACCAGAAAATCAGGCCGATGCCGATGAACGGCAGGATGAGCCACAGGGTCGACGAGAACCAGTTGCCCTTGTCTACCTCGTCATTGAATTTCGTGGCCGAGGACGTGACGGCATCGACGACCTCCGTGCCGCGGTAGGAGGCGTAGTAGAACTGCACCTGCTTGCCGTTGGCGCCGGCCTGCTTCAGAGTGAGGTCCACGCGCTGCTCGTTGTCCACGATTTTCGCGGAGGCGACCTTGTCGCTCGAGAGCAGCTTCAGTCCATCCTGGGTCGAGATCTGCTTGAACCCTGAACTGCTCAGCAGGCTGAAGCCCACCGACGCGACGACAACGGCCAGCAGGATGTAGACCAGCGGGCCCTTGAGAAAGCGCTTGAAATCCATAGTGTTCCGGAACTTTCGCCCGGCACCTTTCTGACGAAGAATGTGGTGCAAGGGTATCGCGCCAGGGCTGGGGGCCTACTGCATGTTTGCTGGCGGCGTAATGCACCCGCTGGCGGTCATCCGGCGACTCGTGGCGGGAGTCAGCCTCTGGCGGCGGGAGTTACGTCTCCCGCCGCGAGATAGTTTCTCCCGCCACGACGGTGCGGACTTCGCTCACCCCCGCGGAGCTACTGGTAGACGTGCGGCGCGAGCACGCCGATGCCGCGAAGGTTGCGGTACTTCTCGGCGTAGTCGAGCCCATACCCGACGACGAACGCGGAGGGAATCTCGAAGCCGACGTAACGCACGTCGACGGCGACCTTGGCGGCATCCGGCTTGCGCAGCAGCGCGCAGATCTCGACGGATGCCGCGCCCCTGCTCTCGAGGTTGGTGCGCAGCCACGACAGCGTGAGCCCGGAGTCGATGATGTCTTCGACGATGAGCACGTTGCGGTCGTGCAGGTCGGAGTCGAGGTCTTTCAGGATGCGAACCACGCCGGAGGACTGCGTGCCGGAGCCGTAGGAGGACACGGCCATCCAGTCCATCTCGATCGGAATGGTCAACTCGCGGGCGAGGTCTGCCATGACCATCACCGCTCCCCGCAGCACGCCCACCAGGAGAATCTCGCGGCCAGCGTAATCCTCTTCGATCTGCCTGGCGAGTTCGGCGATCTTCGCGTGGATCTCCTCCTCGGTGAGGAGCGTGCTGCTGAGGTCGTCCGCGATGTCGCTGAATTCCATGGGTCTAGGGCTCCCGGTGAGGTGAGGTGGTTGCGGAGAACACCAGCAGGCGTCCCTCGCGTTTAACAGTAATGCCCGGCAGGTCGAGCGCCCCCTGGCCGTGCCAGTCGGTCACGAGCCGAGCGACCTCGAGGGTCTGCGTTCGGCTGAGGCTCACCCCGAACTCCGAGGCGACGGCGAGCCGGATGATGCGCTGCCGCAGCGCGGCCGGGTTGGCCTCGAGCGCCTTCACTCCGAGCGCGATGCCGGCCTCGGCGTGCTCGGCGAGTTCCTCGATGATTTCCGCGGCGAAGTGATCGAGCGCGTCGGAGTCCTCGCGCAACTGGGCCGCGGTGCGGGCGAGCGCCTCCGCCACGCCCGGCCCGAGCTCGCGCTCCAACACCGGAAGCACCGTGTTGCGCACGCGAACCCTGGTGAACCGCTCCTCATCGTTCTGCGGGTCGTCCCACGGTTCGAGGCCCGAATCGGCGCAGAACTGCCGCGTCACCGAGCGACGGATGCCGAGCAACGGCCGCAGATACAGCCCGGCCGACGAGTCCATGCCCTTCAGGCTTCCGCCGCCGCTTCCCCGCGCGAGCCCCAACAGCACCGTCTCGGCCTGGTCGTCGAGGGTGTGTCCAAGGAACACGCGGGTCGCCCCCGTCTCCGCAGCGGCCTCGGCGAGCGCGGCGTAGCGCGCGTCCCGCGCCGCCGCTTCGGGCCCGCCCTCCGTGCCCACCTGGACCCGCTTGACGATGACGGGGTCGAGTCCCAGCGAACGTGCCTGGTCCGCGGCCCTCGCCGCGACATCCGCCGACCTACTCTGGAGGCCGTGGTCGACGATGACGGCGCCGGCACGGCATCCGGCCCGCGGAGCCTCGAACGCCGTGGCTGCGGCGAGCGCGAGCGAATCTGCGCCCCCGCTGAGTGCGACCAGGACGAGCGCTCCATTTGCAGCCTGCCCCGTTATTTCCAAGTCGGTGGATACTCCGCCGAAGGCGGGGGCGTGGTGGGCCTCTTGGCGCGCTGGAGCTTTGAGGAGCGCGGAGCGATCCTGCGACGCCAGCGCCGACTGAGCCCGCGAAGTCGGTTGAGCCTTCGGCGGAGTATCCACCGACTCCACGGGCAACACAGCTCGCACCGCACGCCGAACGTCCGCGATCGCGGGCGTCAGTCTGGGCCGAGTCGTCATCCAGTAACGTTATTGCAGCAACCATTGAAGAAGGAGCACGCCCATGGCCGCCTACGACGCCGTCATCGAAATCCCCAAGGGAAGTCGCAACAAGTACGAGGTGGATCACGAGACCGGCCGCGTCTACCTGGACCGTGAACTCTTCACCGGATTCGTCTATCCGACCGACTACGGCTTCTTCGAGAACACGCTCGGCCTCGATGGCGACCCGGTCGACGTGCTCGTGCTGCTCAACTATCCGCTGTTCCCCGGCGTCGGCGTCTCCGTGCGCCCGGTCGGCGTCTTCAACATGACGGATGACGGGGGCTCAGACGCGAAGGTCATCGCGGTTCAGGCGAAGGACCCGCGCTGGGCCCACATTCAGGATGTCGACGACATTCCCGAATACACGCGCAAGGAGATCGAGCACTTCTTCGAGCACTACAAGGACCTCGAGCCCGGCAAGTGGGTCAAGACCGAGGGCTGGGGCGACGCCGCGGAGGCAGAAGCCATCGTGGTTGCCGGTTTCGAGAAGCTCAAGGCCGAGGGTCACTAGTATTCCGCTACTCGACCAGCCTTAAATCAGCGGGTGCCGAGGGTAATGCCACGGGCCGCCATGAACGGCACGGGGTTGGTTGCGACGCCACCGGGGCGCGTCTCGAAGTGCAGGTGGCATCCGGTGGACTCTCCAGTGCTGCCGATCCGCGCTATCTGTTGCCCCGCAGATACCGATTGGCCAACGCTCACGAGAATCCCACCGTTGACGATGTGACCGTACGCGGTTGTGAGCCCGCCCCCGTGGTTGATGCGGATGTAGTTGCCGTAGCCGCCGT
>DATNBR010000017.1:0-26241 GCA_035571875.1 Lacisediminihabitans sp. | reverse complement strand
CTGGATGCTCGACAAACCCTGCGCGACCGTGTCATGGATCTCCCGGGCGAGTCGGGATCGCTCCTCAAGCATGCCAGCCTCGCGCTCGCGCGCGGCGAGCTTTTCGCGGGTGGCCAGGAGCTCGTCGATGAGCAGCTGTCGCTGCTGCGCCTCCCGGTACAGCGCGCGATAACCGAGGCCGATCACGATGGCAACCGTCACGCCGATCAGCGGTCCGACCACTCCGCCGACCGTCCATCCGTTGTGGCCCGCGAACGCGACGATCGCGACCGCCGTCGTCACAAGCGTGACGGGAATCGCCCAGCGGAACGGCAGCACGTGGAGTTGCAGGAAAAACAGGGGGAAGACCAGGAATGTCGCGTCCGGGGTGAGTGCCAGGAGAGCGAGAACGATCGCCGTCAGCACCGCGAGCCACACTCTCGGAACCCACGGCGTGCTCGCGGAGCGCGCGATGAATGCTCCGGCGAGGTAGGCGGCGAGCAGAACGATGCCGAGCGCGATGGTCCAGGGAGCCTCGTGGCCCGGCGCGATGGTCGCGCGAACCACCACGAACGCGGCGAGAGCGATGAAGATGCCGTGCAGCCCGATCTGCAGCCCGAGGAAGATCGGAGTCAGTGGAGTGTGGACGCGAGCTCTCCCAAGCTCCGGCCCGGTGGAGTCTGTCACGCGAATCAGCCTAACCAGCACCACTCGGGCGGGTATCCATCGAACGGTTGAGCGCGGCTTCGGAACCGCAGCCACAACGATGTGACGCCGGGCTCACCGGAACGCGCGCGTCGGCAGCAGCACGGGCGGAGGGATGCCGCCGAGAAAGTTGAGCGGGGACAGATACTGCCCGTGCAATCTCACCCCGAAGTGCAGGCAGGACGACGCACAGTGGCCGCCTGCCGCAGCGACGACACCGACGGGCTCGCCCCGGTGCACGACCGTCCCGGCGGGCAGCGTCGATGTCACGGGCTCGAAGCTCGACAGCAGCGCGGCCGCGTGCTCGATCGAGAGCACTGGGCGGTCGACGACAACCCCGGAGAAGTGGATGACTCCGTCGGCTGGCGCATACACGGTCGCGCCAGTCGACGCAGCCAGGTCGATGCCGCGGTGGCCCGCGCTGTAGGCGGTCTCCGGTGCGGTGAACGCGCGCAGTACGACCCTCGGTGGCACAATCGGCCATGCCCAGTGGGGTGTTGCTCCCGCACGAGACTGCTCACTCGCCGACGCCTGCGCGGGGGAGACCGCGACCACAGCCAGCGCGAGCAATGCCAGGCCGACGATTCGGGCCGGTCTGGGGAGCAACGGGAGCAACACGCGATACAGGATGCCTGGCTCCGACCACTCGCGACACGCATCTGACGCAATTGTGGAACCGCGACAGCGCCGCGCTGCGGTGGAGGAGAAGAGCGCGCCAGTGCATGGCGCGAACGCGCAGAACGCCCGGCCCCGGGATGCTAGACTTTCGGAAGCATCCCGTTTGCACGGGGTGACTACGCGTGTCCGTCGTGCGAAGCCATGGTGAATGGCACAGCACGCCACGCATCCACTCAGTCCCAGTCGAATCTGCGAAAGCAGTATTCTGCCGGGTCGGATGCGGGCCGGGCACCAGGATTCGCACCGACCGGTGCGATAACAACTGAGTGTGCACCGCAACTGCCTCCGCGAGGTCGTGCGGCGGTGCCAGAAAAGGAGACGGCAATGGCCGTTGTCACCATCCGCCAGCTGCTCGACAGCGGCGTTCACTTCGGACACCAGACTCGTCGGTGGAACCCGAAGATGAAGCGCTTCATCCTGACCGAGCGTTCGGGCAGCCACATCATCGACCTGCAGCAGTCGCTTGCCTACATCGACAAGACGTACGACTACGTCAAGGAGACCGTCGCCCACGGCGGCACGATCCTCTTCGTCGGCACCAAGAAGCAGGCCCAGGGTTCCATTGCGGAGCAGGCCCAGCGCGTCGGCCAGCCCTACGTCAACCAGCGCTGGCTCGGCGGCCTCCTCACCAACTTCCAGACCGTCTCCAAGCGCCTCGCACGCATGAAGGAGCTCGAAGAGGTCGACTTCGACGACACGACCAAGGGCTACACCAAGAAGGAGCTGCTCATCCAGCGCCGCGAGCTCACCAAGCTGCAGCGCTCGCTCGGTGGCATCCGCAACCTCACCAAGACCCCGTCCGCGATCTGGATCGTCGACACCAAGAAGGAGCACCTCGCCATCGACGAGGCGCGCAAGCTCGGTATCCCGGTCATCGCCATCCTCGACACCAACTGTGACCCCGATGAGGTGCAGTACCCGATTCCGGGTAACGACGACGCGATCCGTTCCGTCGGCCTGCTGACGCGCATTGTCGCGGATGCTGCCGCAGAGGGCCTCATCCAGCGCCACCAGAAGGCAGAAGAGGGCAACGTCTCCGCTGTCGAGCCCCTCGCAGAGTGGGAGGCCGAGCTGCTCGGCGCTTCTGAAACTGCCGCATCCGAGACCCCTGCGACCGAGGCCGAGAAGGTCGAGGCCGTCGACGGCCTGGTCGAGTCCGCCACCGAGACCCCTGCAGCCGCAGAGGCCGTCGCGGCGGTCGTGGCGAGCGAGGTTCCCACCGAGGAGAACGACGCGGATGCTGTAGCGGCCGAGCACGAAGCTGCGGCGGACGAGACCATCGTCCCCGAGCACAAGGTGGAGTCCGACGCCGAGGCCGAGGCGAAGATCGAGGCCGAGGCCACCGCCGCCGAGAAGGCGCCGAAGGCGGCTGCAAAGCCCGCCGCCAAGAAGGCCGACGCTGCCGACACCGCAGCCGACGCGAAGTAAGCCGAGCTAAAGAGAAGGAAAGAGCCCATGGCAGATTTCAGCCTGGATGACCTCAAGACCCTGCGCGAGCGCCTCGGCACCGGCATGGTCGAGACCAAGAACGCGCTCGTCGAGGCGGGCGGTGACCTCGACAAGGCCACCGAACTCCTGCGCCTCAAGGGAGCGAAGGGCAACGCGAAGCGCGCCGACCGCTCCACGAGCGAGGGACTCGTCGCCGCCAAGGAGAACGGCGCCACCACGACGCTCATCGAGCTCGCGTGCGAGACCGATTTCGTCGCGAAGAGCGAGAAGTTCGTGACCCTGGGCAACAAGGTGCTCGACGCCGTGGCGGCCGCGGGCGCCTCGACCGTGGAAGAGGCACTCGCCGCTCCCGCGGGGGGCCAGACCGTCGCCGAAGTCATCGGTGACGAGGCCGCGATCCTCGGCGAGAAGGTGGAGCTTCGTCGTGTCGCTCTCGTCTCCGGCGAGAAGTTCGCGATCTACCTGCACAAGACCAACAAGGACCTGCCGCCGCAGGTCGGCGTGGTCGTCGGATACTCGGGAGACGACGCAGACACCGCGCGCAGCGTGGCACAGCACATCTCCTTCGCCGACCCGCAGTACCTCAGCCGCGAGGATGTCCCCGCGGCCGACGTCGAGAACGAGCGTCGCATCGTCGAGGAGATCAGCCGCGGCGAGGGCAAGCCCGAGGCGGCCCTGCCGAAGATCATCGAGGGTCGACTCACCGCCTTCATCAAGCAGGTCGCCCTGCTCGAGCAGGACTACGCCAAGGACAACAAGTTGTCCGTCGGCAAGGTGCTCTCGGATGCCGGGCTCACGGTGAACCAGTTCGTGCGATTCAAGGTCGGCGCGTAGCCGCCGCACAGCACCACAACGGCGACGGGGCCCGGTCCGCGAAAGCGAACCGGGCCCCATTTTCGCGTTCGCGGGCAGCGGCCCGAACGATAATCTGTAGGAAGCCGAACCCAAGGAGACACGATGACATCAGCGACCGGTAGACGACGGGTTCTGCTCAAACTTTCCGGAGAATCCTTCGGTGGCGGTCAGTTGGGCGTCAACCCCGACATCGTCAGTTCCCTGGCCAGGGAGATCGCCTCGGCCGCGCAGGATGTCGAGATCGCCATCGTCACGGGCGGTGGCAACTTCTTCCGCGGTGCGGAGCTCTCGCAGCGTGGCATGGACCGCGGTCGGGCGGACTACATGGGCATGCTCGGCACGGTCATGAACGCGCTTGCCCTGCAGGACTTCCTCGAACAGGCAGGCGCTGCAACCCGTGTGCAGTCGGCGATCTCGATGACGCAGGTCGCCGAGCCGTACATCCCGCGTCGAGCGGAGCGCCACCTCGAGAAGGGTCGCGTCGTCATTTTCGGTGCGGGCGCCGGCCTCCCGTATTTCTCCACCGATACCGTCGCCGCCCAGCGGGCGCTTGAGATCGGAGCGGATGTCGTGCTGGTCGCCAAGAACGGCGTCGACGGCGTCTATTCGGCCGACCCTCGCACGGATTCCAGCGCCTGGAAGCTCGAAGAGGTCACCTACCAGGAGGCCCTCGTGAAGGGGCTCAAGGTGGTCGACTCGACCGCGTTCAGCCTGTGTATGGACAACAAGATGCCGATGGTCGTGTTCGGCATGGCCCCCGAGGGCAATGTCGCGGCGGCGCTTCGCGGAGAACGCATCGGCACCCTAGTCTCCAATTAGCGGGCTCCCGCCCCGGTAAACTACGAAGCGGTTGCACAACACCGAAGGAGCCCCCGTGATTTCCGATGTACTGGCCGAGGCCAAAGAGAAGATGCAGAAGTCTCTCGAGGCCGCGAAGGACGACTTTGCGAACGTGCGCACGGGTCGTGCGAACCCCGCGCTGTTCCAGAAGATCATGGTCGACTACTACGGCACGCCGACCCCGCTCGGCCAGCTCGCCGGCATGACGAACGCGGAGGCTCGCGTGCTCGTGGTGACGCCCTACGACAAGAGCGCGCTCAAAGAGATCGAACGGGCCATTGTCAACGCGCCGAACCTCGGGGCGAATGTGGGCAACGACGGCACGATTGTGCGCGTCACCCTCCCCGAGCTCACCGAGGAACGCCGCCGCGAGTTTGTGAAGATCGTGCGCTCGAAGGGCGAGGATTCCAAGGTCTCCGTTCGCAACATCCGCCGCAAGGCCAAGGATGACCTCGATGCGCTCAAGACGGAGGTCGGCGATGACGAGGTCGCACGCTCCGAGAAAGAGCTCGAATCGATCACCAAGTCCGCCATCGACGCGATCGACGACGCGCTGAAGAAGAAGGAAGCCGAGCTGCTCGAGGTCTGATGACGGATCCATCAGAGCGGCCCCCGGGTAAGCGGCGACGACTTCTGAAGCGTCGGCAGGAACTCGAAGCGCGGGCCAACGCCTTCAAGAGCGAGTTCCAGACGGAGCTGAAGGCCACCAAGGCCCAGATTGATGCAGCCAACGTCAAGATCGAAGCGCGCACCGGGCGCAACCTGCCGCTCGCCATTCTGATCGGACTGGGGCTCGGCCTCGTCATGCTGTTCAGCCTCATCGTCTACAAGTGGCTGTTCATGATCTTCGCCGGCGCGATCATCGGGTTCACGGCGTTCGAACTCGCGAGCGCGCTTCGCTTCGCGGGGCGAGACGTTCCCCGCTGGCCCACGGCGATCGCCGCGGTGGCGATGGTGCCCGCCGCGTTCTACCTCGGTGACGGCGGCCACTGGCTCGCGCTGCTCGCGGCCATCCTCCTGGTAGGGCTGTGGCGAGTCGCCGAGCTCGGTGGCTCCTCGCATCGCGGCTCGGCGGCGGAGGTGGGCCGCGACCTCGCTGCCAGCGCTCTCATACTCATCTACGTGCCCTTCCTGGCGAGCTTCGCCGTCTTGCTCGACAGCAAGCACGGCGGAGAATGGTGGACCCTCGCCTTCCTCATCCTCGTCATCGCCGTCGACACGGGCGCCTACGCGAGCGGACTGATGTTCGGCAAGCACGCCATGGCGCCGAGAATCAGCCCGAAGAAGACCTGGGAGGGTCTTGCCGGTTCTGTGCTGACCGCGCTCGTCGGGGGTGTGCTGCTCTCGGTGTTCATGCTGCAGCAGGAATGGTGGTTCGGCCTGATCTTCGGCGCGGTCATCGCGTTCACCGCCACGACCGGGGACCTGACCGAGTCGCTCATCAAGCGCGACCTCGGCATCAAGGACATCAGCACCTGGCTGCCGGGCCACGGCGGGCTTCTCGACCGACTCGACTCCATCCTGCCGAGCGCCGCAGCGGCTTACGCGCTGTTCCTGGTGTTCGGGTCACGCTGATCGGCGTAGTGCAGAATAGTGTCGTGAGCACAACCTTTCCCCGCACCCGTAAGTCCCGCCGTGGCTACAACGTCGACCAGGTCGAGGATTTCCTCGAGGATGCGCGTCGCGCGTACTCCGCTGACGGCACGGCACCGACCGTGGTGAATGCCGCGAACATCCGCACCACCGCCTTCGCGATGCAGAAGGGCGGCTACTCGCCCGTGCACGTCGATGCAGCGCTCGAGCGACTGGAAGATGCCTTCGCGAGCCGCGAGCGCGACCTCGCCGTGCAGCGCGCGGGCGACGAAGCCTGGTTCGCGCAGGCGCGCTCCACCGCGCAGGAGATTCTCGATCGACTCTCACGACCGCTGGGCCATCGCTTCGATCGGATGAGCTTCCTCAGCGACGGCTATCACCGTAAGGATGTCGACGCGTTCGCCAACCGTCTCGTCCAGTACTTCCAGGACGGCACCTCGCTCAGCGTCGAAGAGGTGCGCACGACGACCTTCCGGCAGCAGAAGGGCGGCTATCGAGAGGCGCAGGTAGACCTGCTGCTCGACACCGTCGTCGACGTCATGCTGGCGGTTCGCTAGCCGCTGTCGGGCACGATCCAGCCTTTTCGGCTAAAATCGAGTCACTGTGGGTAGGCATAAGAGCGACGAATCGCCCCAGGCGTCGAAAACGGGTGCCGGGGTCGAGCCTTTTGGATGGCGGATTCGTAACCGCGGTTCCGTGTCGGTGTTCGCCTTCCTGGCCGCCGCCGCGTTCCTCGCCGTCGCTGCGATAGCACCGAATCCGCCGGCGATTGCTGCAGCCGAACCGCAGGCGTACGTACCCGCGAATAACCAGACGCTCGTCGTCTCCTCACAGGCCGCGGGCGGCAAGACCGTGCACGGCGAGATCGAAGCAGCCGTCCTGCGAGACGAGTACACGGTCACGCCGAAGAAGAAGATCGTGCTCGCGGCTCCCATGGCGGGCGTGCCCGACCCGGGCAGCGCTCAGGCGATCGGTCACGAACTCGTGCTGGCCAGGGGCTGGGGCGAAGACCAGTTCAGTTGCCTCGTCGCGCTCTACAACCGCGAATCCCACTGGAACGTCTACGCGGGAAACCCCGTGAGCGGCGCCTACGGCATCCCGCAGGCGCTCCCTGGCACCAAGATGGCCTCGGCCGGCGCCGACTGGCAGAGCAACCCGCGCACCCAGATCACCTGGGGCCTCGGCTACATCGCGGGCCGCTACGGCACGCCGTGCGGCGCATGGGCGCACAGTCAGGCCAAGGGCTGGTACTAGCCGCATAAGCTGGAGGCATGCCAAGGTCCAATCGTCCGCGCGGAGCGCGCTCGACCGGCCGCGGCGAAGACGAGGAGCAGACCGACCTCACGCGGGCCCTCTACGGGAGTTTGCGCACGGAGTCGAAGCGTGACGGGCTCTGGAGCGTTCAGCCGCTCGCACCCACGTCCGCGCTCAAGTACTACACCTGTCCCGGCTGCGGCCAGGAGATCGCTCCGGGCACGGCGCACATCGTCGCGTGGCGGGCCGATGGCCTGATGGGCGAGGCCGACGATCTTGCGGCAAGGCGCCACTGGCACTCCCACTGCTGGCGAATCAAGTAGCGAGGGCGAGGATCGACGGTTGGTGGACATCAGGGCGGGCATCGAGCTTCCGGCGCGGCGCCAGGACATCGAGCTGCACACGGCAGACGGACTGACCCTCGTGGGCGAACTCGCGTTGCCGCTCACGGCGACGCCCGTCGCCACTCTCGTGACGCTGCATCCGCTGCCCACCGCCGGCGGCTTCATGGACTCGCACATCCTCCGCAAGGCGGCCGCGCGCCTTCCCGCTCTCGCCGATCTCGCCGTGCTGCGCTTCAACTTCCGCGGCACCTCTTCGCCGCGGGGAACCTCGCAGGGCACGTTCGGAGAGGGTGACGACGAGCGATTCGACCTCGCGGCGGCGATGGAACTCGTTGACCGCGAATCGCTGCCGCACCCGTGGTTGCTGGGCTGGTCGTTCGGCAGCGAGGTCGCGCTCAAGTACGGCCGTGAGCATCCGATCGACGGCGTCATCCTCCTTTCGCCACCCCTCCACCGCACCTCGGATGCCGAGCTCGCCGCATGGGCCGGCGACAGCAGGCGGCTGGTCGCCGTCATTCCCGAGTTGGACGACTACCTGCGCCCGGCCGAGGCTGCGGAGCGGTTCGCCGTCGTGCCGGGCGCCGAGCTCGTCAACGTGGAGGAGGGCAGACACCTCTGGGTGGGGGAGAAGCAGACCAGGCGCGTGCTCAGCGAGATCGTGGCGCGCCTGAACCCGTCGGCCCTACCGCTGCCGACCGAGTGGCCGACCGGCGCCTAGAGCTCGTTCTGCCGCGGAATGATGACCTGGTCGACGATCAGCAGCACTGCCGCGGCGAACGGGATGGCGATGAGCGCGCCGAGGATGCCGAGAAGCACACCGCCGGCGAGGGCCGCGATGACGACGATGGCGCCCGGCACCTTGACCGCCCGGTTCATCACGTTGGGGTTGATGACGTACGCCTCCACCTGCATATACGCGAGGTAGTAGATGGCCACCCAGAGCGCCGTCACGGGACCGCCGAAGAGCAGTGACCCCAGGGTGATGAGCACCGAGCCCGACAGCGTGCCGACGAGCGGCACGAGCGCGAACAGGAAGGCGATGAAGGCGAAGAGCGCCGAGTACTGCACCTTGGCGATGAAGGTCAGGAAGATGAAGCTCGCGATTCCATTGCACAGCGCGATCGTGGCCTGCCCCATCACGTAGCGGCCGACCGCGGTGCTGATCTGTTCAGTGAGGTCCGCGAAACTGGCCCGCTTCGACGCCGGCACCATGCGGTAGAGGCCGCGCTTGATGCCGTTGAGCGAGGCGACGAAGTACAGCGTGAGGATGAGCACGATGACGACGCCGGCGAGGCCGCTCGCGATGCCGAGCCCGACCTGCAGCACTCCGCCGCCGATCGTGGTGAGGTTTCCCGGGTCCTGGAAGAACTTGTCCACGGAGTCGACCACAGCTTGGACGTCGATGAAGTCGGGTACCGATGCCTGGATGTTCTTGATGAGGTGCGGATCCGACATGACCTTCACGACGGTCGGAACCTGATCGATGAGCTTGTTGATCTGACTGACGATCACCGGCACCACCGAGAGCACGAGCCCGGCGACGATGGCGAGAAGGCCGATCAGCACGGTGAGGATGGCCGTCCAGCGAGGGAACTTGTGTTTCTCGAGCCAGGAGACCGCAGGGTCGATGCCGAGGGCAAGGAACAGAGCGGCCCCGATGTAGGTGATGATCGTCGACAGTGTGGCGACGGCACCACCGATGGCGAGCGCGACGAGGACGCCCAACCCCCCGAGGAGGCCGACCCTGAATGCATTCTGGATCTTCACCGCGGTGCCCTCCTCGTTACTGCGCCGGGTATCGGCCTGGGAAGCGGGCCGAGGGAGGTGCGCGATCGTGTCAGCTCTCGCTGGTGACCTTCTCCGCCTGGGCGAGCACGGAGTGCAGACTCTCGAAGTAGCCCGCGACTGCTTCGCGCTCAATCCTAATCTGGGCGAGTCGTTCTTCCGCGTCCTTGACAAGCTTCGCCGTGCGCTTCTCCGATTCGCGCACCATGGCCTTGGCTCGTGCTTCGGCGTTCGCGAGGATCTCGGCCGCCTCGGCATCCGCCTTCTCGCGAGAGGCCTTGGCTTCAGCTCTCGCCTCGCCCTCGATCGTCTCGGCCTCATGCCGCTTCTCTGCCGCGCGGCGGTTCGCCTCGGCCAACTGCAGTTGTGCGTCGTCCAGGTATTTCTGGGTCTGAGCCACGGCCTCCTGGTGCCTGGCGAGCGACTCCTTCTCCGTCTCGTCACGGCGGGACTTGAGCTCGACCTCGAAGTCGAGGCGACCCTGTTCCGCGTCGCGTTCCAACGCCGTGCGGGATTCGTCGAGGTCGTGCTTGATCTGTGCGCGCACCTGTTCGGTTTCCCGGGTCAGTTCCGCTCGGCGCGACTCGATCTCACGCTCGAGATCGGTGCGCTGCTGCTCGATCTCCTGCGTGACGCTCGTGCGTTCCGCGGCGATCTCAGCGTCGAGTGCGGCCCGGGCCTCGGCGATCTCCTGCTGCAGTGCCGCTCGCGCCGCGGATGCCTCGAGCTCGAGTTTCGCGCGCGCAGCGGCCTTCTCCTGTTCGAGTTCGATCTTGCCCGCTTCGATCTCCCTCGCGAGGTCGGTGCGCTGCTGCTCGACGTCGCGCGCGAGATCGCCCCACTGCTTCTCGGCCTCGCTCGTGAACTCCGCGCGACCCTGCTCGGTCTCCCTCGCGAGCGCGGCCGCCTGCTCTCGCGACTCGCTCACCTCGCGGCTTGCGACGACCTTGAGCTCGGTGGCCTCGCGCTCGGCTTCTGCGCGCACTGCGGCGGCCTCTCGCTTCGCTGTAGCGCGGGCCTCGGC
Organism: Lacisediminihabitans sp.; assembly: GCA_035571875.1. Taxonomy (GTDB): domain Bacteria; phylum Actinomycetota; class Actinomycetes; order Actinomycetales; family Microbacteriaceae; genus Parafrigoribacterium_A. Next base: position 15,735 of record DATNBR010000017.1, on the reverse strand, counting down.
GGCCTCAGTCGCGACGGCACCGCGGATGGCGGCGGCCTCCTGCAGGGCGTCCTGCGTGATGAGCTCGCCCTCTGCCTTCGTCGCGGCGAGCAGTTCCGCGGCCTCGGCGTGCGCGGCCTCGAGGAGGGAACTCGCCTTGGCGTGGGCATCGGCGACGATGCGTTCGGCCGCCTCCATCGATTCGACGCGCAGCGTGTGGATCTCACTCTGCACGCCGTTGCGCAGCTTCTCCGCGTCGATGTCGGCCTGACTGATCAGTCGCGTGGACTGTTCCTCGGCGACCCGAAGGATGTTCTCGAGTTTGCTGCCGAGCCCGCTGTAGGTAGGGCTGCCGGTCTCTTCGATCTCGGCCTGCAGGTCTTCTACCGTCGCGGTGAGTCGCTTGATCTCCTTGGCGGACTCTGCCTTGTCGGTGTTCGCCTTGATCAGCTCGCGCCGAAGATCCTGGATCGCGCTGTCAACCTCGTCGCGGTTGTACCCGCGCATCGCGGTGGTAAAAGCCTCGTCGTCAGTGGCCACGGTGTCTCCCTGAATGAGTGTGTTGGGACTGTGGTGAAAGTGCCGAACCATCCGAGTTTAGCGTGGCGACGGCCGCGCGGCAGTGGCTCGCGACTGCGGCGGACTCCGGCGGCTGGCCCTGCGCTCGGCGCCATAGGGAAGCTCACAGGGTCTTTACGCTATTCTGGAATGTCTTTGTCTGTTGCTACCGGTGGCGTCTACGCCCCATCCTGGCCTCGTTCCCCTAGTGCGAGTGGTCGGCTCAGCCGTTAACCGGGACCGCCGGGTCGCCGCTCGGCCGGGCAACACGAGAGGAGTTATGACTTGCGATTCATCTTTGCCATCGTGAGTTTCGTTCTCGCCTTTGTCCTGATCGGATACGGCGTAGCGCAGCGCACCATTTTCGCCGGACCCGATCACGTGACGGCGAGCGTCTCCGTCGATTCGAAGGCGCCGGTGACCATCATCGACGGCGACGTTCTGAACGCGAAGCCGGGTCACCAGACCGTTGAGGTCTCCGGCTCTGCCAAGATCTTCGCCGCGTACGGGCGCACGCAGGACGTGCGCGCCTGGGTGGGTGATGCGACCCACAATGAGATCGGCTTCAACGCCGAGAAGCAGAAGCTCACCAGCAAGACGGTGACGAGCAAGCCCGACTCCGGCAAGCCAGACTCCGGCACGCCCGCCACCCCCGCCCCGGATGCGACCGCGCCGACCACGAGCACTCCGACACCCGGCGAGGCTGACTCGGGCACGAGTGGGAGCGACTCCGAGAAGACCAACGCGCAGTTGACGGTTCCCGACCCTCATGGCTCCGACCTCTGGCTCGACGAACGCAGCAGCGACGGCGTTCTCGAGTTCACGATGAACGTGCCCAAGGGAATCTCCGTGATAATCGCCTCGGACGGCACCAAGCCCGCGCCGGCGAAGGTCGCCATCCGCTGGCCACTCGACAACCGCACGCCGTGGTCCGGTCCGCTCGTCATCGCGGGTGTGCTGCTTCTGTTGATCGGTCTCGGTCTCTACCTCTGGGCGCTGTATCACCTGCGCAAGGCTCGCGGGCCGCGCCGGAAGAGCCCGAAGATGCCCAAGGTTCCGCGGCAGCGTCGCTACAAGCCACGCCGCACCAAGGCCCCCGCGGTCACGAGCGGTCGTCGGCGCTCCACGCACAGGCGCATGATCGCGGTCATCCCGGCGCTGCTGATCTCCTCGCTCGCTCTCAGCGGCTGTTCTCCGGATGCCTGGCCCACCTTCCTCGGCGGCACCGGCACCACGCCGGTCGCCACCGCGACGGCGAAGCCCGAGCTCACGAGCAACCAGCAGCGTCCCGCGGTCACGGTGCCGCAACTGAAGCAGATCGTGGCAAAGGCGTCGATCACCGCAGCGAAGGCGGACGAGACGCTCGACACGACTCTGTTGGCGACGCGATTCACGGGTCCCGCGCTCGCGGCGCGCACGACCAACTACGAGCTGCGCAAGAAAGACAACACGGTCAAGGCGCTCGCCGCCATTCCGCAGAGTGAGCTCGAGATCGCGCTGCCACAACAGAGCGACGGCTGGCCCCGCACCGTCTTCAGTGTTCTCGTGAACCCGAAAGACAAGACGGTCTCGCCGATGGCCCTCATGCTGCAGCAGGCCACTCCACGCGACAACTACAAGATCAGCTACGCCATCGGTCTCGAGCCGAAGATCGTGCTGCCACACCTGGCGCCCGCGGCGATCGGCGCACCACGGCTGCTGCCCGACAACAAGCTCGAACTGCTCCCGCCGGGCAAGATCGGCACCGCGTATGGTGACCTCCTGCTGAAGGGTCCCGACAGCGAGTTCGCCAAGTATTTCGACACGAGCAACGATCACTTCGAGAAAGGCCAGGGCTTCGAGGCAAAGAAGGCCAGGAAGGCGGGAATGCCCGCCAAGGTCGGTGTTGACTTCTCGAACGAGGCCGGACCGGGCGAGACGATCGCCTTCGGTACCAACAACTCGGGTGCAATCGTGGCGACGAATCTCATCCAGATCGAGACCGTCATCCCCACCGAGGCGGGCGCCTCGCTCAACTCCGGTGGCCTCGTGAAGACCCTCTCGGGCGTCTCGTCGACGCTCAAGGGGCTCGTCGCGAACTATGGTGATCAATTGCTCTTCTATGTACCCAAGGCCGGCAGCAAACAGAAGATCGTGCTGCTCGGTGCCGTGGAGACGATCATTTCAGCGAAGGAGAAACCGTGACAACCGTTCCACCCAGCGCAGCCAACCTTCGCGGCGCGGTTGACCTGTCGTCGCTCGTTCGTCCGGCCGCTCCAGCAGGCGCAGCTGGCGCATCCGGCGGAACTCCCCCGGGGGCCGCGGCCGAGGTGAACGTACCGTCTCTCGTGCTTGACGGCACGGACACGAACTTCACGGGCATCCTGGAACTGTCGAGTTCCGTGCCCGTGGTTGTCGAGTTCTACATGGGCGAACCGTCTGCGACGCTCAGCAGGGTCGTGCGGCAGCAGGGCGGAAGCTTCGTGCTCGCGACCGTCGACGTGCAGGCGAACCCGCAGCTGCAGCAGGCGTTCAAGGTCGCCGCGGTGCCCACCGTCGCCGCGGTGATCGGCGGTCGGCCGATCGCGCTGTACGAGGGAGACGTCGCCGAATCCGAGGTGCTCGCAGTGCTGCAGCAGCTGTCGGCCCTCGCAACGCAGAACGGTGTGACCGGCAGGGCGAAGGCCCCGGATGCCGCGGCCGAAGCCGAAGCGGAGCCCGTGGAGGAGCCGCTTCCGCCCCACCACCAGGAGGCGTACGACGCCATGGCGAGGGGCGACTTCGACGCGGCGATCACGGAATACAAGACCGCCATCGCGCAGGATCCGCGCGACCAGCTTGCTGTCGCCGGTCTCGCGCAGGTCTCGCTGCTAGCGCGCCTGCGAGACGTGACGGCGACGGATGTGCGGGCCGCGGCCGCTGCCGCGCCATCCGATGTGCAGGCGCAGCTCGCTGTCGCAGACCTGGACGTGAGCGGCGGACACCTCGAAGACGCCTTCGACCGGCTGCTCGAGCTCTTCCCGTCGCTCGACCAGGCGGGCAAGGATGCCGTGCGCACTCGACTGCTCGATTACTTCGAGATCACCGGCACGGAGGACCCGCGGGTCGTGGCCGCGCGTCGGCGTCTCACCGGGCTGCTGTATTGATCACGCGGAACCAGTCCAGGCGGAACTAGGCTGGACGCGGCTCGATCAAAGGAGACACGTGAGCGGCACAGGAACCACGGCGGCGGCAGGCTGGTACGACGACCCGGCGGGAACCGGCCAGAAGCGCTGGTGGGACGGCACGCAGTGGACCGAGCACCTGCACGACCCTGCGCTCGAGGTCTACGGGGCGGTCGCCACTCCCGTCGTGAGCGCGGGCACTCCGGTGTACAACGCTTTCATCTGGCTGATCGTGCTGCTGCCCCTGCTGTCGATCGTCGGACTGCTGACCTTCGACATGAACGACTACATGGCACGCATGGTGCAGAGCTCCTCGGCCAGCGCCGCCGCGATGTTCTCGCCCGCGTATCTGACGCTGGTGCTCAGCGGCTGGCTGATCTATCTTGTGACCGCACTGCTGGCCTATTTCGATACCAAGCGGCTCAGTCGCGACGGATTCGTGCGACCGTTCCACTGGGCGTGGGCATTCCTCGGCAGCACGGTATACATCATCGGTCGTTCCGTCGTCGTGAAGCGCCGCTCCGGCCGGGGGTTGCTGCCGATCTGGGTGATGATCGCGGTATTCGTGTTCTCGGTCGTGGCCAGCGTCGTCAAGATCGTGGATGCCATGAACGCCGTGTTCTCGAACGTCCAGTTCAGCTGAGGCCTAGCGGCGCAGCTTCAGCCACAGGCCGGCGAGCGGTGGCAGTGTGATCTCCGCGGATGCGGGGCGACCCGCCCACGGGACGTCGCTCGCCGTCACACTGCCGTAGTTGCCGACGCCCGAACCGCCGAAGTCGACGGCATCCGTGTTGAGGAGCTCGTCCCACACGCCTGCGAAGGGGAGGCCGATGCGGTACGGCCCCACGGGTGTTCCGGAGAAGTTCAGGATCACGGCGATCGGCTGGCCGTCGCTCGACCAGCGCAGGAACGCGATCGCGTTGTGCTCGGCGTCGCCCGCCTCGAGCCATTCGAAGCCGGACTCGGAGTTGTCTTGCTGCCAGAGCGCGCCGTTGTCGCGGTAGACCCGGTTGAGTTGGCTCACCAGTCGCAGCAGGCCCTGGTGCACCGGCTGGTCAAGGATCCACCAGTCGAGTCCGCGCTCCTCGCTCCACTCGCTCGGCTGCCCGAACTCGCTGCCCATGAACAGCAGCTGCTTGCCGGGGTGCGCCCACATGAAGGCGAGGTAGGCGCGCACGTTCGCGAGCTTCTGCCACTGGTCGCCGGGCATCTTGCCGAGCAGCGAGCCCTTGCCATGCACGACCTCGTCGTGACTGATCGGCAGCAGAAAGTTCTCGCTGAACGCGTAGAGAAAGCTGAAGGTGATGTCGTTGTGGTGGTAAGCGCGATACATCGGGTCTTCGTGCATGTACTGCAGCGTGTCGTGCATCCACCCCATGTTCCACTTGAGGCCGAAACCGAGGCCGGATGCCGAGGTCGGCTTCGTCACGCCCGGCCACGATGTCGACTCCTCGGCGATCATCACGATGCCCGGATTGCGCTTGTACGCGGTCGCGTTCGCCTCCTGCAGGAAGCTGATCGCCTCGAGATTCTCCCGTCCGCCGAACTTGTTCGGCTCCCAGTCGCCCGCCTCCCTCGAGTAGTCGAGGTAGAGCATGGAGGCGACGGCGTCGACGCGGAGACCGTCGATGTGGAACTCCTCGAGCCAGTAGAGCGCGTTCGCGACGAGGAAGTTGCGCACCTGTGAGTCACCGAAGTTGAAGACAAGGGTGCCCCAGTCCCGTTGCTCTCCCCGGCGCGGATCGCTGTGCTCGTAGAGCGGCTGCCCGTCGAAGTTGGCGAGGGCCCACTCGTCCTTCGGGAAGTGCGCCGGCACCCAGTCCATGATGACGGCGATGCCCGCCTGGTGCAGCCGGTCGATCAAATAGCGCAGGTCATCCGGATGCCCGAAGCGACTGGTGGGCGCGTAATACCCGGTGACCTGATAGCCCCAGGACCCGCCGAACGGGTGCTCGGCGAGAGGCATGAACTCCACGTGGGTGAAGCCGGTCTCCCGCAGGTACTCGATGAGCTGGTCGGCGACCTCGCGGTAGCCGAGACCGGGGCGCCAGGAGCCGAGGTGCATCTCGTAAATGCTCATCGGCGCGTTGTGCGGGTCGGTCGCCGCACGCTGCTTCAGCCAGTCACCGTCGCCCCACTCATACCGGGTGGTGCCGACGATCGACGCGGTGGCAGGCGGCACCTCGGTGAAGCGCGCCATCGGATCGGCGCGCCGCACCCACTCGCCGTTCTGGCCGCGCAACTCGAACTTGTAGGCGGTGCCCGGCTCGAGTCCGGGGATGAAGAGCTCCCACACTCCGTTGTCGTCGAGCCTGCGCATGGCGTGACCCACACCGTTCCAGTCGTTGAAGTCACCGATGACCCGCGCGGCGGTGGCGTGTGGCGCCCACACGCTGAAGCTTGTGCCCGCGACGTCTTCGTGTGGTCGGTAGTGGCTGCCGAACACCTGCCAGAGCTGCTCGTGGCGTCCCTGGCCCCAGAGGTGGAGGTCGAGTTCGCCGACGGACGGCACGAAGCGGTACGGGTCGTCGGTGATCCACGACGGTCCGTTCTCGTAGCTGGTCTCGAGCGTGTAGGCCTGGCCGGGTGCGGGGACGAAGGCCTGCCACAGGCCCTCGGCGACGTGCTCAAGGGTGACGCGGGAACCATCCGCCCGCACTGCCACGACAGAGGCAGCGAGCGGTCGAAGAGCCCGAATCACGAAGCCGCCGTCGACCGGATGCTGGCCGAGCGTCGAGTGTGGTTGCGGGTGGCTGCCGCTCGCGATCGCCGTGATGAGTCCGGGGTGCAGCTCGGGCAGTGTCTGCGCGATCTTCGGCGCCGTCGTGGCTGCCGCCGTGGCGGTCTTGGACTTCGTCGTGCTGGGCTTCTTGGCGTTGGCCATTATTTTCCCTTCGGAAACTCGACACGCAGGATGTGCACCGGCTCTGCGAAGGCGTCGAGTCGCACATAGTTATCGATGTTCCAGGTGAATTTCTGCCTCGTCACGAGATCGGTGACCTCGAACGGCTCGCCCGGCTCGATGCCGAATCTGCTCGGGTCGAGGTGCACCGTGGTCTCGCGCACGGAGTGCGGATCGACATTGGCCACGACGAGGATCGCGTCGCTGCGGCCCGAGCGGGTGTGCTTGCCGTCGAGGAACTTGCTGTAGACGAGGATCGAGTCGTCGTCGCTCCAGTGCAGCTCGAGGTTGCGCAGTTGGCGCAGTGCCGGATGCTCGGCACGGATGCGGTTGAGAGTCGTGAGATACGGCGCGAGCGAGCGACCGGCGGCCTCCGCTCCCGCGAAGTCACGCGCCTTGAACTCGTACTTCTCGTTGTCGACGTTCTCCTCGGAGCCCTGCCTGGCGACATCCTCGAACAGCTCGTAGCCGGCGTAGACGCCCCAGCTGGGGGAGGCCGTCGCGGCGATCGCGGCGCGCACCTTGTAGGCGGCCGGGCCACCGAACTGCAGGTACTCGCTGAGGATGTCCGGAGTGTTGACGAAGAGGTTCGGCCGGAGGAAGTCGCTGGACTCGTGCGAGAGCTCCGTGAGGTAGTCCGCGAGCTCCTCCTTGGTGTTTCGCCAGGTGAAGTAGGTGTACGACTGCTGGAATCCGAGCTGGGCGAGCGCGTGCATCATGGGCGGCCGGGTGAACGCCTCCGCGAGGAAGACGACCTCCGGGAACTCCGCATTGACCTCGTGCAGCAACCACTCCCAGAAGCGCAGCGGCTTGGTGTGCGGGTTGTCGACCCGGAAGATCATCACCCCGAGCCCGATCCAGTACTTCACGATGCGCAGGATCTCCTCGCGGAGGCCTACGGGGTCGTTGTCGAAGTTGAGCGGATAGATGTCCTGGTACTTCTTCGGCGGGTTTTCGGCGTACGCGATGCTTCCGTCGGGCAGATGGCTGAACCATTCCGGATGTTCGCTCACCCACGGGTGGTCGGGCGAGCACTGCAGCGCGAGGTCGATCGCGATCTCGATGCCGCTCTTCTTGGCGGTGCCGAGGAACGCAACGAAGTCTTCCACCGTGCCGAGCTCCGGATGGATGGCGTCGTGGCCGCCCTCCGCCGAACCGATCGCCCAGGGCGAGCCCGGGTCGCCGGGGCCTGCCTCGGTGGAGTTGTTCGGTCCCTTGCGAAAGCTCGTGCCGATCGGATGGATCGGCGGCAGGTACACGACGTCGAAGCCCATTCCGGCGACGGCGGGCAGACGGCGAGCTGCGGTGCGGAACGTCCCGCTCGTCCAGGTGCCGTTCTTGGTGCGCTTGGCTCCCTCGGAACGTGGGAAGAATTCGTACCAGCTGCCGACTCCGGCGCGGGTACGCTCCACGCGGAGGGTCAGCGGAAAGCCGAGGGTGAGAAGCGAGGCGAGCGGCTGGCGCTCTATTGCCTCGGTGACGCGCGGGTCGGCGGCCATCTTGAGTCGCGCGGCCGGGGCGAGACTCTTGCTCGCCATGCCCTTCGCGGCATCCTTCAGCACCTTATTGTCTGGCGCCGCAGCGGATGCCCCGGCCAGCAGTTGGGCGCCGGTCGCGAGGGTGACCTGGGTGTCGATGCCCGCGGGCACCTTGATCTCGGCGACGTGCAGCCACGTGGCCCACTCGTCCTGCCAGGCCTGCACGCTCCAACTCCAGTCGCCGGGGGAGTCCAGCAGCACCTCTACCTGCCAGCGGTCCGTGCCCTCGCCGAGTTCGGACATGCGGTGCACGGACTGCATGCCGGCAGGATCGGTCAGGAGGAGATCGACGCCGATGGCATCGTGCCCCTCTTTGAAGACCGTCGCCTGGAACGGCACGACCTCACCTACGAAGGCCTTGGCGGCCCAGAGGTTCTCTGGTTGCTGCGGAGACAGTTGTCGGAGCGGAATGCGCCCGAGCTTCGGTTCATACGCGGTAGCCACTCCACGACCGTAGCGCGTCGACCTCCGAGCTTCATGGATTCTCGGTGGATCGACCCCTCGACCTGGCCAAGCGCGTGACCCCTGAACTGGGGTAGACAAGCGGCACAATTCGTCTCGCAAAGCTCACATTCAGTTCTCAGCGTGCGCTAGGTTTCTGCTCACGGGCAGAGTTTGGCTCGGGTTACGAACGAGCGGCTCAGTCCCGAGCGCTCGATCCTCCTGATCGGTTGGGTTTTCGTGGTCACTTTCGCTCGCTCTCTAGCCAACGTTTTCGTCGCTGTTATGGCTGCCCTGATGTTGGTGGCCGCCATAGCCGTCCCTGCAAACGCGGTTCCCGCGCCGCTCGTGCGAGCAACCAAAGGCGTGGTGCCTCCGATTGCGTCGCCACCGCTAAAAGCTGTCAAGGGCACCACGCCGAAGGGTGACTTCGGCCAGTTGGCGCGGGCAGCGAAGACGGTTGCTGCCCATCCGGCGAAACCTCACAAGACGCTCAAGCCGAAAGACGACCGCAGTTTCGATCCCAATACAGCGAAAATATCGAAGCGTGATGAGACGTCGAATACCTATCTGAACCCAGATGGCACGCACACGGTTGAGGTGAGTCGTGGGCCGATCAACGTGCGCGATGGCAAGGGGTGGAAGCCGGCTTCGGTCTCGGTGCAGCACACCGATGAGGCTGGCTGGTATGTGCCGGATAATCCCTTGTCTCCCCAATTCGGAGATAACGCGGCCACGAAGAACGTGTTCTCGGTGTCGCGTGATGGATACAAAATCGGGTTCACCTTGCATGGCGCCGCGAGCAGCGAGATTGCTCACGCGACTGTGCCGTTCACGAGCATTGGTGCGGACCAGGTGCTCTATCGCAACGTGTTCGACCACATGGATCTCGTTTACAAGGTCGATACGAGCGCGGTCAAGGAAGCCCTCGTCTTGTCGCAGGCGCCATCGAAGAAAGACTCAACCGTGCGCTGGACCATCTCCGCGCCTGGTTTAACGCTGCAGAAGAATGGTGACGGGGATCTTGAGTTCACGGACACGAAGGGCGACTCCCACTTTCTCCTGCCCGCTCCGGTGGCGTGGGATTCCTCGGGGGTGAAGGACGTCAGAGAACCGGTGATTCGACCGGTGCGCTACGAGGTGGAGGCGGTTGGTTCGCAGTGGCAACTGACGATGAAGCTCGACCGGAAATGGTTGACCAATAAGCACACAAAATATCCGGTGATCATCGATCCAACGATCGGAGGCACCAGTATCAATGCGTACAAGTCAAATGGTGTGCACGTTGCCGGAACGGTGCAAGTGGGCAACACGCGAGAGAGCAACACGAACAAGTACTGGCGGAGCGTCCTCTACTGGGACTACTCAGGCGCCGCTGGCAAACAGATCACCTCGGCATACATTGCGACGAGTTGCAGAGCGTGTTCCGCTGGCACATATACAAGCAATGTGTACAGCGCGAGTTGCTTCGGTTACAACTGTGCCTACGCCTACATGACATCGATCAACGTGGGCACAGGGTCAACCACGAGCGTCAGCGCCACTGACGCTTTCGCAGCGGAGCTTGCCCAACTTACGAGCGTCAGCGCGTGGGGTGAGTGCTTCTTGATAACGGGCACAGAGGGCGGTACCTACACCTACAAATCGCTCAATACCTCTCTCGTTTACACGTACAAGGACTATCCGGCCGTCACGGGAGCCATCGCCCCGTCCCCGACGGGCGGTGTTCGTGCTGGGCTCATGCCGATCTTTAACGTCACCGGCTATGATCCCACCGGCCTGGGCTTGCACTACCACTATGTGGTCAGCGAGAACCCCAACCCCGACGTCGCGACCGTGTACGACTCCGGGTGGCAGACTCCCGGGCCGTTCCAGGTGCCCGCAGGCAAGCTGTTGCCGGGCAAAACCTACTATTGGAAGGCCTACGTTTATGACCAGTACAGCGGCTACTTAGGGGTGTCGACCGTTCGAGGCTCATCCGTTTGGTCGTTCGTCTCGAACACTGCTGCTCCAACCCCAGATCGCGCCACGGCGACACCAGCTGACGCAGAGACCGTGACGTCGCTCACACCGACGTTCTCCGTCAACCCCTCGGTAGACCCCGACGGCGACAGCCCGATCAAGTACCAGTTCCGCGTGTCGTCCGGCGCGGATGGCAAGTCAGGGTCAATCGCAACTTCAGGCTGGTTGACCGCGCCAGCGACAGGGCCCGTGACCTGGTCGCCCCCTGCCGGGACGCTCCAGGATGGCGGTGCTTACACCTGGAGCGTTACCACCGACGACGGTTATGACAACAACGTCGATCCGACCTGGCGTAACCACATCAAAATCGACCTGAGGGTCGGATCATCTGGACCGTCTCCTACAGATAGTGCAGGCCCGGTCACGGTGAACCTGGCGAACGGCAATGTGAACCTCGGCTTCTCCTCTCCAACGGTGAACACGGTGGGCGGGCCGATGGGGTTGTCGTTCAACTACAACTCGCTCACGCCCGCAAACAAATACCGTGGCCTCACCGGCAGCTACTACAACGCGCTGACTCCCGGTCAGACGAGCACGACATCCTTCGACTTCTCGGGCAAGACACCACTGTTGGTGCGCACAGATCCTGCGGTGTCATTCGACTGGGGCAGTGGTTCGCCGGCTCCGGCGATCCCACCTGACTATTTCATGGCGAGGTGGAACGGGTTCATCACCGTCCCAACCAGTGGCACCTACACCTTTGGAACATCTCATGACGACGGCACCAAGGTGCTCGTGAATGGCACCACGGTGGTCAATCAGTGGACGACTGGCACGAGTGCGCTCAGTTGGGGTAGCTCCTTGGCTATGGCCGCTGCACCTGTGCCTTTCCAATACGAGTACTACGACGCGACGACCACAGCGAGCGCTCAGTTGTGGGTGAAGGACCCCTCGGGCAACCAGTTCATTGTGCCTTCGGACTGGTTCACCACACAGGTGAGCATTTTGCCTAACGGCTGGTCGGCATCCGCACCGATCAATGGCAGTGGCGGTGCCTACGCTTCTGCGCAAGTGTCTGAATCATCGGTTGCACTAACGGATGCCACCGGCTCAGTACACACCTACACGAAGGCCTCCAAAGGCGGTTACACCCCACCACTCGGCGAATACGGCGTACTCTCGCTCGACGCTGCGGGTCTGGTGACCCTTACTGATGACGGCGGCACCGTGTACTCATTCAACGCACAGGGCAAAGTGCAGTCCGTGACGAGCCCTGCAGACTCGCTGAAGCCCGCGACCCCTATCAGTACTTATAGGCCCGGCACGGGGCAAATCGATCGCATCTCCGATCCGTTGTCGCTCAACACAGCTTCCGGCCCCGCTACGTATGACCGCGAGGTGCGTTTCGTATACCAGGGTGACAGCGCTGCGAGCATAGGCCTCGGCCTCGGCGACACGGACATGTCAGGCACCGCGTGCCCGGTCGACGCAGGCTTCATCGCACCGCCGGCCGGAATGCTGTGCCGCATCATTTATCCCGGTCATGTCGTCGGCTCTCAGGACACTACGCAGCTGTTCTACAACAGCGCGGGTCAGTTGGCCGAGATCAAGGACCCTGGGGCTGAGCTCAGTAGCTTTGGGTACGACAGCAATGGTCGCGTCTCGCAGTTGCGTGATTCCCTCACTAACGATTGGCTCGTCGCGAATCCAGCGGTGAACGCGGGCACAGCGCCGGTGAATACGGAAGTCACCTATGACACAGACGGCAAAGCCGCAACGGTCACCTTGCCGGCTCCAGATGGTGCCACCAGCAGTCTGCGCCCGAAAAAGACCTACACATACGCTCCGGTTACGGGCGGTGTGGGTACCAGCTACGTGGATGTTGCGGGAATGGCGGTGCCGGCCGCGGCCCCTTCGAACGGGCACGCTGGCACGGTCACCTACGACACCGGATTCCGTCAGCTGACTGCCACCTCGGCGGCGGGGCTGACCTCCTCTAAGGAGTGGAACGGCAAGGACATGGCGTTGTCAACCACCGATGCGTGGGGCCATAAGGCGACAACGATCTACAACCAGCAAGATCGACCCACCGATAGTTATGGCCCGGCGCCGGTAGCGTGCTTCGATCCAGCGACACGTCTCCCGCTTGCTTCCTGCCCGATCGTCCCGGCGCACACGTCGACGTCGTATGACGCCGGTCTGAAGGGATTGAACGCACAATATTTCACCAACCAGAACCTGGCTGGCGGCCCGAAGGTGTTCGACCTCGGTGTCGGTGCGGTGGACGGATCGGTGAACAAGAGTTGGGGTTCGACGGCGCCAACACCCGGCCTCCCCGTCGATGGGTGGTCGCTCAGACTGACCGGTCTGATCACCTTTCCGGTAGCTGGCACGTACACGATCCGCACGTTCGCGGATGACGTTTCGGCGGTGTGGATCGACGATGTGCAGATGCTCAACGAAACGCTGGCGTCCGGCGAGCGATTCTCTTCTCCCGGTAGCGTCACCGTGACCGCCGGGCAGCAGTCTCGAATTCGGGTTCAGTATGCTGACGTCTCCGGCTCGGCGAAGCTCGAACTGCACTGGATCCCGCCCGTTGGCGCTCCGGGTGCTGGGGTGGATGCGGTCATCCCCGGTGGCGTTCTCTCGCCGGACTACGGTCTCAAGACAAACTCGACGACCGACGATTCCGCTCCGGCATCGTACGACAGTCTTTCCGCCCCCCAGGTGCCAGCAGTCACGACCTCCACGAGCTATACCTACCCTTGGCTGGGATTGGCGACATCGTCCACAGTCGACCCAGGCGGGTTAAACCTGACTACCCAGACGACGTTCGAAGCTCCGGGTACCGGGTACCTGCGGCGTACCAGCAAGTTGCTGCCTGCCCAGGTCGCGTCGGGAGCGTCCGTATCCACGGCGGGTTCCACCTTGAGCTACTACGGCGACCAGGAGCAGCTGGGGTCCGAGATCTGTGGCCTGCCTGCATCAACGCCGCAATCGGGTTTCTTGAGGTCGACCACGGGGCCGACACCTGCCGTTGGTTCAGCGATCACGACGTGGTACGTGTACGACATCCTCGGTCGCACCGTTGGCATGAAACGAAGTGGCGATGTTGACTGGTCGTGCACGAGCTTCGATGCGCGCGGTCGTGCCACGAGCACCGTGCTCCCCGCCTACGGGGGTACGGCGGCTCGCACGACGACCAGTAGCTATGCGGTCGGCGACGACCCCTTAACCACTTCCGTCTCGGATCCAGCCGGTACCATCACGACTGTGTCGGACCTCCTCGGTCGCACGGTCAAGTACACGGATGTGTGGGGCACGGTCACCCGCCCGACTTACGAGGCACAAACCAGTCGCGTGGTATCGGTGTCCACGACGACACCCCACGGCGCAGATAACGTCGAATCATTCGAATACACACTCGACGGTCAAGTCGAAGTGGTGAAGGACAACGGTACTGTCATCGCCTACGCCTACTATCAAGACGGGCTGTTTACGACCGTGGCATATCACCCGGTCGCTAACCCGATGACGAGCGGCGCTCATGGCGGTGTCTTCAGAGATTTGACGGGCTCAATCGATTCAATGGTGTGGGTGTTCCCCGCAGAACAGCTCGACATCAGAAATGACTTAGTGCGCACACAATCGGGCCGCGTGCTAGCCGATTTCACATCGACCAAGTCCGGCGATTCGGCGCAGTCGCTTTACGACTATGACGCTGCCGGACGGCTATCGCAGGCGTCGATACCTGGGCACCTTTTGAGATACGACTTCGGCAACTCCGGTGGCTGCGGTGCCTCGGCGGCGGCGGGGCAGAACGGTAATCGCACTGGGTTCTCGGACTGGGGGGGGACGACGGTCGCCTACTGTTACGACAACGCGGACCGCCTGACCGCGACCACCGTCGGCAACGCGACGACGGCTCTTAGCCCAGTTGCGGGGACAAATCTCTCCAGCGAAGGATCGACCGCGACGCTGGCATATGACGCGCACGGGAACACGACCACCCTGGCAGATCAGACGCTGTCGTACGACGTCACTGATCGTCACACGAAGACGACGCTTACGGACGGCACAGTGCTGGACTACCTGCGGGACGCAACAGGGAGGGTTGTGCAGCGCACACTTCACCCGCCCGTCGGAGCGGACGAGACCGTTCGTTACACCTATGGGCCGAATGGACAGTACGGGGTCCTCGACGACACCAACGACCTGCTGTCCCGCGCGACGTCGCTTCCCGGTGGCGCAACAGTTACCATAACCGCCACTGGTGACGGTAGCTGGACGTATCCCAACCTGCACGGCGATGTCATGATCACAAGCGATGACGCGGGGATTACGGGACCGCAACGCTCTTACGACCCGTTCGGACAACCAATCGATCCGGCCACAGGTAACATCGGGACAAGTGCGGCGAATGATTCAGTCGCAGACTCGTTGCCAGGCGACTCAGATCTTGGATGGGTGGGCTTGGCTGGCAAGCAGTACGAGCATCAGGGGTCGATAGCAACGATCGAGATGGGTGCGCGCCTATATGTGCCAGCCCTGGCGAGGTTCTTGGAGGTTGACCCGGTCGAGGGTGGCGTATCCAACAGTTACGACTATCCTGCGGATCCGATCAATGAATACGACCTCACCGGCAAGTCTCTCGGGCCGGTTCACGACACGATCTTTACCAACTACGGTATTTTCGGGCAAGCGAAACAGATCACCATGTATAAGCGGATGATCGTTCGCCAGAAGGCGATTGATGCACGGGCGTCGCTAAACTTGCCATTGACAGCGAATGCGTTGGGGTTTGGGCAGCAGTGGGGCGACTGCGAATCCGCGGCAGGAGGTATCTTCGTTTGTGGCACTATGGGCTTTGTCCACGGAGGGTTAACGGTCGGGAACGTCGTATTCACAAACCAAGTCGCCAGCGATGCACTGGCGAACAAGCGATTCATGCAGCACGAGACGACCCATTCGACCCAGTGGGCCTTGTTGGGCCCGCTGGTATTCGTTGGGCTTTGGCTTGATGGTCTTTTCGGCTCAATCGTTACCGGGAACAATCGGAGCGGTGGAGGCGGATGCATGAATCCGCTTGAAAGACAAGCTGGTCCGGTTGGAGGGTATCTCGCATGCGATTGGTAGCGGCCAGAAGCAAAGTCATTCGCGCTGCTCTCATTGTCGGCACTTCTGTGTGTTGCCTCACCGGCTGCGACACCAC
>DATNBR010000016.1:0-32457 GCA_035571875.1 Lacisediminihabitans sp. | reverse complement strand
CGCGCACGAGGTGCACCCGAGCGAGATCGCCTACGACTACTGGACGAGCGTGCGCACCCTGGAGGCGATCGACCACCGCGAGGCGTTCGGCTTCAACTGGGATCCGAGCCACATGATGTGGCAGAACATCGACCCCGTCGGATTCATCGTCGACTTCGCCGACCGCATCTACCACGTCGACTGCAAAGACACCCGGCTGCGGCCGAAGCAGGGTCGCGCGGGCGTGCTCGGCTCGCACCTGCCCTGGGGCGACCCGCGCCGCGGCTGGGACTTCGTCTCGACCGGCCACGGCGACGTGCCGTGGGAAGACGCCTTCCGTGCGCTCGAGTCGATCGGCTACACCGGTCCGATCTCGGTCGAGTGGGAAGACGCCGGCATGGATCGCCTGCACGGCGCTCCCGAGGCCCTCGCCTTCGTGCGCTCGCTGCTCTGGAAGCTGCCCGAGAACTCCTTCGACGCCGCGTTCAGCAACAACGGGTAGCGGGCGCCGGGTCAACCTTCGGTCGCATCGAGCCATGCCAGCACGGATGCTTCGTGCTGGTTCAGCACCGGAGGCGAACCGTGCGTGCGGCGGGTGGTCTCCACCTCGCCGTCGCCGGTGTCGTGGAAGAACCGCAACGGCGGTCCCGGCAGTGTGATGCGGCCGAGCACGGCGTGGTCGACCTCCACGAGGAGGCCCTGGGATGCCACCTGATCCCAGGCGTAGACCTCGTCGAGCGTGCGCACGCGTCCGGCGGGGATGCCCGCGGTCTCGAGCAGGTGCAGCAGCCGCTCCGACGGAACGGTCGAGAACGCGCTCTCGATGAGCCGGATGAGGTCGTCCCGATGGGCGACACGATCGGCGTTGGTCTCAAGACCGGGTGCCTGCGCGTCGAGACCGAAGGCGTCGCAGAACCGTCGCCACAGGGCCTCGCTGCCCACGCTGATCTGCACGGAGCCATCGAGGCAGGCGAAGAGGCCGTACGGCGCGATCGACGGATGGTGATTGCCCTGCGCACGAGGCACCTCGCCGGCGACGGTGGTCCGGGTGCCCTGGAAGGCGTGCACTCCCACGAGGGCTGCGAGCAGCGAGGTCCGCACGACCTCCCCACGCCCGGTCGAGTCGCGACGCCGCAGGGCCGCGAGCACGCCATACGCGCCGTAGATGCCCGAGAGCAGGTCGCCGATGGGAACGCCGACCCGTTGCGGGTCTTCGGGCCCGGAGCCGGTCATCGACATCAGCCCGGACTCGCCCTGCGCTATCTGGTCGTACCCGGGGCGACCTCCTTCAGGTCCGTCGTGTCCGAATCCGGTGATCGACAAGACGACCAGTCGCGGGTTGAGCTCGTTCAGGCGTGCGGTCGAGAAGCCGAGCCGCGACATGACCCCGGTCCGAAAATTCTCGACCAGAACATCGGCGTGAGCGATCAGCCGTTCGAGGGTGCGTTGGCCCTCCGCCGACTTCAGGTCGAGGGCGATGGATTCCTTGTTGCGATTGCAGGAGAGGAAATAGGTCGCCTGCGGGTCGTCTGCCGGCCCGACGAAGGGGGGACCCCATCCGCGTGTGTCGTCGCCGGTGCCCTCCGCCTCGACCTTGATCACCCGCGCGCCCAGGTCGCCCAGCATCATGGCGGCGTGAGGTCCGGCCAGCGCTCGGCTGAGATCGATCACGACAAGGTCGGCCAAAGGACCGGGTGCCAACACGGGCCCTCTCCTAGAGCGACGCGGGCAGCGGAAAGCCGCCCAGCCAGTGCGCGATGCGCGCGATGCTGCGCTGAGCTTCAGGTTCGTGTGGTCGGTCGAGATGCCCGTGCATGCTGCCCGGCTCGAAGCAGCACTGCACGGTCACGCCTGCCTCGATCGCCTGCCGGGCGAACTCCTCGCCCGAGTAGCGGTGTTCGTCGCGCTCGGAATTGAGCACGAGAAGCGGAGGCATCCCCGCGAGATCGGCGTTGCCTGCGTAGGCGTAGGGGTCGTCTGTTCCGTGGTCAGACCCCAGATAGTTCGTCGCGATCGCCGTCACCATGCTCTGCGGGAAGCGATGCTCCGCCGGCACGGTCTCGGCCGCTGCGCGGGCAGCGCGCGACCCGGCCGGGGTCTCGGCGTGCAGTTGCGGATACACCAGCACGAGTGAGGCGGGCAGCCTCCCCTGCCCATCGCGCAAGCGCACGCCGACTCCGGCGGCGAGGTTGCCGCCGGCGCTTGCGCCGCCGAGATGCATCGCGTCCACACTCACGCCGAGGCTGTCCACTGCCCAGTTCCATGCATCGAGGAGATCGAGCGACGGGATGGGGAAGCGCACGCCGAAGAGCGCTTTGGTGTACTCCACCGACAGCACCGTGAAGCCCGCGGACGCGACGGAGAGCCCCACCCAGTGGGCTTCCGGACCGTCGAGAGTGCCTCCGATGAAGGCCCCGCCGTGCGCCCAGACGAGTACGCCGTTCGGTCTCCCCTGCGGGGAATAGAGGCGAGCCGGGATGTCACCGTGGCGTGCCGGGACGGTGAGGTCGCGTGCGGTGACGCTGCCGAGCCGCGGGTATCGCGCGACGAGCGATGCCGTGTCGATGTCAGTCCTCGGGTCCGGCGCCGAGGTGCCGTCCTCAAGGCTGCGGATGGTGGCGGCAAGGGGATTGTCTGGGGCGTTCATCGTTCCCTTTCAGGGGTCGAAGGAGAGGCAAAGCTGTAGCGGCCGGCTCCGTGCAGCACCACGTGCTCGCTGCCCGAGAAGATCGACTCCGGATGATCGGCGTCGCGAAGCACGCGGTCACGGAGCTCGGAGGGAAAGATCAGCGTGGCCGTGCAGTTCGTGGGGATCTCGACCGACAGCGTGCCACCGCCGGGATCGAAGAAGACCGTGACGGTGCCGAGCGGGGTCACGGTCGAACCCTGGACGTAGGGGAGCCCCGCAGAGACCGGCGCGATCCTGACCGCGTCGCTGCCCATTCCGGTGAAGGTGACGCCGAGCAGGCTCTCGTGCAACCAGAGCAGCGGCACCGCGCCCCAACCGTGGGAGCCCGTCGCGTCGACCGGTTGGGCGGTATTGGGCTCGCCGGGTGCGAGCTCGCGGTCGGCGCGAGACACCCAGTATTCCGGCAGCGGTCCACCATACGGCCCCTGCAGGGTCACGGCAACGGGGTTGCGCGGATGTCCGGGCAGGTAGGGTGCGTACCGCTCGAGCAGGTGCGCGAGGGCTCGATCCTCGAAGCCATGGGCACTCAGGGCGGTCAGGACGCGGTACACGGCGCTCGGATTGTTCCAGCGGGCTACGCCGCTCGGCGGCGAGGCCACCGGAGCAGGGAAGGCGAAGTCGATGAGCTGTCGCGCGTCCTCACCGTCGATCGACCCGTCGAGCAGCGGTGCCGCCTGGCCCGCCTGACCGTAGCCGTGGTGCCGACCGCTCGAGGGGTCGAAGACGTCGGCGACGATGGCACTCACCCCCTCGTGGGAGCGCACCACGTGAAACCGCCGAAAGCTCTCGGCCATGCGGTCGGCGATCGCGCTCCAAGACTGCGCGTGTGCCGCATCCTGCACCGCCTCGGCCATGCGCGAACTCCAGCGCAGCCGCTCGATGATCCACGGGGTGATGAGGCCGCTCGACCCGCCCGCGGGCGGCTGCGCCGAATTGCGGATGTCGCCCAGTACCGAACTCGACCGCCAGATGCCGTCGTCGCCGACATCCTCGAGGAGCCTGGTCCAGAGGCGCTCGACCGTCGACCAGTGCCGCGCCACGAAGTCGAGGTCGTGATGCCAGACGAAGTCGTCGTAGAGCATCGCAATCCACTGCACCGACCAGTCCCACGGCGCCGGATAAGCGGGAAAGTTGCTGGGGAAGAAGGGATGCAGTTGCCCGTCTGAACCCTGTCCCTCGGCCAGGGTCCTGATCGCCAGTCGCCTCAGTCGCGTATCGCCGAACCACCGTTCAGAGAGCTGTGCTCGCGGCCGGGCATCCTCGATCCACTGCCCGTCTTCCCTGCCGGGGGTGTCGACGTAGGCATCCGACATCGTGACCTCGGCGTGGATCAGCGCCAGTCTGACGATCTGATCGAGCCGCTCGTCGCCCGAACGGAACGACCCGCGCGGCTCGATCGGGTATTGCGACTTCACGATGCCCAGATCGTGGATGGTGATGGACCCCGAAGCGGGAAAGGTTACGTGCACCGTCAACCATCGCGCGGTGCGTTCGTCGGGCAGCTCGTACCGTCTGCGCTCCGTCGCGGCGAGGAGGCGGTCGCTATAGCCCGTGGCGACGACAGCGTCGACGTCGATCCAGCCATCCTCGCCGATCAGGACGCGGCCGTCGTAGGGGGAGATCGCGAGTTCCCCGTAGCCGATATCGATGTGCGATTCGATGTCGGCCGAGACCTCGAGATAGGGGAAGCCGTGCACGGGTCGTCCGAAATCGACGGTGAGATAGCGGGTCTCGCCGGCGCGGCCACCGATTGTCATGCACTGGCCGTCGATCAACTTGCGCGCGTCCTCGCCGAGCGCGCGATCAGGAAGGACGCGGGAAGCGGTCAGCACCGACGTCCTTGCCGAGGCGGTGCCCGGCCGGATCGACGATCCCGCGGCGACGATCGAAAGCGGCCGCTGCTCGCTCTCCCGTTGCGCCGGCGTCTCGACGTCCTCGGGCATGGCGGGCCACGGTCCTTCGTCCACCACAGCGGCGGCGGACCAGCTTCTCTCCACGCCCGGGTCGACATCGCCTCGCAGATCGCGTGCCACCCTCGCGTTCCATCTCACGGGAAAACGAACCCGTGGCGCGGCCTCCGCGACGCCCAGGAACTGCTGATCATGGCTCTCGAATTCTGCAGCCGCCCTCCATACCCAACTCTCGCCAGTGGCCACCCAGGCGCCGTCGAGAAAGACTCCGGCATGCACGTTCTGCGTTCGCTGGAACGTCGTGATGTCGCCCCAGTTGTGGTGCAGCACTGTCAGGATGTTCGGCCCGAGTCGAAGCCACGGAGCCGGGTCAACGACCTCCGCCCGCACCTGGGGCTCATGGAAGCGGGTGACCTTGCGTCGCAGCGGATGACCGTTCAGCCAGAGCTGGGCCGTGCTGTCCGCCGCGAAACGGAGTGACGCATCCCGAGGCAACTCGTCGAGAGTGACAACGGCGCGGAACCACGTGAACGCGTTCGTCGGCGAGGGATCGCCCTCGCTCCTCCAGATCCATCGCGCCGTCACTGACCGTGCCTCTCGATTCGCTTCACGTTGCCGAGGGGGCCTGGAATGCCCCGCCTCGACCGCTCATTCGATCACGACCTTGTCGATGAACGCCGTGTTGTCTCCAAGGTTCCTCCCCCTGAACTCGATTGTGTGTGATCCGGCGGTCGTCGTGAAGCTTGGTGAGGTGAAGCTCTGGAACGCGCCGCCGGAGGCCGGAGTGAACGCCGAGCTGTTGATCTTGGTGCCGTCGACGTAAAAGTCGAGCGCCTGGGCCCCGCCGTTGTTGGTGCGCTGAGCGAGCGAGAACGTCACGGTGTGGGATCCAGCCGAGAGATTCAGCGTCTGCTTCACCGCATCCGTTCCCTGGATGAACGCCGTCTGCTGCCCTTCGGCCGCTCCCTGCGCCCCGCTGAATGCGCTGTGGTTGCGCTGCACCCCGGTTGCGCCGAGATACTGCCACACACCGGCGGGACGGTAGGTGTAGAAGTTTGCCGACGGATCTTCGAAGCCTCCGTCGAGCAGCCTGTTGACGTAGAGCGCACCACTGCCCGACACCACGACAGCGTCGATGTTGGTCGCACCAACGGTGTCGATCGGATCGACCCGCAGCCAGTTCACCTCACCCGTCCAGAGTGGATTGGAGGACATGTCGACGGAGTAGGTCGTGTATCCACTGTGTGGCGTCACCGCGAACGGCACGGACTTCGACTCGCTCGCCCCCGGCGAGGCGGCCGTGGCGAAGTAGATCTTCCCCGCGGTGCTGCTCGTGTCATTGCTCATTCGCACCGTCACTGTGGACGCTGCAGCGGCGCTGAGGTGCAGTTGATTCGATGACTCGATCCTGGGATCGGTGCTTGTCGACGTGAGGTTGAGCGCGCCGAGGTCCGCGCCCGGAGCGGTGCTGGAGGTCGCGCCGTAGACGTGCCAGCCGGCTTCGTGTCCGCCGTTGAAGCCCCAGTTGTATGCCTCGCTCGAGGTGGATGTGTACGTGATGCTCGGCGTCCAGCTCGCTTTGTCGTAGGACGATTGCCCGTTCTCGTTCGTCTCGAAACGGATGACGTCCCCGGCGTTCACCACCACGCCGTCGAGCACCTGGGCAACCCCGGTGTATTCGTCCCCCGCCTCGATCACCTGAGTGCCGCTCGCGGGCCAGATCTGGCTGCCATTCTTCGTGATCCGCGCGAGGATTCCGTTTCCGAGCCCCGTGTTGTCCGACTTGAGGATGCGACCCCGCACGCTCACGGTGCCGGCGGTCGGCGCCGTCCATGCCCGTGCGACCCAGTTCGAGCTCGAGGTGCCGGGATGCTGGTCGAACTGGGTGATCTCCGGTACGGACTGGCCGGACGGTGTCCACTTCTCGCTCGACTGGTTGTAGACGAGGTCAGAGTATGCCGAGCCGTCAAAGGACTGGTACGACCATCCATTCCGGCCCTGCGTGCCGCTGAAATCGGCTGCGGAGAAGGAGACCTTTCCCGAGCCGTTCGACAGCGTCTGGTTGTTTGTCGTCGAGAAGCCGGCGAAGCCACTGCCTTGGTCGTAGAGGAAGTTGGTGTTGACGTTGATGTTGTCTTTGATCGTGCCCGTGATGGGAGAGGCGGTGCCGACCATGTTGAGCACCAGCACGGGGCCGAAGCCCTGGGCGACTCCGTTGTTGATCATCACATTGGACGACGACTCGTTGTTCGTCGAGTAGTCTCCCGGGCGGCCTCCGAGTCGCAGGAACGACATGGCTGAACCGGCGGTGTTCGCGAAGAGCGAGTTGCGAGCCCTGACGTTGTTGTTGAAGATCTCGAAGTCGAGCGCGTTTTCGTCGTTCGAACCGGTGTGCATGACATTCGTGAACATCGAGTTCACGATCGACACGTCTTCCAGATGTCCGAGGATCACGGTCGTCGTGCCTCCGGCGTTCCAGCACGGTGCCTCATTGTTCAGCTCCGAGTTCATGATGACGGCGTGCTTGACGGTGAAGAGTCGCAGCGCCTCATCGCACTGCCAATCGTCGTCATGGCTGGCCAGGTGATTGATCACGACGTCTTGCACCATGTTGGCTCCGGCGCCACCGCTGCTGCCCACGTTGGACGTGACCTGCTCACCCGGTCCCAGCATGTCGATGCCGACGGTGTTGAGATTGTGCTCGCCGCTGATCGTGTCCATCCGCACACCGCTGATGAAGTAATCGGAGGACGAGAACGTCGTGTGCTTACCGGTGATCTGGATGCCTGAGGAATTGCGGACGTTGTCGGCGATGGCGCTCGGCACCTGCCCGCCGGTGTTGTTGGCCTTGTAGTAGATGAGGCCGTTGATGTCGTGCACGTAGATATCGGTGAAGCTCAGGCCGTGGTGCCCGGTGGTGTCGTAAAAGGCGAGGATGCCGGACGCGGCGTGGGCGATCTCGAGCTGACTGAAGCTCCAGTAGTCGCCGTTGACGAGCTTGATGCCTCGGTCGTCCACCGAACCGTTTCGACTGATCTTCGGGTTGGCGCCGCTGCCGTATGCGGAGACCGAGATCCCGTTGGTGGAGGTGCCGGTGCCCGAAAGGCTCATCTGTTCGTTCCAGGTGGCACCTTTCGCGAGGAGGATCCTGTCCCCGGGGCCGAATGCGCCGTGTGAATTGATGGGACCGAAGGTGCACCAGGGCTGTGCGAGCGATGCTGGTCCCGCGTCGCTGCAGTTGGAGCCGACCTGATTGTTCACATAGAACGTCGTGTTCGTCGCCCACGCGGGCGAGCTGATTCCCGTCAGCGCCACGGCGGCAAGCGTGGCCGCGGTCAGTGCGCCGAGCATCCTTCTCTTCATAGCAATCCTCTTCCTCATTGAAGCTGGTGTTGCAAAGGGGCGGGTCGTCGTTGTCGATGACCCGCCCCGGATTGCAGAACGCTATCCCGAACGTCCTACTTCGTGGCCCAGTCCTCGGTCCACTTGCCTTGTACGGCCTGCTCCTTGGACCAGGCAATGCCCTGTGTGTTCAGCGTCGCCAGAGCGTCGTGCAGCGAAACGGAGCCGAGGAGGTAGCCCTCGTACTTGTTATTCGCGGCGATCGCTGCAGGCACTTGGAAGAACGAGCTCTGGCCGAGAGGCGGAACGGTGGCCCAGGCACCCGTGTTCATCGCTTCAAGCCCGGGAGGGGCCGTCAGGCCGGTCACGGCAGGGATGCCGCCGGTCTCGTCGAGCCACGACTGCACCTTGGGGCTCGACACGTACTGCAGGAACGTGATGGCGGCGGCCCGCTGGGCACCCTTGATGTACGCGGGGATCATGTAGGCGGTTCCACCGGCCGTCACGCCGAACTGCGCAGGCTTGCCGGATGCGAGGCGCGAGTCGCTCTTCGACAGGGTCGGGAACGGCACAGTGCCGTACTTGAAGCCCGCGTCCGTGAGACCGGTGGTGGCGAAGTTCGTGCCCCACGCCATCGCAGCCTTACCGCCGGGGAAGTCGGTTCCACCGGTGAAGGCTCCCTGCGACTTGATGCCCGACCAGTTCGGAGTCGCGCAGTCGTCGTAGAACTTCTTCAGTAGCTTCAGCACCTCCGCGGAGCCCTGATCAGTCGTGAGATCAAGTTCGCCCGTGAGGTATCCATGCGCGATGCTCTTCTTGGTCACCACCGCGGCCTTGCCCGCGCTGCCGTCTGCGGCGAACTGATTGATCGTGTTCGCCTCGGAGTTCAGCAGCATCGAGTTGAGCGCGACGACTGCCCAGCCGACGGGGAGGTTGCCGCTGTCGGTCGCGAGTGGTGCAAAGCCTGCGTCCTTGATTGCGGTGCACGCCTTGGTGAAGCCATCGAACGTCTTGAGATCCGAGACATCCACCTTCGCCTTCGCGAGGATGCTCTTGTTGTAGTAGATGCCGACCGAAACGAGGTTGAAGGGGATCGCTTCGTAGTGGCCAGCCGCGTTCATCAGCTTGTCGGAATCCTTGAAGTACTGCGGGATGAAGTCGTCCATCCAGGATTTTCCGGTGGAGGAGAACGGGTTCTTCTTCTTGAGAGCGCTATCGAGCGACACGACCTGGTCTGGCGTGTGAGTGGTCTGGTTGAAGATCAGTTCCGGCGCCGTGCCGGCAGTCAGCTGCGCGGCGGAGGTCTGCGACCACGAGGCGAGCGGCAGCACGTTGGTCTTCAGCGTGATGTTCGGGTTGTCCTTCTCGAAGTGGGCGACCAGCTTGTCCCAGGCGGCACCGAAGGTCTTCGTGTCGCTCGTGAACTGGTTCGGGCCGGAGAGGGTGATGGTCACGTGGTCCGTCTTGCTCGGCGTTGACGAGCAGCCCGCGAGTGCGCCGGTGACGCCCAGCACGGCGATCGTCGCGGCCGCTGCCAGCCGAATTCGCTTCGCTCGCAACAGCTTCGTTGGTATTAGCATGCTTCCTCATTTCTTGGTGCGATTCAGGAACTGCGGTATATCGTTTCATTCACGGCCCAGAAGGGGCCATCCGTTGCTCGACTTCGAGCGAGGCTCTAGTGTGCGCCGGGCAGACCCCCCTGGACTCCGGCGAGGAAGTATTTTGACAGGAAGGTGAAGAGTACAACGAGCGGCAGGCTGGCAAGGAGATAGCCGGCCATGAGTGGCCCGTAGTCAGTGAAGTTCTGGCCTTGAAAGAACTGAAGGCCGACCGACACCGTGCGAAGGTCGTTGTTGGAAATGGCGAGCAGTGGCCAGAAGTAGTCGTTCCAGACCTCGGAGATGATGAGCAGTGCGATCGTGCCGAGCACGGGCAGCGAGAGCGGAAGCATGAGCGATCGGTACATCCGCGCGCCACTCGCACCATCGATTCGCGCAGCATCGAAGAGTGACTGCGGTATGCCTTCGACGAAGTTTCGGATCAGGATCGTTCCGAGAACGAGCCCGCCCGCGGTGTAGGGAATGACCAGGACGACGTAGGTATTGAGCAGGCCCAGGTCCTTCATCAGGATGAAGAGCGGAATGAGCTTGGCGAGGCTCGGCACCATCATGAGCACGAGCACCGCCCCGTAGATGAAGTGCTTGCCCGCGAACCGATACCGCGCCAGCACAAATCCCGAGACCGAGGCGATGGCGAGGATGAGCACTATGGACAGCGTCGCAACGATGACGGTGTTGACCAGGTATGGCGCGATCTGATTCCACGCGGTCGCGTAATTCTCGAAGTGCAGTGGCAGGGAGATCTGCCAGAAGCTGTCGGCGAACTGCTGGTTGGTCTTGAGCGACGTGACGAGCATGAACAGGTACGGGGCGAGAGAGACGACCGCCAGGATGATCAGCACCGCTTTCAAGCTGAGCTGCCGCGATTCGCGTGTTCTGGTCGTGCTCACATCGCACCTCCGTCTGCGGTGCCGTCGTCGGCCTTTCGCACGAGCACTACCACGGCACCGAAGGCCAGCGTGATGAAGAACAGGGTTGTCGACAGCGCGGCCGAGTAACCCCAGTCGCCGCCCTGGAAGGCCACGTCGATCATCCTGAGGATGGGGACCATGGTCGCGTTGTTCGGACCGCCCGCGGTAAGGACCTGCGCGACGAGGCCGTACTGGAGAGTCCCCACGATCACGAGGAACACGAGAATGCGAACCTGGCTGGCCATGAGCGGAAGGTCGATCTGCCAGAACCGCGCGAAGCGGCCGACACCATCGAGCTGAGCCGCCTCGAGCACCTCGGTGGGAATGTTCTGCAGGCTCGAATAGAAGATCAGGAATGGCAGGCCCGCAATGAAAGGGAAGCCGACGAAGAGTAGCGAGAGCAGCGCGGTACTGCCCTGCCCCGTCCAGTTCTGTGCAAGCGCCTGGAGTCCCAGAGCCTTGAGTGTCTGGTTGATGACACCGTCGTTCGGGCTATAGAAGAAGCCCCAGACCAGGGCGGTGACCACGGCCGGGAATGCCATCGGGATGATGAGGAGCGTACGCATGACGAACTGCCAGCGTGCGCTTCTGAGGGAGATCAGCAGTTCGGCGGCGAGGAGTGGGATCGCCCACGAAACGACCGAGAACACGAAGATGTAGCCCAGGTTCCTGAACGACGTCCACCAGATCTGGTCGCCCGCCATGGTGGCGTAGTTGCCGAGTCCGACGGGTATCGATTGCGAAGCGGGATTCCAGTGAAAGAACGACCAGAAGATCGCCGAGAGAGCCGGATAGTACGAGAAGAGCCCGACGATGGCGGCCAGTGGCAGAAGCGCCAGATAGATCCACCACCGCACGACGCGCCTGCGCGGAGGGCGAGCCGATTCCTCGGCCTCGGTGGCCGCGAGCGTCATGGCGGAGGTCTGGTCGAGCATTACCATCGCACCTCACCTCACCATCGAGTTCGAGCAGGAATAAAACGTTTCACCATGGTGGCGCATGTTTATCGGCCCTGTCAAGCGAAAGTATGAATGAATCGATACATTTTCTCTCAGTTTCACCATCTGCGCGCACTCCCGCTGAAGCCAACCTCGCCGAGGTGGAAGGCGGTCTGCATGCCTCGTCCGCGCGGGTACACGGCGAGAGAGTCCATTCCGGATTCGTTCACATACTCGAGACCGGCCTCGATCGTCATGACGGACATGCCGCGTTCCAGGGTGGAGGTGTCGACCGCGACCCGATTCCATCCCGCGGGCCACGCGATTGCCGAACTCTCTCGGGTCTGTCCGTTGCTCAGGTGCAGCCGAAGGAAGGGCCTGGCGACCCGTTCAGGCCCCTCGATGCACTGGTCGATGAGTGCGTAGAAGAACATCACGTCGTCGACGGGCACGGGTCGGCGGGGAACGATCAGCACCGTGGGGGCGCCCTCACCGGGACGCTCGCTGGTGCCGACCACCTTGAGCACGGCGTGGTCCAACTGTTCGTGCGGAACGGGCATGCAGAGGAGCATCGGCAGCGTTTCGAGTGAGGGATCGGCGCGGCCGGGAAGTACCTCCGAGTCGATGAGGAGGGTACGCGAGCCGACCACGTCGACGGGCACCGCTGCAATCGACGGCGGAGACCACGGCGTTGCCTCCGGAGGCGGCATCCACGACCTCGGTTCTCGCGCGTCGATGTCGAACGCGTGCGCGCCCGGTGGGAGGAGCATGTCCTCCTGGCCCGGCAGCACCAGCGTGCACTCGCTTCCCGGCGGCACTGTCACGTCGACCCGCACGCTCGATTCCTCGCGTGAGTAGGCGATCGCCACGTCGCCGCGCACGGTCTCGGTGCGAAGCTCGAGGTGGTTCACACCGTCGACGAACTGAGGCGCGAGGCGGAACCGTGCGTATCCCGGTGCTGTCGGCCGAAGGCCGGCGAGGCCCTCCCAGACCCAGGCGGCGAACGGCCCACCGAGGCCCACGTGGTTGAGCGATCCCGTACCCGTGTTGGTCGGGTCGATCCACCAGCACTCCCAGAACGTGCCGGGGCCAGAGGTCAGCATTGCGCCGACACCGGGTTCGAGCGGCTGCTCGAGAACGTCGAAGACCACTTGAGAGAGCCCCAGAGTGGTGAGCGCCCTGACCACGCTGCGAGTCGTCGCGAAGCCACTCGACACGCGGTTTCCGCGAGAGCGGATCAACTCGACGAGGCGCTCGCCTGCGGCAGTCGCTTCGTCGCCGGTCAGGATGCCCGCCTCGATGGCAACGGCGTACGAGCCTTGCGAACCGTTGCCGAATGTCGCGGTGTCCGGGTCGAAGAACGCGTGACGGGCGCTGGCGCGCAGACCGTCGGCCGACGCGCGACGCGTGGCGGCCGCATCCGGATCGCCCATCGCCGCTTCGAGATCGGCGAGCGCGAGCAGGCAATCGATGACGGCCCCGGTGTGGTGGATCGGCGGTGGGGTCTGCTCGAGCGCCAGCCAGTCGTGACCGTAGCTGATCGGGGAGCGAGAGATGACGCCATCGTCGTCGGCACAGCCGAGTTGAAAGTCTGCCCATCTCCTGAGCGCGGGCAACGCTCGCCGAGTGAGTCTGGTGTCGCCATAGTGCAGCAGGTGGCCGAGCAGCATTCGATGCAGGGCGGATCCCCATACCGGGTCAGACAGCATCCGGGCGGGATGAAGGTCGGGAGCCACAGCGGGCAACTGTCCGTCGGGCTGCTGGCTCGACTCGAGATCCGCGATCCACTTGTCGATGAAGGTTGCGCTGTCGAAGGCGGCCAGCTCGTACTCGGCCACCGAGGCGGTATCCCCGGTCCAGGCCGCCTGCTCGCGTGTGGGGCAGTCTTCCGGCACCCCGTGGACGTTGTTCAGCAGCGTCCGCCTCGCCGTCGCCAGCAGGCGATCGATGGTCGGGCTGTCGGTCAGCACCGATCCGGCCGCGGCCAGATCGGTGTGCATCGAGTGGGCAGTGACCGTGACGAGCGCGTCGTCGGGGAGCCCGCGAACCTCCACGTACCGGAAGCCGAAGTATGCGAACCACGCTTCGTGTGCCTCGCCCGCGGCACCCCGCGACACGAATTCGACCAGTTGTCGTTCGCGCCCGTGGTCGTAGGGCATGGTGAGATTCGTCGTGTCGATGTGGCCCTCGCTGTCGATGTGCTCACCGTGCAGCACACGAATGATCGTTCCCTTCGGCACGCCGCCATCCAGAACGAGTCTCGATCGTCCGGCGATGTTCACTCCGACGTCGAACAGCCGGGAGCCGTGGGACCGCCCGATCTCGTCGGGGACGAACGAGGTCACGTGGCGCAACGGCGGTGTCGGATCCGCCGAGATCTCCGTCGGGGGAGTCGCGGGAGTCGCGGGTGCGGGCGCTGGCTTCAGCGCGACGGGACCGGATGGCGAGACTGCGAGCGCTGCCTTCATCGCATCATGGCGCTCGAGATAGAACGGCTCGTCGAGCACGACTTCGGAGGCGGCGACCGCGGAGTTCTCGCCCGGCGAGACGCGGCTGAGTGATCCGTCGTCGTGCCAGATCATCAGCTCGGCGAGCAGCCTCGGGTCTTCGGACGTGCGCGCCCACTCGCCGAGGCCGACGGCGAAGGCGATGGTGTTGTCTCCCGCGGTCAACGCCTCCGTCACGTCGTACGTCCTGTACAGGGCTCGCACGAAGTCGGTTCTGGTCGGATCCATGCGGTCGGCATTGATGGCCGTCTCGTTGATCCAGGCGCGCACGAGGCCCTGGCCGGTGAGGTAGAGCCGTGCTCTGGCCACGGGGCGTGAGACGCGAAAGGGCGTCGTGACCTGGGAGAGGTGGGCTACCGACAGCCAGCGCGCTCCCCAGTCCGCGAATTCGAACGGACCCGTCTCCAGGGTCGAGTCCGCCCACGGCGACCAGTCCCCGTCACCATTCGCGACGCGCACTCGCCAGCCGTACACGGAGTGCGGCAGCAACTCGCGGTCAATGGTTGCCTCGGCCGCGGGTGAGACCACGGCGCCCGAACTCCACACCAGCTTCTGGGAGGAGTCGTGCACCTCCACCTCGAAGCCGGATGTGCCTGCCGAGCCGAACGCTGGAGTGACCTTCCAAGCGAGCAGCGGCAGTGTCGATCGCACTGTCGGAACGCAGCTCTCGTCGGCTGCTCGCTCCGCCCGACGACCGTCCGCCGTCAGGCCGTAGGGGGCATCGAGGTGGCGACCGGTGTGCGTGACGGTCTGACCGAGTGAGGCAGGGGCGCCCGGTCGATTCATTGTGTCGCTGCTCTCTTCGTTGAGCGCCTCCGCTTACCGTGCGCCATGGTGCGATGAAACGTATCACAGCTTCGGCCACATTCTGATCCCCAGTTTGCCCTCTGTTCCCAAGTGTGGCGGCGCGTAATCGATATGATCGTCAGAGAGCGACTGCCAGCACACGCACGTCGCACAACTCACGGGAGCGTTGCGGTGGTCAGCATTCGGGATGTGGCACGGCGCGCCGACGTGTCGATCGGCACCGTCTCCAAATACCTGAACACGCCCCAGCGCGTTGCACCCGAGACGAAGAAGCGCATCGGCAAGGCGATCAATGACCTCGGCTACTTGCGCAACGAGGCAGCGCGACAGCTTCGAGCGGGAGAAAGCAGGACCCTCGCGTTCGTCGCCCTCGAACTCAATAACCCGTTCTTCGGCGACGTCGCGGATGCCATGGAGCGCCGGGCCGCACAGAATGGTCTCTTTCTCTTCATCGTGAGCAGCAATGGCAACCCCGAGCGCGAGGGTCAGTACATCGAGATGTTCGCGCAGCAGCGGGTCTACGGTGTCATCCTCGCTTCGGGCATGACCCGAGAGCGCGAACTCGACCTGCTGTTCACGCGCCGCATCCCCACCGTTCTGGTCGACGCCTATGGCAACACGGATCGGTTCTCATCCACCTCGGTGGACGACTACCTCGGCGCGGAACGGGCGGTCAGCCATCTCATCGAGCAGGGCTGCCGCTCGATAGCGTTCATCGGCGGCGAGGTGCAGATCCACCAGATCGCCGAGCGCCTGCGCGGTGCTCAAGCGGCAGCGGCAGCTCATCCCGGTGTGCGGCTCGAGGTGATTCCGACGGTCGAGCGTTCAGTTCGAGCGGGCCTCGCCGCCGGGGAGCAGTTTCTCGGCAGACCGCGGGCGGAATGGCCAGACGGCATCTTCGCTGCGAACGACTCGCTCGCCATCGGAATCATGCAGGCGATCTCCTCCGGCTCAGACCTCCGCATCCCGCAGGACATTGCGGTCGTGGGATACGACGACATCGACTTCGCGTCATCCGCCGCCGTACCGCTCTCCACCGTGCGCAGGCCCCGCGAGGTCTTCGGACGCAGCGCCGTCGACCTGGTGCGAGACCAGGCCGAGTCGGCGGAAGCGCTCCCCGTGCGCAGCATCGTCATTCAGCCGGAGCTGATCGTGCGGCAGAGTTCGCAGCGAAACTGACCCCGCGCCGGGTTGAGCGTCAGCGCTGAACGTGCTCGCGCGGCCCCTGAGCGCGACGGATGGCGGCGAGCAGCCCCAGCAGCAGGAGAATGCCGCCAGCGGCGAGCACCGCGACCAGCCACAGTCCTGCCGGGCCGAGCTGGGTCAGCCAGAGGGCGAAATCCTCCCGGCTCTCCGCTGTTCGCGTGATCGCCAGGGTGGCCACCGCGACCGTAGCGACGATCAGCCCCCACACGATCGCACCCCAGCGGATGCGCGGGCGGGGTATGCGCGGTTCGGTCGCCAGCTGCGCGGCGGGCTGGCCCTGCGATTCCTGCTCCTCCAGCCGCACTGTCGGTGCCTCGGTCGTCTCCGCCGTGCCCTCGGGCTCCGGCGGCGTCGTGTTCTCTGCGCTCACTGGGTCACTCCTGTCTCTTCCGGCTGCTGTTGTTCGACGCGAACTCGACCCTCGCCCTGCCAGATCCGTACGGTTGCGGTCGGTGCGCCTGAGCCGACGGTGAAGTCGTAGGCGTAGCGGCCTGCCGCCGTCCTCGTGGGCGACGTGCGCACATCCACGTAGTCCCAGCTGTCGGGGTCGCTTGCCTTGGCCTTCGTGGCCTTCACATAGCGGGAACGCTCGAGGTTGCGCGAACCGAGGTCGGCGACGACGCGCACGGCTGTCCCGTCGGGCACCTGGATGTACACGTCGCCGGCGCCCTGCCAGAGGTCGATCGTGCTCGAACCCGCGGGCGCCGAGTCGTGGGGCGAGTAGACGCTGAAGCTGCCGGCAGGTTGCGCGTAGCGTGCGCTCTTCTCGATCGAGACCCCGGCGCCTGCGCCTACGAGTGTGCGGTCCGGCGGAATGAACGACACCGCCACCGTGCTCGCAACCAACACGAGCGAGACGAAGCCGAGAAACCCGCTGCGCCGCCGGAACAGTCCCGCGGCGATCGCACTCAGTGCGACGACGATGCTGGCCGCGGCAAGTCCCACCACGACGCCATATCCATGCCATCCGTCGCCGGATTGGCTCAGGATCGCCGCGATCCCGCCGACCAGCAGTGCGGCACCGAGAGTGATCGCCACGTGACTGCCGGTGATTCGCGGGTTCGCCAGCCTCCGCAGTCGCCTGCGCTCGTCCGCGGCGGCCGCGTTGGCCATCGCGCGGGCGTGATTCTCGGCGGCGCGCTGGTCGCGCAGTTCACGAGCGGATGCGGCCTGCTGCTGCTTCCAGGCGGCATGCTCGCTCTTCCACCGCTCCTGCTGCTCTCGCCACGCGGCCAGGTCCTCCGGCGGCGCGTCCGCTGCGGGATGCGCCGGTGGCACAGGAGCGTCGTCAGCCACCTCTGCCACGGTCGTGGCGACCGCGACCTCGGCAGCAGCGGTCGGCGGCTGCGGCACCGTCTCGGGTCGGGCATCCGTCGTCGCCGGGGTGACGGTGGGTTCCGGGGAAGACTGTCGTGCGCGGCGCGCGATCCAGATGATCGCGACGACAGCGGCGCCGAGCAGCAGCACGGTCCACAGGGCGCGCCCGAGCGATCCCGCCCAGTAAGGCTCACTCCAATAGCTCGCGCCGAGATACCAGAATCCCTGCGTCACCGGCAACAGCGACAGCACGACGAGCGCACCGATCCCGATGTTCGCGGGGTCGAAGTCGCCGCGCGTCAGTCGCTCCAGGTGGATGCGGTCGTCCGCATCCGGCAGCAGCAGCCAGGCCGCGGCATAGAGCAGCAGTGCCGGCCCACCGAGCACCGCGACGACCACCGCGATTCCGCGGACGATGATCGGGTCGATTCCGAGCCGGTCTGCGATGCCAGCGCAGACGCCGCCGATCCAGCCGCGCTGTCGCGTCAGGTGCAGGGCGCGCATCCAGTCGAAGAAGCGGTTGCCGTCGGGCGAAGGTCCCGGTGCCGGAGGGGGAGTCGGTGCTGTGCGAGTTGCCATGCTCCGATGCTGGCGGATGCCGACACCCGCCCGCTATGAGGGTCTACCCTGAGCGCACCCTGATTAGTCGCCCGGAACCCCGCACCGCGCATCCGGGTCTGCTTGGATTCAACCATGACCGCTCGCACCGCCACCCTCACGCGCCCCCGCCAGGTGGCCGTCGGCGGTGTGTGCGAGGGCCTGGCGACGCACCTCAGCTGGCCGCTCGGCAGGGTGCGCGCGCTCGCGATCGTGCTTGCCTTCTGCGGCGGCGCGGGCGTGCTGCTCTATCTCTGGCTCTGGGCGCTGACCCCGCTGGTCGGCGCGAGAGCGGATGAGCCCGCCGCGGTCCGCAGGCGCGTCCCGGCCGCGGCCATCCTGCTCGGGCTCGGCGCGACCGCCGCGGTCGTGGTGACGAACTCGTGGGACAGCACGGAGTTGGTCCCGGCGAGCCTCGCGATGACCCTCTTCCTCGCCGCCGCCGTGGCCTGGAGCCTCGCCCTCGACCGCCGGGATCCCGAGCGCACCCGCGTGTATGGAGTGACGATTCGCTCGATGTCAGCGGGACTGCTCATTCTCGTGGGGTCCCTCATGCTGCTCCGTGGTGCGCAGCCCTCGTTCGCCGCGGCCAGTGGCCTGGGCTTCTCGGCGGGCAGGGCCGGCGCGGTCGTCGTGGCGGTGTTCATGGTCGTGCTCGGCGCCGGCATCCTCGCCGCTCCCTATGTGGTGCAGCTGTGGGTGAAACTCATCAGCGAGCGCACCGCTCGCGTGCGGGAGGAGCAGCGCGCGGAGATCGCGGCGCATCTGCACGACTCCGTGCTGCAGACCCTCGCGCTCATCCAGAATCGCGCGGGTGCCTCGAGCGAGGTGGCCCGAATCGCCCGCGCGCAGGAGCGAGAGCTGCGCGATTGGCTCTTCGCTGGCACGGCGACGGTCGGCGACGACCTGGCGGCCGAGCTGCGCGAGGTCGCCGCGGCGATCGAGCTGGACTATGCGGCACGCATCGACGTCGTGACGGCGGGGGAGTCGTCGAGCGCCCCGAGCGCGGCCCTCATCGCGGCCGCGCGCGAGGCGATGGTGAACGCCGCCCGCCACGTGGGTGGCGAGGTCTCGGTCTACGTTGAGCTCTCCGCGTCCGGGGTCGACGTGTTCGTTCGGGATCGAGGCCCCGGCGTCGATCTCGCGACCCTTCCGGATGACCGGCTCGGCATCCGAGAGTCGATCATCGGGCGGATGTCCCGGGCCGGCGGCACAGCGACAGTGGGTGCCGGCATCGGCGGAATCGGCACCGAGGTGCACCTGCACCTCGACAACCAGACGGGAGAACCGGCGTGACCAGCGTGCTCATCGTCGACGACCACTCGATCTTTCGCTCGGGACTCCGCGCCGACCTCGACGACACCGTCGAGGTGCTCGGCGAGGCGGCGGATGTCGACGCGGCCGTCACGCGCATCGCCGAGTTGCGCCCCGAGGTGGTGCTGCTCGACGTGCACCTGCCCGGCGGCGCTGGTGGCGGCGGTGCCGAGGTCGTCCGCCGCAGCTCAGCGCTCCTGGATGTCACCCGTTTTCTCGCGCTCAGCGTCTCGGACTCGGCGGAGGACGTCGTCGGCGTCATCCGCGCCGGTGCCCGCGGCTACCTCACCAAGGGCAGCTCCGGGGCCGAGGTGTCGCGCGCGGTTGCGGCCGTCGCGGCGGGGGATGCGGTGTTCTCGCCCCGCCTGGCCGGATTCGTGTTGGATGCCTTCGGCGCGGCCGCGGGGGAGCAGGCCGAGTCGAGCGAGGAGCTCGATCGACTCTCGGCCAGGGAGCGCGAGGTCATGCGACTCATCGCCCGCGGCTACGCCTATAAGGAGGTCGCGAGCGAGCTGTTCATCTCGATCAAGACCGTGGAATCGCACGTCTCGGCGGTGCTGCGCAAGCTGCAGCTCTCCTCCCGCCACGAGCTCACCGCCTGGGCCCTGGAGCGCAAGCTCCTCTGACCTGCCCGCGCCCCGCCCCGCCCGCACCGTCCTGCTCGCGCCGCCTTGTTCATCCCGCGCCCGCGCGCATCCGGTCCGGCCCACTCGGTCCCGCGCATCCGGTCCCGCGCACCTCTCCTCTTCCGCGAGTTGCCCACTTTTGCCCCTAATTCCGGCGTTTTTGCCGCAAATCGGGGCAAAAGTGGGCAACTCGCGGGTCGCGGCTCGACTTGGCGCAACGGGCGACGCGCGGGATCGACCGCGACGCGGACCCATGCGGGAGGAAAGTTGAGCAAGCGCGCCGCTACCCACGCCAGCCGCGACGAGCAAGGAACATGCGGATGCGGGCGACCAGCTCATCCGGATCCCTGAGGTCGTTCGCATTCAACTCGATCACGAGCCACCCCTGTGCCTCAAGGCGGGAGCGGCGCGTCATGTCTTTGCGCCACTGGTCTTTCTTCTTGCGGTGATAGTCGCCCTGGTACTCGATCAGCACCTTCTGCGCATCGAACGCGAGGTCGGTACGCACGACCGCGCCATCCTCTGTCATCACGATCTCGTGATTGATACGCGGATGCGGAAGTCCGGCCTGCACGACGATCACGCGTAGCGCGGACTCTGGCGGTGACTCCGACCTGTCGCCCAGCAGCGGCAGCGCCACCTGAATGACCTTCATGCCGCGGCGGCCCACAAAGGCGCGGCTCACGCGTGCCAGCTCCGGGATCGTGGTGTGCGGCTGTCGCCAGTGCACCAGGAAATCTCCAGCCGCCACGAGTTCGTGCAGGGTGAGCAGGCTCGCCAGGTCGCACCACGTGCGGGCGGGCGCCGTATGCAGCAGGCCCCATGTCGACGACAACTGGCCCGGCGGCAGTTCGAGTCGGTGGCCGACGATGCCGCTGGCGTGCGGAGCCCGCATGGGCGCCGCGACCCCGATGTGAACGAGCTGGCCGCGTTCGAGGCGGTACGGCAGCGGCACGCCCAGAAGCAGCGCGGCCGTGATGTGACTGAAGAACGCGCCCCCGGGCATTCGCGCGGCGAAAGACCTGCATCGCTCGAGGAGCTCGACCTCGGTTGCGGTCGGAACGCGGCGTACTCCCCAGATGGAGCGGTCCAGGTCCGTACCGCGCAGTCGCTTCGGACTGATTCCGAGGGCGATAGCGTCGCGGTTTCTGAACGGGCCCGAGACGAGCGGATGCGGCAGTGCGGTTCGAGACATGGCCACACACTGCCGCGTGCGGCCCCCACCCCGCGCAAACCATCCACACCCCGGCCCTCGTCCTCGCGAGTTGCCCACTTTCGCCCCTCAATGCGCCGTCTTTGACGCAAAAAGGGGCACAAGTGGGCAACTCGCGGAAACAGGGCGCGACGACCAGAGACCGGATGCCGAGCCGACATGCAGGCCGGTGCCGGGTCGGCGGCCGGGCGGCGCCCACTCAGCTTTACAGCCCGCATCCGCTGACCTAGACTGGGTCGAGGTGGTTGAAATCTGCCATACTTTTGCATGCCCATTTCTGGCAAAAATCCTTGAGATGCAGGTGTGCGAAGCTATGCGGTTTTCGCTCCGAAGGGCGGTGGCTCAATTGGTAGAGCAGCGGTCTCCAAAACCGCAGGTTGCAGGTTCAAGTCCTGTCCGCCCTGCAACTCGATCCGGGCAGAGTGCCCGTAAGAGTGAACGGCCAGACGATCCTCGGATCGTGTGGCCAGTGTCCGGAAGGTAGTGACAGTGGCGAAGAACGTTATCGACGAGCCCGGTGAGGACATCGTCGCCAACGCCAGAACCGATCGCGCGCGCAGCCGCGGCCCGATCGGTCGCATGATGCTGTTCCTCCGTCAGGTCATCATCGAGCTCAAGAAGGTCGTCACCCCGACCCGCAGGGAGCTCTTCACCTATACCGGGGTCGTCCTGGTGTTCGTGATCATCATGATGGCTCTGGTCTCCGGCTTGGACCTGCTGTTCGGGTTCGGTGTGAGTTTCGTCTTCGGCAAGTAGCCGAATCGCGGGCGCACGACCACGTGACGCAATTTTGACCGGGCTTCGCAGTCCGGAACGCACAGGAAATGGAAGAGAATTTAGTGTCTGACACAGAGCGCGACGACATCGACCTCGCGACTGCCGCGGAACAGTCCTCAGAGGAGGACGAGGCGCAGGAGGGCAACACCCTCGCTGCAGAAGAGCGTTCCGACGAGCCCGCAGAAGAGCGTGCGCTCCACGTCGTGAACGAGGGCGACGAAGACGACGATGTCGAGGCAGACCTGCTGGCCGCCCTCGACGCCGCACAGGCCGCAATCGACCCAGAGGCGGATGCCGTGGTCGCCGATGCGCTAGACGTCGACTCCGCAGACGAGGCCGAGGCTTCGGTCGAGGCGACGGACGACGAAGAGGCCGCCTTCGAGACCGACGAGTCGGGCGATGAGGCCGAGGTCGCGCCGTACGAGGAGGCCTTCGAGGCCGAGCTGAGCGAGGAACTCGCCGAGCAGAACGCGGCGGATGACGCTGCCGCCGGCGAGTCGGACGAGGAGGCTGAGGTCGACCCCTACGCCGAGTTCCGCGCCGAGCTCAAGGCCGCATTCGGCAAGTGGTACGTCATCCACTCCTACGCGGGCTTCGAGAAGCGCGTGAAGCAGAACATCGAGAACCGCAAGGTCAGCATGGCCATGGAGGACTACATCTTCCAGGTCGAGGTGCCGATGGAAGACGTCGTCGAGATCAAGAACGGCCAGCGCAAGCTCGTCAACCGCGTGCGCATCCCGGGCTACGTGCTCGTGCGCATGGACCTCAACGAAGACAGCTGGTCTGTCGTGCGTCACACCCCCGGGGTGACCGGCTTCGTCGGCAACTCGCACAACCCCACGCCGCTGCGCTTCGAGGAGGCCTTCAACATGTTGAAGAGCCTCGTGCAGATCGTCGAGGCCCCGGTCAAGACCGGTGGCAAGGGCGGCAAGGCTGTCAGTCGCGCGATCCCGCAGGAAGTCGACTTCGAGATCGGCGAGACCATCACCATCAAGGAGGGTTCGTTCGCGGGCCTTCCCGGCACCATCAGCGAGATCAAGCCCGAGAGCGGCAAGCTCACGGTGCTCGTCTCGCTGTTCGAGCGCGAGACTCCGGTCGAGCTGAGCTTCGAGCAGGTCACGAAGCTCTGAGCCCATGGTTCGCCTTCGGGCGGCGCAACCACACACAAACCACCGCATCCAATTCGGATGTCGGGAGCGCACTTCGACAAGCTCAGCGAGCGAGGCGAAGGGCACGACAGTAAGGAAAAGAAATGGCACCGAAGAAGAAGGTCACGGGTCTGATTAAGCTTCAGATCCAGGCCGGCGCCGCCAACCCCGCACCGCCCATCGGGCCTGCGCTGGGTCAGCACGGCGTAAACATCATGGAGTTCTGCAAGGCGTACAACGCGGCGACGGAAGCCCAGCGCGGCAACGTCATCCCCGTGGAGATCACGGTCTACGAAGACCGCTCGTTCACCTTCATCCTGAAGACCCCGCCGGCCGCGGAGCTCATCAAGAAGGCCGCTGGCGTGGCCAAGGGTTCCGGCGTTCCGCACACCACCAAGGTGGGAAGGCTCTCCCAGGAGCAGCTTCGCTCGATCGCCGAGCAGAAGATGGTCGACCTCAACGCGAACGACATCGAGGCGGCAGCAAAGATCATCGCGGGTACGGCTCGCTCTATGGGAATCACGGTGGACGCATAATGGCCAAGAAGTCGAAGGCCTACAGGGCCGCCGCCGAGAAGATCGAAGACGGCAAGTACTACACCCCGGCCGAGGCCGTGGGGCTCGCGCGCGAGACCGGTTCCAAGAAGTTCGACTCGACCGTTGAGGTCGCGCTGAAGCTCGGCGTCGACCCGCGCAAGGCAGACCAGATGGTGCGTGGCACCGTCATCCTGCCTCACGGCACGGGCAAGACCGCCCGCGTCATCGTCTTCGCCACCGGACCTGCAGCGGATGCGGCCATCGCGGCCGGCGCCGACGAGGTCGGCGGCGACGAGCTGATCGAGAAGGTCGCGGCGGGCTACACCGCGTTCGACTCCGCAGTCTCCACCCCCGAGCTCATGGGCAAGGTCGGTCGTCTCGGTAAGGTACTCGGTCCCCGTGGCCTCATGCCGAACCCCAAGACGGGCACCGTGACCGCGGACACCGCGAAGGCCGTCTCCGAGATCAAGGGCGGAAAGATCGAGTTCCGCGTCGACAAGCACTCCAACGTCCACTTCATCGTGGGCAAGGCCGGCTTCGAGACCACGCAGCTCGAGGAGAACATCAAGGCGGCGCTCGACGAGGTCCAGCGCGCCAAGCCGAGCTCCTCGAAGGGCCGCTACGTTCAGAAGGGCACCGTCACGACCACCTTCGGTCCTGGCATCCCGCTCGACGTCAACGCGCTCTAAGCAGCAACGCACTCATCGCAAGGGGCCCGCTTCGGCGGGTCCCTTGCGCGTTTAACCACGCTCGTGCGGCACGGCATACTGGTTGTTTCGCTTGTCGATCGGAGCATTCATGACCACCGTGGTACGAGAGGCGACCCCGGATGATGCTGCCCTGCTGCACGAGATAGCCGCGGCGACCTTCGGCCTCGCCTGCCCTCCGCACACGACGCCTGAGGCGATAGCCGACTTCATCGCCACCAACCTCTCCGAAACCAGCTTCGCCGGTTACCTGGCCGACCCGGATCGCGTGCTGCTCATCGCCGAGGTGGACGGCGCGGCCGCCGGCTACACGATGCTCGTCTTCGCAGAGCCACAGGATCCGGATGTCGCTGCCGCGCTCACAACGCGCCCTACCGCCGAACTCAGCAAGGTCTACGTTGCCGAGGGCCACCACGGCGCGGGCGTGGGCCCCGCGCTCATGGACGCCTCC
This sequence comes from Lacisediminihabitans sp., assembly GCA_035571875.1. GTDB lineage: Bacteria > Actinomycetota > Actinomycetes > Actinomycetales > Microbacteriaceae > Parafrigoribacterium_A. Next base: position 7,863 of record DATNBR010000016.1, on the reverse strand, counting down.
CTCGCCGCCGCCCGCGCGCGCTCGGTCGCCGCGGTGTGGCTCGGCGTGAACCAGCTGAACGCCAAGGCCAATCGCTTCTACGAGAAGAACGGCTTCGCCATCGTCGGCACCAAGGGCTTCATGGTCGGAGGCCGTCGCGAGGACGACTTCGTGCGCGAGCTGGTGCTCGGCGTCTGAGCCAGCGTTCCTTCTAGGGTTTGATGACGCGAATTCGGCTGTACCAGAGCACGAGCCAGCCGACCGCGGCGATCGCGAGGGCGATGATCACGCAGTAGACCGCGACGCTGCCGTACCCGTTGGCGGGGTCGAGGAATGGGTACGGCACCCACCCGTCGGTCGCCCCTCGAATGATGACGACCACGAGCCAGACGATCGGGTACACCAGGATTACCCAGAGGCGTTTGACCGCCAGTCGTCCGCGATCGCCGAACAGCAGCCAGTCGACTGCGACGTAGAGTGGCACGATCACGTGCAGCACGGTGTTGGCCCATGGCACATCGATTCCGCCGGCCAGGCCGGTGAGCAGGGTGTTGTACACGACGCCGACGACCACGATGTACGTCGTGGCCGCTGCAAAGGCCAGGTTCAGTCCGGGAGACCTGCGCCGCCCGGCAATCCCGACCAGCCCGACGATCAACAGTATGACGGCGGTGAAGATGTTGCTCTGCACGGTGAAGAAACCGAAGAAGTTGAACGGGTTGATCGTCACCCTGGCCGCGGTGTCGAGAAATGTTGCCACGATCGCCACGATGGAGACGACGGCGGCCGTGATTCGCAGCAGGCCGAAGAGATAGCGCATGTCCGAATGCTACCGGCGCGCCCATCCTGCGGCGGGGAGGCGGAAAGGCGGCGGTGTTGTGGTGCACGAACTGGTTGCCGTGGCGCGTGCTCCTCGCGGACGACGCGCCGTTGTGTCAACGATGCGGGAGTTGTCGCCGCCGCATCGTTGGCGAAAAACCGCATCGTCCCAGCTGGTCAGTCCGCGACCCGCAGCACGATCTTGCCGCGGGTGTGGCCCTCTTCGAGCGCCCGATGCGCCTCCGCCGCCCGCTCGAGATCGAAGACCTGGTCGATGTGCACACGCAGGGCGCCCGAGTCGAGCAGCGTGCCGAGCTCCGCGAGCGCGACGCCGTCTGGCGCCAGCTTGAAGTGGGTTGCCCGCATGCCTGCGTCAGTGGCATCCGGTATGAAGGTCGGCCAGCTGCCCGTGGGCACGTTGACGATGAGACCGCCGGGGCGCAGCACCGAGAGCGAGCGTGTGCCCGTGTCGTCGTGCACGTTGCCCACGAGGTCGATCACCGTGTCGAGATCGCTCAGCTCGTCTTCGAAGCGCGTGCTCGAGTAATCGATCACTCGAGAGGCGCCGAGTTCGAGCAGCCAGTCGGCGTTTCGAGCGGATGCCGTGGCTATGACCTCAGCGCCGGCGAGAGCCGCGAGCTGAACGGCGAAGTGTCCCACCCCGCCGGAGCCCGCATGGATGAGGATGCGCTGGCCCGCCGCGGCCTGTGCGACGTCGACGATGACGCCTCGAGCGGTGAGCGCGGCGAGCGGCACGGCGCCGGCCTCGAGGTGACTCAGCCCGCTCGGCTTGGGCGCCACGTTCAGAGTCGAGGCGACGAGATACTCGGCATGGCTGCCCTGGTAGCGGGGAACCGGCACCATGCCGAAGACCTCGTCGCCCGGCTGCAGCGGGTAGGCCTCGTAGGGAGCCTCGACGATCACGCCGCTGAAGTCGTGCCCGAGGATCGCGGGCCACTGCCGGATCTCAGAGGCCGCACCCTTGCCTGCCCTCGTCTTCGCGTCGATCGGATTGATGCCCGCGGCGTGCACCCGCACGAGCACCTCGGAGGTGACCTTCGTGGGCACCGGTACCCTTGCGAGCCTCAGCACCTCGGGCGAGCCGGTTTCGTCGATGACCATCGCGCGCATGTCTGCCATGCCTTCCACGCTATTCCTTCTCTCTCGCTCTTCCGCTCCCTTTTCGCCGAGCGTGCCTGTTTGCGCCGAGCGGGTGCGTTCGATCGCGCGCCAACAGGCACCTTCGGCGCAAACAGGCACGCTCGGCCCGGAAAAGGGCTGCGGATGCGGGAGTTGCGTGGTGCAGAATGATGCCATGCCCGCAGTGCCGCGTCGTGACCGCTTGCGCGTCGAGCTGCTATGCGCGATCACCGGGAGCATCGCGGTGGGCCTCGCTCTCGCGATCATCTGGGTCGCCCGCGTGTCCGTGCGCCGCGATGTCTACGTGAGCGAACTGGGCGCGGTGGGCGAGCCGACTGCCCGGTGGTTTCAGGCGGCACTGCTGCTCGTGGTCTTCGGGGGCTGCCTGGTCGCGTTCGCGGCCCGCGACATCCGTTCTGCTGCTCCGCTGTTGCGGGCCTGGACACCGGCCGTCTCGCTCTGGGTGGCCTGCGCCTTCTTCCTGATCGCCTCGCAGGTCACCTGCACCGCGCGCTGCCCGCTGCCCGTCGGGCCGACCTTCACCTGGCAGGACTTCACTCACACGACCGTCGCCGTGCTCGCCTTCTCGGCCGCCTGCTGGGCCATGCTGCAGGTCTCGTTCCGGAGCGGAAACCGGATGCTGGCGCGCGCCTCGCTCGCCGCGGGCCTCGCGGTCGCGGTCGTCGCCGGTGCGGGTGGCATCCTCTCGCTCGCCAGGTTCCAGGCGGGATTCGGCAGTCGGCTCGAGCTCGTGGCCACCACCATCGCGATCGGCTGGCTGATCCTTCTCGGTGCCTTCAGCGCCGCGCGCGGGAGAGCAGTTCGAGCACCTGGGTCGCCAGTCCGACCAGCAGGTAGATCTCGTTCTCGTCGCGCTCGATCCAGCGGCATTCCGGCTCCGGATTGACCGGCACGAAGTTGTCGTGCTGCTCCCACACGAGCAGCGTTCGCTCGGCGCCGAGCACGTACTGCTGCCACCACACCTGACGCAGATACGAGCGCGGGATGCTGCGCCACGCCGACTTTGTCGTCTTGATCTCCGCGAGTTCCAGACTTCCACTCGCGGCGACGGTCACGCCATCGGGTGTCGCGAGATGCTCCCGATTGCCCTCCGCGTGGAACAGCGCCGTGCTCGGCTCGATGCCGAAGCGGTCCAGAACCCAGCGCGCGATCTCTGGTTCGCGCGCGCGACCGTGGTCGGTGTAGGCGTTGCCGCCGAAGCCCGAGCCGTGCAACTTCTCGAGCGCCACCGTGCGCACTGATCGCCCACTCGAGAGCTTCGCCACATCCGTCGCCGTGATGCCACGGCTGCGGGCGCGCAGCCACGCGACCCGGTCGGAGGAGTGAGCGAGAATGCGGGAGCGGTGATCCGGAGCGGGCTCGTCCCAGAGGGAGAGCATCGGCTGCAGGGTCACCCCTCTATTGTGCGTGCTGACCGACGAGATTCTTGTCGCTTCCGCACGCGGGTCGAGCCGGCCGCGACGAAGGAGCAGCCCTATCGAGACCGCGGCGACGTCGGAAAGCGCCTGTACATCCGCGATGTCAGTGCAGCCCGACATCAAGCCGAACCGACATCGCGAAATCGCAGCGGCTCTGCCCCGAGCAGCGTGTCGCGCGGCAGGCTAGTTGTCGTTGGCGCCTGTGCGGCCTGTACCGCCGCCCGGCCTGCCGAGCACGCCGCGCAGTCCGGCAGCGCCCTCCGAGATCGCCGTCGCCTTGACCGAGTCGTCACCGTCCGATGTGCCGATCACGGTGATCTTCTGCCCCTTCTTCAGAGCGTCCACGCTGCTCTTCGTCGTCTTCGTCACGGTGGTGCTGGAATCGGCGCTCACGGTCTTCGTGCTGCCATCCTGAGACCTGATCGTGAGGGTGTCGCCGTCGATCGAGACGATGGTGCCCGAGGTGAAGCCACCGAACTGTCCTGCTCCGGCTTGGCCGCCACCCTGGCCGCCCGATAACTGGCCGTTCGCGAATTGGCCGCGGGCGAAGCCCGCGGGCTGGGCCGAGCCGCTCTTGCCGATGAAGACGCCACCGACGACGCCGACGGCCAGGGCGGCGACCAGGGCGAGCGTGGGGGTGAGCCAGCGCAGGGAGCGCTTGGGCGCCGCGACAGGCGCCGCGACAGGCGCCGCGTCCGGCACCGTAGCAGGCGCCGCGTCCGGCACCGTAGCAGCGACAGGGGCGTGAGTGGGTTCCGGGGTTGTCGAATCGGTCATGGGTTCTTCCTCTTTCATGGGTGATGGATGCGGATGGTGGGGTAGCTCACACGGATCGCAGCGCCTGGATCGGCCGCATCCTCGCCGCTCGCGCCGCCGGGTAGACGCCGAAGAAGACTCCGATGGCCACGGAGACACCGAGGGCGAGCGGGATCGAGAACGGGAGGATCACGGGCTGCGTGCCGCCCAGCGAGAACTGCGCGCCGATGACGGCCACGATCACGCCGAGGATGCCGCCGAGCAGCGTGAGGCTCGCCGCTTCGGCGAGGAACTGCCCGAGGACGGCGCCGCGCGTCGCCCCAAGGGCCTTGCGAATGCCGATCTCTCGCGTGCGCTCGGTGACGGTCACGAGCATCACATTGGTGACTCCGATTCCACCGACGAGCAGGCTGATCGCGGCGACCGCACCGAGCAGCATGGTGAAACTCGCGGCGCTCGTGGCGGCGGTCGCCAGCAGCGAGCTCTGGTTCACCACCGTGAACGGCTCGTTCGTCGTGTCCGTCACTCCCAGGAGCTGGTTGAGCATGATCGTGAGTTCGCCCTCCGCGGCCGTGACCGCATCCGAGTCGATTGCTTCGACGGTCAACGAACTCACCGCGCCGTAGCCGGTGAAGGAGTCCTGCACTCGGCTGATGGGCGCGATCACGACGGAGTTGGGGTCGTTGAAGCCCACGCTCGACTGCTGCGAGAGGATGCCCACGACGCTGAACGCGGTGCCGTCGACCGAGATCGACTGCCCGAGAGCCGACGCGCCGCCGAACAGCTCGCTCGCGAGCGTCTGCCCGATCACGGCGACCTTCGCGGAGGTCGTGACGTCGGCATCCGTGAAGGGGGAGCCCGAGCCCACCGAGTTGGTGCCGATCGCGAAGTAGTCGGGTGTCGTGCCGAGCACCGTGATCGAGCTCTGCGAGGTCGTGGCGGCCGAGACTGTGAGGCTCGTCGTGACCTCGGGAATGACCGAGCGCACGTGTCCGAGCTTCGCCGCAGCGAGTTGCTCCGCGACCGCGCGAGTGATCGACTTGCCCGATGCCGCGGTCGAGGAACCGCCGCCGCCGAATCCGCCGCCGGATGACCGCACGGTCACCGTGGTCGTCCCCAGGTTCGAGATGGCATTGTTCACCTGCTGCGCCGATCCGTTGCCGACGGCGAGCAGCAGGATGACGGATGCGACGCCGATCATGACGCCGAGGAGCGTGAGGATCGAACGCAGTTTGTTGGAGGCGATGCCGCGCAGCGCGGAGAGCAGCATTTCGGCGACGCTCATTGCACGCTCCGGTCCGACCGCACGGCTGGCGCGACCGTGTCGTCGACGATGAGTCCGTCGCTGATCGTGAGCACGCGGTGCGCCTGCTCCGCGACATGCTGCTCGTGGGTGATGACCACGATCGTGCGGCCGTCCCTCGCGAGGAGGTCGAACATCCGCAGTATCTCGTCGGTAGAGGCGCTGTCGAGGTTGCCCGTCGGCTCGTCCGCGAGCACGAGGGTCGGGGCGGTCACGAGCGCCCGGGCGATGGCGACGCGCTGCTGTTGACCGCCCGAGAGTTGCTGTGGCTGGTGGTCGGCCCGGTCCGCGAGCCCCACCGTGTCGAGCGCATCGAGCGCCCGGCGCCGCCGTTCCGCCCGCCCGATCCTCCCGTAGACGAGCGGCAGCTCGACGTTGGCGAGCGCCGACATCCGCGGCACGAGGTTGAACGACTGGAAGATGAAGCCGAGCTGGCGATTTCGGATGCGCGCGAGCGCGTTCTCGTCGAGCGTGCTGACGTCGCTGCCCGCGAGCGTGTAGCTGCCGTGTGAGGGCACGTCGAGGCATCCGAGCAGGTTCATCAGGGTCGACTTCCCGGAGCCGGACGGACCCATGATGGCCACGTAGTCACCCTCAGCGATCTCGAGGTCGATGCCGCGCAGCGCGTGTACGACGGCGTCCCCGCTGCCGTAGACCTGGTGGATGTCGCGCAGCCGCAGCACGACGTCCCGCTGCGGTGCCGTGGGGATCGCGCTCATCGGTTGCCACCGGGAAGGGTGCCGCCGGGAAAGGTCCCACCGGTGAACCCGCCGCCGAAGCCATTTCGCCCGCTTGTGCCCGTGCGAGTCGTGCCCGTCGTGCCCGTCGGGGTTGCGACCGTGCCGAGCACCACTGTCTCACCGAGCTTGAGCCCCGAGGTGATCTCGGTGCCGGTGTTGCCGACGACGCCGAGCTTCACGGTGACGGTGGTCGTCTTGGACTTGTCGGTGGCGTCGACGACCTTGACCGTGGAGACGCCGTTCGCGGTCGTGATCGCCGCGGTCGGAACGTAGAGCGCGTCTGCGGCTGACGTCTTCGTCGTGATCGCGACGGACGCGGTCTGGCCGAGTCGCAGCCCGGTCGGGATACTGTCGAGCGTCACCGTCGTCGCGTAGGTCACGACCGAATTGCTGCTCGTCGCGGTCGGAGCGATGGCCGTGACCTTCGCGTCGGCCGTGAGGTCCGCGACCGCGGGGAACGTCACCTTCGCGGTCTGGCCGACCGTGACCGACGCGATGTCGGCCTCGGCGATCGCCGCCGTCACAGTCATGCCCGAGACATCCGCAATGGTAACGAAGCCCGACCCGGTCGCTGCGCCTGTCGACGCGCCCGACCCGGATGACGCACTTTCTCCGACCGTGCCATTCACCGCGACGACGAGTCCCGCGATGGGAGCCGTGAGGGTGGCGCTCGCGAGATTCGCCTTCGCCTGCGCCAGCGTGTCCGACGCGGTGTTCACTTGCGATTGTGCGCTGCGCACCTGGGCCTTGGCATTGCTCGTCGAGGTGCTCCCGTTCTGGCCGCCCGCGTTCTGGGTACTCGCGGTCGTGGTCGTCGCCAGGTCGGCCTTTGCATCCGAGAGACTTGCGATCGCGTTGTTCAGCTGCGTTTGGTCCTCGTTCACCGTGCGCTGCAAGGCGGTCGTGTCCAGGGTGCCGAGCACGTCACCCGCCGCGACGGTCTGCCCGAGGATCACAGCGACGGTTGCGATCGTGCCGGAGACGGCGAAGGATGTGCTGACCTCGCGCGCCGGCGCGACCGTGCCGCTCGCCGTGATCGTGTTGCTCACGGTCCCCTGCTGCACGGTCGCCGTCAGCTGTGTGTCCGAGCTCGCGGTCGCGGTCGATGGAGGATTGATCACAAAGTACGCTCCGACGAGCGCGCCGACGACGACGATGCCCAGAGAGCTGTTCACGATGGTCCGCTTGCTTAGCTGCATGGCCACACGGTCCCGAAAGAAGCTATGGAAAGCGTATGAACCGGCTGCGAAACGCAAAAGTCTCGTATTCGACTCGCAGCGGTGGTTGGGACGGCTCATAGGAATCTCCAAGCGACCTGGTGCTGAATAGTCCCCGTGACTATCGATTCGACTGATCGCGCACCCGGCTCGGCGTCCACCGCGAAGCTGCTGCGGTCCGATGGCTCCCCGTTGCGCGTGGTCGTCGTCGACGACGAGGCCTCGCTGAGCGACCTCGTCGGCATGGCCCTGCGCTACGAGGGCTGGGACGTGCGCACCGCCGCAGACGGCCACAGCGCACTGTCGGTCATCCGGGAGTTCAGGCCGGATGTCGTCGTGCTCGACGTCATGCTGCCCGACATCGACGGCCTGCAGGTGTTGCGGCGCATGCGGGCCGACGGTCGCGACGTGCCGGTGCTCTTCCTCACCGCCAAGGACGCGCTCGACGATCGCATCGCCGGCCTCACCGC
>DATNBR010000015.1:0-21295 GCA_035571875.1 Lacisediminihabitans sp. | reverse complement strand
GGCTGGATCGGCGGCATGCTCGTGCAGGTCATCTCGGCGGTGGCGGATGTCGCCCACGCGCCGGTGTGGACGATGATCGGCATCAGCGGTGGCCTCGGCCTGCTCGTGGCGATCGTGCTGAACTGCGTGATCGGCTGGCTCGCCTGGTGGTGGATGGCGCACGCGATGCGTGCCCGCCCCACCGTCTAAGGCAGGCCTACGATGAGCCGGAGGGATCCCTCGAACTCCGGCTGGGTACGCAGCGCCCGGTGCTTCGCATCCCACGCTCCCGACTCCAGGTCTTCGCGCAGTCGCGCTTCGAAGCGGGTGTGCACCTCGGGTCGCACGAAGCTCCAGGCCGAATTGGCGAGGCGAGCACCCGGGTCGAGCAGCGCCTCCGGTCGTCCGTAATACGCTTCGCCGAACCCGTCAGTGCAGTCGAGCGGGATCGGAACCGGAGTGATCGTGACGGTGCCGCCCAGAAGTCGCGCGATCTCGGCGGGGTCCGGATACCGCTGCGCCTCGGTCGCGATGACCTCCGGCGCGTAGTCGACCAGCCAGAATCGGTCGAGCGCCGCCGGATCGCAGCTGAGGATCGCGACGGGACCGATCGTGACCCGACGAAGCTCCCGCAGTCCGGCGGGCAGGTCGGTCCACTGGTGTACCGAGAAGGTCGCCATCGACGCGTCGAAAATGTTGTCGGCGAACGGCAACTGCTCCGCGGTGCCGTCGACGGCCGGTGAGAGGAAGGATGGCCGCTGGGCTCGCATGGATGCGCTCGGTTCGAGCGCGGTCACGCGCCGATCGCGGGGTTCGTATGACCCCGCGCCGGCACCGACGTTGAGCACTGTTCTCGCCGACCCGATGGCCTCGATGATCGCGGCCGCTATCCGAGGGTCCGGCTGCCGGTACCGGGTGTAGTCGCGACCGATAGCGCCGTAATCGGCGTCGCCCGCGCTGCCGTCCGGCTTGCGCACCATAGTTCCCCCCGACGTGATTCGTGCACGAGCCTAGCCGTGTAGAACTTCGCTCGGCCGACGGCAGCGCGCCTCGGCGTCCATGCGTCTCAGGCGGCCGGCGTCGGCTCCGCCATCGACACAGCGGTTTCCGCAGGGTCCGAGGTTTCCGGTGAGCGGGCGATGGACGAGCGGGTGAACGCGATGCTCACGGCCGTGAGCGCGAGCAGCGCGACGAACGCTGCTGCGCCTGCGGCGGGAGTCGTGCTCCAGGCGTTGTTGAGCAGGAACAACCCGCTGATCGAGCAGCTGGGGATGCCGAGCCAGATCAGGAACCAGGCGGTGAACCGGCCGAGGTTCTCCTTGCCGAGGGCCATGAGCAGGAAGAACAGTGTCCACATGGCGGCCCAGCTCAACCAGATCACGGCAAAGATGGGATCGGTGGTGAGCGCAGCGGCGGCCTCGTAGAGCGCGGTCGCGGCGACAAAGGCGCTGAACCATCCGAGCCCCTGCGGTTCGAGATCCAGCAGGATGCCGAGGCCGTAGTAGAGGTACGTGAAACCGAACAGGTACGTCGGCCACGTTGCACTGAGGATCGCCGGATCACCGCCGGACTGGCTGATGATGATCGTGGGCAGCAGCACCTGCATCACGCCGACGAACAGGTTCAGGATTGCCGCGCTCCTCGGCGGCACGATGTTCAGGATCACCAGGCCGTTGACCAACAGCACGATTCCGACGAAGAAGAGTCCCACGTTTCCCATGGCGCGGCCCTAGCGCTTCAGGAGTTCGACGAAGGTCTCCGAGGAGATCACGGGCGCGAAGAACTGGTTGATGCGCTGGAAGGCGACGGCCTCGACATCCGGCGTGTTGCATCCGGTCGCATCGCCGATGACGATCGGCAGATAGCCGTGATCGCGGGCGGCTCGGGCATTGCCCTCGATGCACCAGTCGGTGTGGATGCCGGTGATGACGACGACCTCGATGCGCTTGCGGGAGAGTTCGAGGGGGAGGCCGGTGCCGGTGAACGCGGTCTGCAGCGCGGTCTCGTAGAACTCGTTGTCGCCGGGCTGCACGAGCTCGCGCAGTTCACCGACGAGTTCGTTGTCCCACGCGATCTGCTCCGGCGTGGCGTCGAGGCCGCCCGTCCAGGAGTCGTACTGCACGCGATCGAAGTCCGACTGCGGGTAGTTCTCGCGGAAGACCGTGTAGCCGACCCAATTGAAGGACGCAAAGTTGCCTGCGGCCCTGGCCGCCCGAGCCGCCTTTACCGTCGCGGGCAGGCTACCGCGCAGGTCGTGGCGCTCGGCGTACTGCACACCGCCCGGCTTGTAGAGGGAGTTCGATTGGCTGACCGACAGGAAGGCGGCCGGACGGCTGAGGATCTCGCGCAGGTCGAGCTTCTTCCAGTGGTCGGCGAGCGGCGGGATCGACGCGACGTTGCTCGAGGGGAAGCGTGATGCGGCATCCGTCTCGAGGGTGGCGTCTCGGTCGATCGCGGTATCTGTAATGGTCATGTGGGTGTCCCCGGTCTGCTGTCCTCGGTCGGCTGCGGTGTGCTGCCAGCGTAGGGAAAGCGGTCAGAAGCTCAACGAATGCGACGAAGTGTGACTTTCGGCAGAGGGTGGCTCGTTGCTTTGTTGCGCCGTGTTGCGGTTGCGCGTGCGAATGAAGCAGTGCGGACGCACCATAGGGGAATGCCCAGACAGATTCGCTTCAACGCCTTCGACATGAACTGCGTCGCCCACCAGTCCGCCGGCATGTGGCGGCACCCGGAAGACCAGGCCTGGCGCTACAAAGACCTCAGCTACTGGACCGAGCTGGCCAAGCTGCTCGAGCGCGGCAAGTTCGACGGCATCTTCATCGCGGATGTCCTCGGCACCTACGACGTGTACGGCGGCAACAATGAGGCCGCGATCCGTCACGGTGCGCAGGTGCCCGTCGGTGATCCGCTCCTCGTGATCCCTGCCATGGCCTACGTCACCGAGAACCTCGGTTTCGGAGTGACCGCGGGAACCGCGTACGAGCATCCGTACCCGTTTGCGCGTCGCATGTCGACTCTCGATCACCTCACCAACGGCCGGGTCGGCTGGAACGTCGTCACCGGGTACCTGCCGTCGGCCGCGCGCAACATGGGTCACGACGACCAGATGGAGCACGACGACCGTTACGACTACGCCGACGAGTACCTCGAGGTGCTCTACAAGCTGTGGGAGGGCTCCTGGGAAGACGACGCCGTCGAGCGCAACCGCGAGACCGGCGTCTTCACCGACCCGAAGAAGGTGCACGAGATCGGGCACAGGGGCAAGAACTTCACCGTGCCCGGCATCCACATCTCGGAGCCGTCGCCGCAGCGGTCTCCCGTGATCTACCAGGCCGGGGCCTCCCCGCGCGGGATCGAATTCGCCGCGGGCAACGCCGAGGCGATCTTCGTGGCGAACTCAACCAAGTCCGGCCTCAAGGCAACGGTCACGAAGATCCGGGATGCCCTCGAGGCCGCCGGTCGCGACCGCTACTCCGCGAAGATCTACACCCTGCTCACGGTCATCACCGACTCCACCGAGGAGAAGGCCCGGGCCAAATACGAGGACTACCTGAAGTATGCGAGCCCCGAGGGTGCACTCGTCTTCATGTCGGGGTGGATGGGCGTCGACCTCTCGACCTACGACCTCGATGAGCCGATCGGTAACGTCAAGAGCAACGCCATCCAGTCCGCCGTCGCCAACGTGCAGGCTGGCGACGACGACGGCAAGCAGTGGACCGTGCGCGACATCGCCATCCAGGGTGCCATCGGCGGTCTTGGGCCGTTCATCATCGGCAGCGGTGAACAGATCGCCGACCAGCTGCAGGAGTGGGTGGAAGAGACGGATGTCGACGGGTTCAACCTCGCCTACGCCATCACCCCCGGCACGTTCGAAGACATCGTCGAGCATGTGATCCCGGTGCTACAGGCGCGCGGCGCGTACCAGACCGAGTACTCCGAGGGCACGCTGCGCAACAAGCTGCACGGCAAGGGCGACCGCCTGCCGGATGACCACAAGGGTGCCCAGTACCGCGTCGGCCAGTTCACCCTCGCCGAGTAGGTCTCTGCGGGTCACTTCGACAGGCTCAGTGCGGCGCTCAATACGCTCGTGCCTCGCTACTCGACCGGCGTGGCCGTGGGAACGGGTACCGTGACGGGGTGACAGAGTTCTCGTTCGACGCGCTGCGGCGCTGGCCCGACCTCGAGGCGGACAACCTGTTTGCCGCCGATGCCGCCGACAGGCTGATTCTGGATGCGGCTGCCGCGGCTCTCGAGGCGAGCGCACCCGGCGAGGTGGTCGTGATCGGCGACCACTTCGGAGCCCTGACGCTCGGGGCTGGTGCACTGCACGGCGCGCGGCGGGTGCGCGTTCATCAGGATGCGCTCTCGGGAGAGCGGGCGCTCGCCGCCAACGCCTCGGCTCTCGGCATCGGGGGTCACGAGTCGTTGCCGCTTGATGCGGCACTTCTCGAGGGCGCGAGAGTGGTGCTGCTGCGGCTGCCGCGCAGCCTCGACGCGCTCGACGAGATCGCCGGGCTCATCGCGAAGCACGCCGCCGACGGTGTAACCATCTACGCCGGTGGCATGATCAAGCATCTGGCCCTCGCGATGAACGAGGTGCTCGGGCGCCAGTTCACCGAGGTGCGGCCCGGGCTCGCGCGGCAGAAGGCGCGGGTGCTGACGGTCACCCATCCAACTGGTCGAGTAGGCCGCGACGAAGGAGCAGCCGTATCGAGACCGGAGCCGTTGAGCGTGGGAGCCTCGATACGCTCGTCCCTCGCTACTCGACCAACGACCACGTGGCCGCGACGGGAGTTCCACGAGGAGTTCGGGCTGTGGCTGTGCGCCCACGGCGGTGTCTTCGCGGGAACCCGAGTCGATATCGGAACCCGCTTTCTGCTCGGCGTGCTGGGCGAGGCCAAGCCGGATGCGGCATCCGCCATCGACCTGGGCTGCGGCAGCGGCTTGCTCGCGGCCGCGCTCGCGAAGGCCCGGCCTCGCATCTCGGTGCTCGCCACGGACCAGTCGGCGGCTGCAGTCGCATCCGCCAGGGCGACGATGGTCGCGAACGGCCTCGACGACAGGGTGCGCGTCGTTCGCGACGACGGGCTGGCCAGCCAGCCGGATGCCTCTGCCGACCTGGTGCTGCTGAACCCGCCCTTCCATATCGGAGCGACCGTTCACTCGGGAATTGCACCGCGGCTGTTCGAGGAGGCGGCGAGGGTGCTCGCGCCTGCTGGCGAGCTGTGGACGGTGTTCAACTCGCACCTCGGGTATCGCTCGGCGCTCGAACGCATCGTCGGGCCGACCCGGCAGATCGCACGCAATGCGAAGTTCACGGTCACCGCATCCGCTCGCGACGAGCTTCGCTCAGTTAGAGTCGTGGCGAGTCGTTCGGCGGGCGAATAGCTCGTAGTCTTAGCGCCACCGGTCGAATAGCGAGAAGGAGTCTTCGTGGTCATCGATCCTCAACACCGCGTCACGATCGACGACGTCGCCGACCGGGTGGGCGTGCACAAGGCCACGGTCTCGCGAGCGCTCAACGCGCGCACCCGCCACCAGGTGAACGAGAAGACGGCCGCCCGCATCGCGGAGGTCGCGCAGGAGCTCGGCTACGTCCCGAACGCGATGGCGCGGGGACTTCGCACGAGCAGTTCGATGACGATCGGGGTCATCATTCCCGACCTCACCAACCCGTTCTTTCCGCCGATCATCCGAGGCATCGAGAACTACCTCCAGCCGCGCGGTTACACGGCGTTGCTTGCCAACACCGACGATTCCGATGCGATCGAGCTCGCCGCGCTCGACTCACTGCTCGGCCGCCGCATCGACGGTCTCGTCGTGGCCTCCGGTTCGCTGCAGAACTCCACGCTCGCGGATGCGCACCAGGCCGGCGTGTTCGCGGTCATGCTCAACCGGGATGCGGGCGGCATCCCATACCCGCTCGTCACGGGCAACGACGCCACGGGCATCGCCGCCGCCGTGGCTCATCTCGCCGACCTCGGTCACCGCCGCATCATGCACATCGCGGGCCCCGCCAACTTCTCCACGAGTGGAACCCGTGCCGATGCGTTCCTGGGCGCCTGCCGCTCGACGAAGGGCGTGGTGGGAACCGTCGTCGAGGCGAGCGCGCTCTCGGTGGACGCCGGCTATCAGTCGATGGATCGCGTGCTCACCGAGCGCGGGGCGCGCCCGACCGCGATCATCGCGGGCAACGACCTCGTGGCGCTCGGCGTGCTCCGCAGCCTGCGCGCGCATGGCCTGAGCTGCCCCGCTGACATGTCGGTCGTCGGCTTCAACGACATCGAGTTCGCGCAGGACTCGAATCCCCCGCTCACGACCGTGCACGTGCCGATGCTCGAGATGGGAACCGAGGCCGCGCGCATGCTGCTCGAGGCGATCGACTCCAGAAGCCAGGAGCCCGTGACCGTGCAGCTGCCCGTCTCGCTCATCGTGCGCGGCTCGACCGGCCCCGCGCCATCCTGACCCCTGCTCGATCGGCCCCAGAAATTTTTGTACAGGAGAACTGAACAGTTCGACTAGCATGGGGCAATCGTTTGCAGGAAAGGGTGCCCATGTCTCGATTCGTCGTTCGTCGTGCGGCCGAGGCGCAGTACCTCGCGCCAGGGCCACTCATCCCCGGCGCAGTCGGAATCAGCCGCTGGCGATGCGTCGGCGAGGAGGATGGCGCGGCACACTCCGACTTCGGCGTTCTGCACCTCCAACCGGACGGTCGCAGTGCCACCCATGTGCATTCCTTCGAATACAGCTTTCACCTGCTGGAGGGCGAGGCAGTGCTCGCGACACCGGAGGCGACGGTTCGGCTGGTCGCGGGCGACTACGGGGTCGTGCCGATCGGCGTGCCGCACCGGTGGCGGGGATCGGGTTCCTCGGCCGCGAAGATCGCCGACCTCATCACACCGCCCGCTCGCGCTCGTCACGGTGACGACACCTTTCAGGTCGCGGAACTCCCGGATGCCGAGCCGATCACGGTCGATCCTCGCGACCCGCGAACACGCTCCTTCGGCAACGTCACGGCGGAGCAGCTGAGGCCCGGTCGCCAGTCGCAGGAGCTGCTCGCGGTCTCGGCGAGCATGCGCACGGCTCTTCTCGTCTACAGCGGCATCTCGCTGAAGATGATGGTCGACTCCGACCTCGGTGCCACGCTCTCGGCGATGTTCATGGTGCAATACGAGGCTGATGGAAAGGCTGGCCCGCACGATCATCCGCTCGAGGAGTCGTACCTGGTCACCGACGGCGAAGTGCTCGCGACCTTCGACGGCGAGGAGTTCCTGCTGGGTCCTGGCGACTTCGCCTGGGCGGGCGTGGGCTGCGTCCACTCCTTCTCGGCCACCGGCGAGGAGGTGCGCTGGCTTGAGACTCAGGCTCCGCAGATGCCGCCGCGCCACGCTTACCGTTTCGCGCGGGACTGGGAGTACCTCGAAGACAAGCTCGCCGGCGAAAACATTCCAGCCCCGACACCGCTGCGCAACGCCGAGTGAGCCGGATGCCGCTCCCGCGGTCCGCGACGACGTGGCTGCGGCCCACGCTCGTGCTTCCCTTCGCGGTGTTCTGGTCCACGATCGACCGGGCCATCGTGCTTCCGATGGTTCCCACCATCGCGGCCGACTTCCACGCCGCCACGGCACTCGCCGGCTGGGCCATCACCGGGAACGCGCTGGCTTACGCGGTGCTGCAACTGCTGTGGGGGCCGCTCCAGATGAAGCTCGGGCGTGTGAACGTACTGTGGATCTCCGCGGCGATCGGCACCGTGGCCGCCGTCGCGAGCGCGCTCGCGCCGACGCTGCCGCTGTTCATCGCTGCACGCGTCGTCTCGGGAGGCGCGTGGGCTGCAACGTTCTCGGCGGTGCTCGTGTACCTCGGTGAAACGCTCGTCGCGGCGAGACGCCCCGGCGCGATGTCGAACCTTGCCACGGCGACGGCGCTCGCGCTCGGTGTCGGCACTCTCGGTGCCGGTGCCTTCGCCGAGTGGGCGTCGTGGCGCTCGGTCTTCGTGGTCTACGCCGTTGGCGGTGTGGCGCTCACGCTCATCCTCTCGCGACTGCCGGAACCCGCACACAGCAACGACGAGCGGATAGTCCCACAGCTCTCGAGGATCGCCAGGAGCCCGTGGATGCTCGGACTGTTCGTCTTCACCGTGCTGGAGGGAACGCTGCTCATTGGAATCTACAATTTCCTTCCGCAGGCGCTCGAGTTGACCGGGGAGGGAGTATTCGTCTCAGGCCTCGTCACGGCAGGCTTCGGGGTCGCGGTGATCGTCGTCAGTCAGGGCATGAAGCTCATCGTCGCGCGAGTGAAACCGTGGGTGCTCATGCTGGCGGGCGGTCTCTTCGCTATCGCGGCCTTCGCTATCCTCGCCGCCTGGATCACACCGGGCTCCGTGCTCGCCGGCGCATCCATGCTCGGCGTGGCCTGGGCGCTCGCACACACGACCCTGCAGACCTGGATCACGGATGCCGCCACGCCGGCCCGTCCGATGGGGCTGACCTTCTTCTCGATCTCGCTCATGCTCGGCGGTTCGCTGGGGGCGGCCCTCGGGCAGGCCGCCGTGGACCGTAACGCGTTCCCGACGCTCTTCGTGCTCGCCTCCGTGGGTTCGCTGGTGTTCGCCGCGTCGGGCGCGATCGGCCGCGCCCGGTACCGTCTCGTTGAGCACCACTGAACTCGTTGCTATATTGTGATCAATCAGACTGCACAGAGGTTGACTTTTGTACAATCGATTGCAAGGCTGTAATTCGCACAGCCCCAGCTCATCCACAACGTCGCGGAAGGCTCTGAAACCCACGTGTTAGATCCCGTGTTCATCGCCCAGCAGGCACTGAACGGTCTCAGTGAAGCCGCTGTGTTCTTCCTGCTCGCGAGTGGCTTGACTCTCGTCTTCGGCCTCATGCGCATCGTGAACATGGCCCATGGCGCCTTCTACATCATCGGCGCCTATGTCGGCATCGCCATCTCCGCGCTCACGGGCAACCTCTTCCTCGCGCTCGTTTCGGCGGTGGTCGTTGTCGCCGTCATCGCGTTGATCACGGAGTTGGGCCTGCTGCGGGCCGTGCGTGGCCAAGAGTTGCCCGAGGTGCTGCTCACCCTCGGCATCGCCTTCGTCGTCGGAGACATCTGCCTCTGGATCTTCGGCGGCAACCCGGAGAACCTGTCGAGCAGGGCGATGCCCGCCGGCGGCTTCGCCATCGGATCGGCATCGTTCCCCTGGTACAAGGTGCTCGTCATGGTGATCGCGCTCGTGATCGGCATCGCGCTCGCGATCGTGCAGAACAAGACCCGCATCGGTGCCATCGTCAGGGCCGGGGTCGACGACCGCGAGACGATCTCGGCGATGGGTATCAACATCCGCTGGGTCTTCACGGGCATGTTCATCGTCGGCGCATCGCTCGCGGCTATCGGCGGCGTCCTGGATTCGGGAATCACGAGCATCCTGCCCTCCGGCGGCAACGAGGTGCTACTGAAGGCCCTCGTGGTCATCATCGTCGGCGGTCTCGGCAGCGTGTCGGGAGCCGCGGTAGGAGCGGTGCTCATCGGCCTCATCGATGTCTTCGCGAAGGTGTGGATCCCCGAGCTGTCGTACTTCACGATCTTCCTGCCGATGGCACTCGTCCTCGTCATCAAGCCCACTGGACTCTTCGGGAAGAAATCATGAGCAACCCGCTGACCCGCGCCACTCCCGTCGTTCGTTCGGCCACTGGCCTCATCCCCACCATCTCCGGGCGCGGGGGAGGGCGCGGCACGCATCTCGTCCAGTACCTGATCGTTGCTGCCGTCGCGGTCTTTCTCGTGGCGCTGCCCTACCTCGGGGTGACCAAGTTCCAGATCGGCCAGACCACGACGATCCTCATAGCCGCCATGGCTGCCGCCAGCGTCAGCTTCCTCGTCGGAGAAGCGGGGCTCGCATCGCTCGGTCATGGTGCCATCGCCGGAACGGCGAGCTATGGCATGGCCTGGGCCTTTCATCAGGGGTGGGACACGGGGCTGTCGATCATCCTCGCCATCGCGCTCACCCTCGCTGTATCGCTGATCTACGGCCTGCTCACGATGCGCACGTCTGGCATCTACTTCCTCATGGTGACCCTCGCCATCGGCATGCTCATCTACGGGCTCGCGTTCCGCATGTCGAGCGTCACCGGCGGCGACAACGGGCTGCTGCTTCAGCGGCCCGAGTGGATCAATGCACGGGAGAACTGGTGGATCTTCTATTACCTCGTGCTCGCGCTCCTCATCGTCACGACGCTGGTGCTCTGGGTTGTCGCTCGCTCGCCCTTCGGTGCAAGCCTCCGTGGAGTGCGTGACAACGAAAGCCGGATGCGCAGTCTCGGATACTCGGTGGCGGGCTACAAGGTCGCCGCATTCATGATCTCTGGATTCGTCGCCGGCATCTCCGGGGTGCTCGGGGCGTGGAACACGCAGTCGGTGAGCCCGGAAAGCGTGAACGTCGAGACGTCGATCCTTCTGATCGTGATGGTCATCCTCGGTGGCGTCGGCACGCTGCTCGGCCCGCTCGTGGGCGCGACCATCGTCATCCTGGTCAAGTTCACCGTCTCCAGCTATGTGGACCGGTGGCAGACCCTGCTCGGCATCGTCTTCATCGTCGTCATCCTGCTGGCCAGGGAAGGCGTCGTCGGGAGCATTGGGAAGCTCACCAATCGGATCCGCAAGCGGCGCGCCCAGCGCGCCGCGGGCGAGGACGTACCAGAGGCCGGCGCATCCGCGTCGAATGTCAGTCACACCTGATGAAAGGAAACAGCATGATGTCAAGGAAGATGTCAGTTCGCACCCGCGCCTTCGCGGTTGCCGGACTAGCCGTCGCCACTGCACTCACCCTCGCCGCGTGTGCTCCTCCCGGAGCCGCGCCCAAGAGTGAGTCGACCGCGAAGTCGGGCACGCTCAAGGTCGGCTTCATCTCTCCGACGAGCGGCGTGTTCGCCATCGCCGGCCAGCAGATGGAAGACGGCTGGAAGTTCTTTTGGGACCAGGCCAAGAACAAGGCTGGCGACATCACCGTAGAGACCACGTATGAAGACGACGCGGGTGACGTCAACCAGTCGCTGGCGAAGGCGAAGCAGCTCGTCGAGCAGGACGGCGTCGACGTGGTTGTCGGCCCGCTCATCGCGAACACCGCATCCGCCGTTGCCGCGTACACCTTCAGCCAGGGCATTCCGAACCTCGAGCCGGTCGCAGCGTCGAACAACCTCACGCTGAGCGGCGCGAACGACCTCACGGTGCGTACCAGCTCGATGGGCGGCACGCAGGCCAACTACCCGGGTGGTGAGTGGGCCGCGACGAAGGGTAAGGCCAAGACGGCCGTCACCCTCTGTTCCGACTACTCCTTCGGCTGGGAATCCTGCGCGGGCTTCAAGCAGGGCTTCGAGGCGAAGGGCGGCAAGATCGTCAAGCAGCTCTGGGCACCGAACGGTACGACGGACTTCTCCTCCTATGTGTCTCAGTTGCAGGCGCTGGATGCCGACATGATCTACGTCGCCACCGCGGGCGGGGCCCCTGGCCCAGCCTTCCTCAACGCCTACTCGGGCGCGGGCGGCAACATGGACAAGCTCCTGCTCAACTGCTGCGCGCTCGACCAGGGAACCCTGGTCTCGCTCGACAAGGCGGGCAATGGCGACAAGATCCTCGGAGTCAAGTCCGTGAGCTACTGGGCCGAGGGCGCTGAGCACAAGGCCACGCAGGCCTTCGTCAAGAAGTACACCGAAGCGACAGGCACCATTCCCGGTGCTTACATCGCTGGCGGGTACATGACTGCAGACCTCGTCTCGCAGGTGCTCAAGAAGCAGGGCCTCGTTGTCGGCGCCGACCTCGTGTCGAGCATCACGAAGTTCAAGTTCGACGACAGCATCTTCGGCAAGGTCTCGTGGGAGAAGGGCAACAACATGGTCGCCCCGGTCTACGTGCGCGAGGTGAAGCGTCACGCCGATGGCAAGCTCTACAACGACGTGCTCGCCGAGTACGACAGCGTCTCGCAGTACCTCGGCAAGGACGAGAAGGCGATGATCGAGCAAGACAAGAGCAAGCCGTACACCAACGCGTTCCAAGGCTGATGACGAACATCACGGCAACGGCGACGGCTCCGGACCCCCACGGGTCCGGGGCCGGAGCCCCCGTGCTCACAATCGACGGCGTCGGCAAGCGGTACGGCGGCATCCAGGCGGTGGACACGATCTCGCTCAGTCTCAACGCTGGCGAGCGAATCGGGGTCATCGGGCCGAACGGTGCAGGCAAGACGACGCTCTTCAAGATGATCGCGGGAGACGTCCTGCCCACGTCTGGCTCGATCGAGTTGTTCGGCAGGGATGTCACCAGGGTCGGCGCGGCTCGACGAGCACGCATGGGCGTCGGGCGCACATTCCAGATCTCCAATCTCTTCCGCGACATGAGCGTTCTCGACAACGTGCGGGTCGCGGCCCGAGGTGGCGAGAGCAGCGCGCGCGTCTTCTGGTGGCCACAGCGCACGAGGGATGACGCGACCGATCGCGCGATGGATGCCCTCGCGAGTGTTGGTCTCGATGATCGTGCTTCAGACGTCGTCACCGACCTCTCGCACGGCGAGCAGCGTCAGCTCGAGATCGCCATGGCCCTCGTGGGCGAGCCCACCATTCTGCTGCTCGACGAGCCAGCCGCAGGCCTCTCACCGGGCGAACGCAGCGTGCTCAAGCAACTCATCGAGAACCTCCCGCGCACTCTTCCAATCCTGCTGATCGAACATGACATGTCGCTCGCGCTCGGGCTCACCGACCGTGTGATGTGCATGGAGAACGGCAGGCACGTCATCACGGGGACGCCGGAGGAAGTGCGAAGCGATGAGACAGTGCGCGAGATCTACCTGGGAAGGCGGGACAAAAAGTGAGCCTCGAAGTGACCGACCTGCATGTCGGCTACGCGGGCGCGGAAGTCCTGCGCGGAATCAACCTGACGGTCGCGGCCGACGAGACGGTGGCACTGCTCGGTCGCAACGGCATGGGCAAGACCACGCTCGTGCGCGCTATCTGCGGATTGCGCCCACCGATGACGACGGCGGGGAGCATCCTCTACGACGGCGCCGACATCACGAAGCGAACGAGCTATCAGATCAATCGGGCGGGGATCGCGATCGTCCCCCAGGGTCGACACATCTTCGGCTCGCTCACTGTGCTCGAGCACCTCGCGGTCGTGCGCAAGCGGAAGCCGACGAACGGTGAACCGTGGACGGCGGAGCGGGTCTTCGACTTCTTTCCCAGGCTCTCCACGCGCCAGAAGTCCTTGGCGAAGTCTTTGTCGGGGGGCGAACAGCAGATGCTCGCAATCGGTCGCGCGTTGATGACCAACCCCTCGCTGCTGGTCATGGACGAGCCGAGCGAGGGCCTCGCGCCGACGGTGCTCGACGTCATCCAGGATCGAATCGAAGGACTGCGCGGAACCGGCCTCTCTGTGCTCATCGCGGAGCAGAACGTCGACCTCGCACTCGACATGGCGGACCGCGTCGTGATCATCGACGACGGCGAGAATCCCTGGACGGGAACTCCGGCCGAACTCCGTGGCGATGTGCAGACCCTCGAGCGCTACCTCGGCGTCTGAGCCACGACAGTCCCCCGCAAGCCTGAACGATCCCGGAACGGAGCCACACCATGACTGCCCAGCACGCAGCGGCTGCGGTCGACCTGCTGTTGACCGGTGGCCGCATCACGACCCTCGCGCAACAGGGCGAGGGAAGTGCCGAGGTGCAGAGTCTGGCGATCGCGGGAGGCCGCGTACTCGCGGTCGGGTCTGACGACGAGCTCGCGCCCTACGCTTCGCACGCTCGCCGAGTGATCGAGCTTGGCGGTCGCAGGGTGATTCCGGGTCTCATCGATTCCCACATCCATGCCGTGCGCGGCGGCGTCAGCTGGTTGGTCTCCGTGCACTGGGATGGCGTTCGCTCGATCGCGGATGCGCTCGAGCTGATCCGTGAACGGGCGTCGCAGATTCCGGTGGGGCAGTGGATCCCTGTGATCGGCGGCTGGCATCGGCGGCAGTTCGTCGAGGGGCGGATTCCGACGTCGGCGGAACTCACGCGAGCGGCGCCCCAGCATCCGGTATATATCCAGGAGACCTACGACGTCGGCGTGCTCAATGCCGCCGGGCTGGCCGCATGCGGCTGGGCGGATGCCGCGACCGAGAATCCCGCGCGCGGTTCGCTCGAGCGCGACTCGACCGGGATGCCCACGGGCGTCGTGTTCGGAATGGGAGCGTTCACCGTGCCGACCATGCTCGCGCTCGAGGTGACTCGGGAACAGGCGAAGCTCGGCACCGCCGCGATGACTCGCGAGTTCGCTTCGCACGGGCTCACCGGGGTCAATGACGGCGGTGGCTTGCTGCTGCAACCCTCCGACTACGACGCGCTCTTCGATCTGTGGCGGGAGAAGGGGCTCTCGTTGCGCTTCCGCCTGTTCATCTCGGCCTGGGAGCGGGGCTCGGAACTCGCCAACTACGAGGCATACACCGCTATGCAGCAGCACGATTTCGGCGACGGCATCGTCACGGTGTCCGGCGTGGGCGAGGTCGTGCACCTGGGGTGCCACGACCTCGAGGGCATGGAGGACTTCCAGGTCGCCGACGAGGCAGCCGATGGCCTCCTCGAGATCAGCCGGATGTGCGCAGAACGCGGCTGGCGGATGTCGATGCACGCCGTATTGGACGACACCCTCGGACGGGTGCTCGACGTCTGGGAGAAGGTGCAGGCCGAGACGGGAGGCGTGCGCGGACACCGCTGGTCGATCGTGCACGCCGACGCCGCAAGCGAGGCCAATCTCGACCGGATGGCCGCACTGGGCCTCGGCGTGCTGGTGCAGAACAGGCACGTGTTGAAGGGTGGCGACTACGTCGAGCACTGGGGGGCAGAGGAGGCTGCACATGCTCAGCCGATCGCCGACCTTCGCGCACGGGGCATCCCGATCGGCGCGGGCACCGATGCCACGCGGGCGAACTGGTACTCCCCGTGGGCGTCGATCGCGTGGTTCGTCACCGGCAGGTCCATCGACGGCACCGGCCTGCGTGCTGCCCGCCATCTCATGAGCCGCGAGGAGGCCCTTCGCGCCTACAGCGCTGACGCCGCCTGGTTCACGAACGAGGATGACCACCGCGGCAAGCTGCTTCCCGGCTACGACGCCGACCTGATGGTGCCCACCCTCGACCCCTTTACCTGCCCCGATGACGGGCTCGCGAACATCCGCAGCGAGCTGACGATCATGGACGGCCGAGTCACCTGGGCGACCGCCCCCTTCACGAATGGAGCGTCAGAATGAACGCACAGATTCCCCAGCCCCGGAAGGTCGCGAGCGGCGCCTCCGAGGTCATCCACCACGAGGGTTACGACCCGGCGATCGTGAGCCCCTTCGTCCCGGTGATCCGCTCGGTCTCGGGAGCGAGACTCGTGTTCATCAGCGGCGTGACGGGCGCGCCGGTCTATCACGATCATCCGCATGTTCCCGCGGTGTTCGACGCCGTTCCGCGTGATATCGATGGCCAGGTGACGAACCTGTTCGAGAATCTCGATCACGCTCTCGTGGCCGCCGGCGCACAGCGTTCTGACGTCGTGAGCCTCGTGCGCTTCTTCACGAACATCGAGGAAGACCAGGATGTCGTCAACCGTGTGCAGGGCGCCTGGTTCGGCGGTCACATTCCCACCAGTACCACCGTCGAGATCAAGCGACTCGCCACGGACCCGAGGCTGCGGCTGGAGATCCAGGTGATCGCGGCGGTTCCCGCAGACTGAATCACCACGGGAGCGCGGCCTCTTCGTGCGCCCACTACTACAATCGATTGCACCACGTGTGAAAGGACCACAGCATGACCGACTCCTCACTCCCCACCGTCGGCTGGATCGGCACAGGGCGGATGGGCTTCCAGCTTGCCAAGCGGCTGCTGCGCGCCGGCTACGACGTCTCCGTCTACAACCGCACGAAGGAGAAGGCCGAGCCGTTGGCCGAGTTCGGCGCGACGATCGTCGACTCCCCGGTGCAGCTCGCTCACCGGGACATCGTCTTCAGCATGGTCTCCACCGGCAAGGACCTCGAGCAGGTCATGCTCGGCGAAGGCGGCCTACTCACGGATCCTTCGGCAAGGCCCGGAATCATCGCGGATTCCTCGACGGTCGACATCGACACGAGCAAGCGCATCCGTGCCGCCGCCGAGGAACATGGCATCGGCTTCCTTGCAACTCCGGTTTCGGGAAACCCGAAGGTCATCGCCGCCGGAAAACTCACCGTTGCGGTTTCGGGACCGCGCGAGGTCTACGAAGCCGCACTGCCACTCCTGCAGACCTGGGGCCGCGGCGTGACCTATGTCGGTGACGGCGAACTGGCCCGC
Organism: Lacisediminihabitans sp.; assembly: GCA_035571875.1. Lineage (GTDB taxonomy): Bacteria > Actinomycetota > Actinomycetes > Actinomycetales > Microbacteriaceae > Parafrigoribacterium_A. Next base: position 4,975 of record DATNBR010000015.1, on the reverse strand, counting down.
ATCGTGAAGATCGCGCACAACGTGTTCCTCGGCGTCGTCATCCAGTCGGTCGTCGAGATCACTCTCCTGGCCGAGAAATCGGGCGTCAAGCGCAGTGACTTCCTCGCCTTCCTCAACGACTCCGTGATGGGCTCGCCATACACGAAGTACAAGTCGCCGGCGCTCGTGAACCTCGACTTCACGCCGACCTTCACGCCGGTGCTGCTGCAGAAAGACCTCGACCTCGGCCTTGAGGCCGCACACGAGCTCGGCGTGGTCATGCCGATCGCCGGACTCACCCGGATGATCGTGGCGAGCGAGGTGGGCGACGGCAACACCCAGCAGGACTTCGCCTCGCTCATCATGAGCTGGGCGAAGCACTCCGGCATGGAGCTCGAGCCCGAGAACATCCCGTTCGACGACGGTCTCGACCCGGAGGACTGATGAGCGGCAATCACGGGCACGGCTACAAGCCGAGCCGCCTCTTCGAGAGGCCGTCGCAGCGCCCGAGAGACGTGCGTCCCCTGGGGGCGCCGGGGCAGATGGCGGTGGACTACGAGCACCGGGTCAATTTCGACAGGCTGCGCGAGTATCGGCTCGGGCGCGCGCAGGCGGCGCTCGAGGCGAGCGAGTGCGGAGCGTTCCTGCTCTTCGACTTCTACAACATCCGGTATGCGACGCAGACCTGGATCGGCGGGGCGCTCGGCGACAAGATGATTCGCTACGCCCTGATCATGCGCGGGCAGGAGCCGATCCTCTGGGACTTCGGTTCGGCGGTGAAGCACCACAAGCTCTACTCCGACTGGACCCCCGAGGAGAACTACCGGGCGGGCTTCCTGGGGTTCAAGGGCGCGGTGAACCCCACCGGTGGCGCCGACCTCATGGTCGATGCCGTCAAGGAGATCAAGTCCCTGCTCGTGGAGCACGGCCTCGCCCACTCCCCGGTCGGCCTCGACATCATCGAACCGCCGTTCCTGTTCGAGATGGAGCGCCAGGGTCTCAAGATCGCGGATGCTCAGCAGGCGATGCTGGACGCCCGCGTCATCAAGAACCAGGACGAGATCATGCTGCTGAACCAGGCCGCGGCGATGGTCGACGGTGTCTACCAGGACATCGTGGACGCGCTGAGGCCCGGAGTTCGGGAGAACGAGATCGTCGCGCTCGCGAACGCTCGCCTGTATGAGTACGGAAGCGACCAGGTCGAGGCGATCAACTCGATCTCGGGCGAGCGGTGCAACCCGCATCCGCACAACTTCACCGACCGCATCATCAGGCCCGGTGACCAGGCGTTCTTCGACATCATCCACTCGTTCAACGGCTACCGCACCTGCTACTACCGCACCTTCGGGGTCGGCTGGGCGACCGAGCCACAGCGAGACGCCTATAAGCAGGCGCGGGAGTGGATGGATGCGGCGCTCGATGCGATCAAGCCCGGCGTCGGCTCCGACCAGGTCGCGGCGGTTCTGCCGAAGGCGGAGGCGTTCGGCTTCGAGAATGAGCTGGCCGCATTCGGACTGCAGTTCGCACACGGCCTCGGCCTCGGGCTGCACGAGCGACCGATCATCTCGCGGCTCAACTCGATGAAGGACCCGGTGGAGATCCGGCCCGGCATGGTGTTCGCGATGGAGACGTACTGTCCCGCATCCGATGGCGTGTCTGCCGCGCGGATCGAGGAGGAGGTCGTGGTGACGGAGTACGGCACCGAGATCCTCACCCGCTTCCCCGCACAGGAGCTCTTCATCGCAAACGAGTACTGAACGTTCAGGCACCCTCGGGCGGATGCGCCAGCAGGTCGACGCGATCGCGAAGATAGGCGTCGAGCGGCAGGCTCATCTCGCCGCCGAGGCTGTGGCTCCAGCGCACGAACGGCTTGTCGTCGCGCAGCACGATGGGGCCGGCCGAGGCGTGCAGGGCCTCAGGGTCGAGGTCGATCGACCGCGCGTTGAAGTTGACCGCCTCGCCCTGCGGTAGGCCGCTGCGCAGCGCGAGAGCGCGATAGCTGCGCCGCTGTTCCGCCCCGGGTGACTGGAAGGTGGGCCTGCCGGTCTCGGTGGCGCGGGTGATCTCGCCCGTCGCGTACGCGGTGCCGTCGCGATCGAGCAGCAGCACCCCCAGTCGCCAGACCCGCCCGATCGGCTTCAACACGAGCGGCCGCACGAGCCCGAGTAGCCGCCGTCGCTCGGTGAGCTCGGCGAGCAGCTCCGTTTTCGCCTCGGCCGCCTCGAGCTCACCGGCGGCATCGGTCAGCAGCCCTCGGATGTCTGCGGGCTCGGTCATAGGGGGAGCCTACGACGCCCTCCGTGAGGTCTGTCAATCTGCTCCAAAACCAGCTGCGGAGGAGCCGATTGCCAGACCTCACAGCGGGTTCCGGCTTGCGAAGCGCCACACCGAGTCGAGGAGTCGCTGCGGAGCCTCGAGCTGGGGCAGGTGGCCGACGTGTTCGAGTTCCTCGAATTCCGCGCCGGGAATGGCCGCGGCGTATGCCCTGCCATACGCCGGATCGACGATGCCGTCGCTGTCACCCCACACGACCAGGGTGGGAGAGGTGACGGATGCGAGGCGCTCGCGAAGGCTCGGATCGGCCATGGCGAACTCGCCACTGTAGACGGCAAGGGCAGCACGATTACCCGCCATCACGGCCAGCTGCTCGGGGGACAGGGTGCTCGGGTCGATGCGGAACGCATCCGGAGCGTAGTAGCTCAGCCGGGCCAGCTCGGGGAAGCTGAGCGAGAAGAAGTCGGCGACCGGGTGGCCTTCTACCTCGATGCCCACGGCGTCGACGAGCACGACGCCGGCCACGCGTGGGCGTGCGAGGAGCGCGATCTCGGCCGCGATCCAGCCGCCGATGGAATTGCCGATCACGGTGACGTCGTGCCGGTCGAGCGCATCGAGCAGGGTGACATAGACGGCAGCGAGCTGACGGATGCTGCCCAGACCGTCGGGTCGGGACGTGCCGCCGAAGCCGGGGTGCACGGGGATGATGACCCGCGCCCCTCGTTCGGTCGCGAGCACGCCGCCGAAGGCCGCGACGGTGAGTGGACCGCCGCCGCCGTGCAGTAGCAGAAACGTGCGGCCGCTCCCCTGGTCTGAGTACGAGACGGTGATGGTGCCGATGCCGGGAACATCGAGGTCGACGTTGCGAGCTGTGGGGGTGCTGGGGAAGGAAGCCATGCGGGAACGATATATCAACATCCTTATATAAACAAGCTGGGTATGCGATTAGACTCGAACCATGCCTCACGACTTCGGCCAGATGGGACTCTCAATCAAGCGGCTCCAGGTGCGACACCACCGCGCCGCCGACGAGCGTCTCGCTCCGCTTGGCATCTCGCTCGTGCAGTGGGATGCCCTGCGTCACCTGCACGAGAATCCGGATGCCTCGCTCCACGACCTGGCGCAGCTCACCTTCCAGACCGACCAGTCGTTCGGCACGCTGGCGGTTCGACTCGTCGATCGAGGTCTCATCGAGCGTGTGCCGGGGCCGGGTCGAGCCGTGCGGCATCGCATCACCGCCAAGGGCGCCAGGGTGCGCGTCGAAGCGCAGAAGGTGCTGAGCGGGGTGCTTGCGGAGACCTTCGATCGGCTGAGCGCCGAGGAGCAACAGTCCTTCGGAGACCTTCTCGCCAAGCTTCTCGACTGACGCCTGTGCTGAGGTCTGGCAATCTGCTCTTCCCGAGCGGTCGGAAGAGCAGATTGCCAGACCTCAGCGGTGTGCGAGGCCGCGTTCGTTGTGGGCGAAACTAGTGGTATCCAGGGGCGCGGGTGGATAAACTTGAGCCAGCGAGACTCAAGTTTCAGGAGCGTAGTACATGGCAAACATGCAGGGTGCCCCCGCCAGCGACGAGGAGCAGAAGACCGCGCTGCAGAAGTACGGTGTCGATCTCACCGAGATCGCCCGCACCGGCAAGCTCGATCCGGTGATCGGGCGCGACGCGGAGATCCGCCGCGTCAGCCAGGTGCTGACCAGACGCACCAAGAACAACCCCGTGTTGATCGGGGAGCCGGGCGTCGGCAAGACGGCCGTGGTCGAGGGACTCGCCCAGCGCATCGTCGCGGGCGATGTCGCCGACTCCCTCAAAGACAAGCGCCTCGTCAGCCTCGACCTTGCCGCCCTCGTCGCGGGCGCCAAGTACCGAGGTGAGTTCGAAGAGCGTCTGAAGGCCGTGCTCAAGGAGATCAACGACGCCGGCGGCGAGATCATCACCTTCGTGGATGAGCTGCACACCCTCATGGGTGCGGGCGCCGGAGAGGGTTCGGTCGCGGCCTCCAACATGCTGAAGCCCATGCTCGCCCGCGGAGAGTTGCGCCTCATCGGCGCCACCACGCTCGACGAGTACCGCCAGTACATCGAGAAGGATGCCGCGCTCGAGCGCCGCTTCCAGCAGGTGTTCGTCGGCGAGCCGAGCGTCGAAGACACCATCGCCATCCTGCGCGGACTCAAGGAGCGGTACGAAGCCCACCACAAGGTGACGATCGCCGACTCAGCGCTCGTTGCCGCGGCATCCCTCAGCAATCGCTACATCACCGGGAGGCAGCTGCCGGACAAGGCCATCGACCTCGTCGACGAGGCCGCCAGTCGCCTGAAGATGGAGATCGACTCCTCCCCCGTGGAGATCGATGAGCTCAAGCGCGCCGTCGATAGGTTGAAGATCGAGGAGCTCGCCCTTAAGAAGGAGAAGGACGACGCTTCCAAGGTGCGGCTCGAGAAGTTGCGCGAGGATCTCGCCGAGAGGCAGGAGGCGCTCGACGAACTGGAGAAGCGCTGGAAGGCCGAGAAGTCATCCCTCACCGGCGTCGGCGAGCTGAAGACCCGGCTGAATGCCGCGCGCATCGATCTCGACAAGGCCATGCGCGAGGGTGACTACCAGGCCGCATCCAAAGTGAACTACGAGACGATTCCCGCCATCGAGAAGGCCATCGCGGAGGCCGAATCGATGGAGCAGAACGGCCCGCGGATGGTCAACGACCAGGTCACAGAAGACGACATCGCCGCGGT
>DATNBR010000014.1:0-7520 GCA_035571875.1 Lacisediminihabitans sp. | reverse complement strand
GGGCACGGTGGCCGATTCGCCGCCGAGCATCGCGGCCGAGGCCTTGGGGAAATCGCCGCCACGGAAGGCAGGATCCGCGTTGAACGCGGCCATCAGTGGTCGTATCACGTTGAACCGAGCGTAGTTCGCGTAGTTCTGGCGGGTGTTCGGGTTGGACAGCCTGCGCAGGCTCTGGTGTCCTTGGATGTTTCCGGTCCAGACGGCCGTGCCAACCTTCGTCGTTGTTTCCATGATCCACAGGTGATCAGCTTCTGGCGAGGTTCCAGTCTTACCACCGATCGGAACGCCGTCGCGTGGGTTACCCCGGGTACTCGTGCCTCCGGTCGTGCTGCCGAGCATCGCGTTGGCGACGCCGGCGGCCACGTCGGCCGTCAGTGCCTGGTTGCACGTCTTCGGCTGCCCACCGAGATCCTTGCCATCGGAGTTCACGACCTTGTCGATGATGATCGGATCGCAGTGCAGACCGCCCGCACCGATCGTGGCAACAGCCCCGGCCATCGTGAGGGGCGCGATCTCGTTCGTGCCGAGAATTGCCGCCGGGTTTACGTCCAGCGGCTTGCCATCGGCGCGGTGTGCGCCCATGCTCATCGCAGTGTCGCGGATGCTGCAGAGGTCAGATCGCTTCGCCATCTGCATGAAGGAGTTGTTGACCGAGTCGATCAAGGACTGTCGCACGGTCATGATTCTGCCGCCGCCGCTGTCATTCTTGAGCTTGTACGGATTGGGATCGCTGACGGCCTCCGGGTTGCACGGCGCCGTGAACGTGCGAAGGTCGTAAGTCTGGGGGGAGCGCCCGTCGACCAGGTCATTCAACCCGTGTCCGTTCTGCAGCCAGTTGGCGAGGTCGAACACTTTGTAGGTTGACCCGGTGGGGAACCCGGTTGAGCCGCCATAGGGAAAATCGGTGCTGAAATTGACAGCGGTGGTCGTCGGTCCGCCGCCGTCCTTCGTGTTGTTGTAGATCTTGTTCTGTGCCATGACAAGCACTCGGCCAGTGCCCGCCTCGACCGAGTCCACGGCGCCGCCGAGCTGGAAGCGGCTCTCGCTCGCCGGGACCTGCGCATCCATGTTCGCCTGGGCGACATCCTGCTTGTCGAGGTCGATGCTCGTGTAGACCTTGTAACCGCCCTTGTTCCAGTTGGCCAGGCGCTGTTCCTTGGTGGCGCCGAGCATGGTCAGCGTCGGCACGAGCTTGGTGACGTAGTCGCAGGCGAAATTGGCGGCCGTGGCATTGAGGCAACCGTTGGTCGCCTTGCCGATCTTGACCTCATCCTCGATCTTCGTCGCGACGGCCTCGTCGTGCTGCTTCTGGGTGATGTACTTCTCTTTCAGCATCCAGCCCAGGATCGCGTCGCGCCTGATCTTGTTTGCCGGGTAATTCTTGGGATCGCTGAGGTTCTGCGTGCTCGGGCGCTGCACGATGGCCATGAGGCTCGCGGCCTGTGCGAGGGTCACGTCTTTCGCGGAGACGCTGAAGTACTGCTGAGCGCCAGATTCCACGCCGTAGGTGTTCCCGCCGAAGCCGACGATGTTGAGGTACCCGAGCAGGATCTCCTTCTTCGTGTACTTCTTGTCGAGGCCGATCGCGAGTTTCATCTCCTTGAGCTTGCGGTCGGTGGTCTGCTGCGTCGCCTCCTTATAGGCGGCCTTCTGCTCCTTGAGCGTCGGCTTGGAGAGCGCCTCCTGCATCAGGATGTTGCGCACCAGCTGCATGTCGAGGGTCGAGCTTCCACTCTGGATCTCGCCGGCCTGCGAGTTCTTGATCAGTGCGCGTGCGACCGACGAGATGTCGATGCCGCCGTGCTCGTAGAACCTGCGGTCCTCACCGGCGACCGCGGCGTTCTTCAGGAACGGCGAGACGTCCTTCCAGGCGACCTCCTGACGGTTCTGCTTGAACACCGTGGCGATCTGCACCGGCGCGCCGGCGCGGTTCGCGTAGATGGTGTTCTGCTGGGACTGCTCGCCGATCTGGATAAAGTCGGGAAGATTTTCGAACACGCCAATGGTGTTATTCGCTGCGACACTGGTCACCGCGAGAGCGGGGGTGACCATCGCGGTCACGAGCACGCCGGCGAGCACGCTGAAGCCGAGGAACCCGGCCAAGCCGCCGAGCACGCCGGAGGGCTTCAATTTTTGGGCAGACATAGCGTCTAGGGTAATGGGTGAAGAGGCCTGCCAACCTGAACGGACGCCGTGATGCCCAACTGGGAGTATCTGACCACCCCGCTGATCGTGCACAACACGACCGCCATCCTGAATAACTGGGGATCCGAGGGGTGGGAACTGGTGCAGGTCGTCACGGGGCCCGAGGGCGGCCTGGTCGCCTACTTCAAGCGCGAAAAGAAAGAGGATGCCTGATGTCGAAAATCGATGATCGTCTCGCCGAACTGGGACTCGCCCTTCCCGACGTCGCTAAGCCCGTCGCGGCATACGTTCCCGCGGTGATCAGCGGCAACCTCGTCTTCACCTCCGGCCAGCTGCCCTTCAGCGGCGGCGAACTCCCCGCGACCGGCAAGGTCGGGGCGGATGTCGACCCCGAGATTGCGAAAAGTTACGCGCGTACGTGCGCGCTCAACGGCCTCGCTGCGGCGGCATCCGTCATCGGCTCGCTCGACCGGGTCACGCGCGTCGTGAAGGTCGTCGGCTTCGTCGCCTCCGACCCCGCTTTCACCGGCCAATCCGGCGTGATCAATGGCGCATCCGAGTTTCTCGGTGAGGTCTTCGGCGACTCCGGTGCACACGCCCGAAGCGCCGTCGGAGTGGCCGTTCTGCCGCTCGATTCGCCCGTCGAGGTGGAGCTCGTTCTCGAGTTCGCGTGAAGTAAGCGCTTGCTCGGCAAACTGCCATGAATCGGCCATTGTGTTGAACGCCCTGTGAGGTACACTGAATCGCGTTGAATGCGAATTCGACTAGCAGCGCGCAGTGATTCCCCCCAATCCAGCGCTGCTGTGGCGGCGCCGGTTCCCCCCAACAGGCGCCGCCCCTCTCTCTTTAAGCGGTAGTTTTCGCGCGGGTTTCGGTCTGCCCGGCCACTCCTCCACAGGCGGCCCGGCCTGCACATCGTCCCCGGCGACGGCCTTGGCTGCTTCTCCCGTCGAGGCGCCGCCCTAGCCTCTCCGGGTGCCCCCTTCCGACCGCTTCGTAGCGCGCCCGCCCGTGCTCCTCGCGCCCGCCCAGCCCTCCGCCCTGCCCTCCTCCCTGCCCTCCTCCCTGCCGGAAGCGCAGATTGTTCGCAGTTTCCGCTCCAAGACTCCCGATGTTGGGCGGAAGCTGCGAACGATCGACTCTCACTCCGAATTTGGCGAGTTCGCGGCGCTCGTGACGGAGGAGGGGGTCACCGACGTGTTTGCGAACGGCCCGCACGAGGTGTGGATCGACCGCGGTGGCGGCCTCGAGAGTCGAGAACCGACGGGACTGGATGAGGACGGCCTGCGTTCGCTCGCAGTGCGCCTCATCGCGCTCGGTGGCCGCCACATCGATGAAGCCACCCCGTGCGTCGACGTTCGGCTGCGCGACGGCATCCGGGTGCACGTGGTGCTGCCGCCGATCTCGACTTCTGGCACCCTACTGTCGATTCGGCTGCCCTCCGCCCGCACGCTGGGGCTCGCCGAACTCGACGAGGCAGGGTTCTTCTCCGCGGTTCCGCTGCAGCGCGTCCGATCTCTCGTGCGCTCGCGGCAGAACCTGCTCATCAGCGGCGCGAGCGGGAGTGGCAAGACGACCCTGCTGGGCGCGCTGCTCGGCTCGGCCGCCCCGAGCGAGCGGATCGTCGCCATCGAAGACGTGGCGGAGCTGCGAGTGGCGCATCCGCATTTCGTGTCGCTGGAGGCGAGACAGGCCAACCTCGAGGGCGCCGGGCAGTTGGGCCTGGAACGGCTTGTACGTGAGGCATTGCGGATGCGCCCCGACCGGCTCGTGCTCGGTGAGTGCCGCGGAGCCGAGATTCGCGAACTTCTCGCCGCGCTCAACACGGGTCACGACGGGGGTGCCGGAACGCTGCACGCGAATTCACTCGGCGATGTGCCGGCCCGCATCGAGGCGCTCGGTGCGCTCGCCGAACTCGGGCCGACCGCCATCGCGCGGCAGACCGTGAGCGCGATCGGTGCGGTGCTGCACCTGGAGCGCGTGGACGGTGTGCGCAGGGTCGCCGAACTCGGGCGCTTCGAGCTGGATGATCGCGATCGGCTTCGGATGGTCGACCTGGATGGCTGAGCGTGGGAACGACATGGTCGCGCAACTCGAGGGTGTCGCCTCGGTGGTACAGCGGCTGGCTGTGCTCTTGACCGCGGGCGTGGCGCCGGCCGCCGCGTGGGGCTACCTCGCCGAGGACGCGGGCGAGGGCATCCTGCGCACGGTCGCCGGGGACGCGGCGCGCGGTGTGCCCATTGCCGAGTCGCTCGTCGCGGCGGTGGGCGATGCGGCTGTTGCACAGGCGCGGGCTCAGCCGCAGGCCCAGGCGCAGGCCCAGGGCGCGCAGGCGTGGCGCGGTCTCGCTGCGGCGTGGCAGGTCGCCACCGTGGCCGGTGCTTCGCTCGCCCCGTCGCTACGGCAGTTCGCCTCCTCACTGCGGGAACTCGCGCAGACCCATCGCGATCTCTCCGTCGCGCTCGCCGGTCCGGTTGCGACCGCGCGGATGGTGATGGTGCTGCCACTCATCGGCGTTCTGTTTGGGCTGGCACTCGGCTTCGACACCCTCGGCACGCTCTTCACGACGGCGCCCGGTTGGGTCTGCCTCCTGCTCGGCATCGCTCTCATGGTCGGTGCGCGACGCTGGAACCGACGGCTCGTCGCACGCGCGCAGCCGCACATCCTCACACCGGGTCTCGACCTCGACCTGATGGCGATCGCGGTGTCGGGCGGGGCGTCGCTGGTGCGCGCATCCGTCGCCGTGGAGGAGGCGCGGGCCGTGTGCGGGCTGGCCCCGGATGGAGCTGCTGGCATCGAGAGCGTGCTGTCGCTATCGCGCCGCGCCGGTGTTCCGGCCGCGGAACTGCTGCGCAGCGAAGCGGAGGAGATGCGTCGCAAGGCGCGAAGCGAGGGGCAACGGACGGCGGCGACGCTCGCCGTGACCCTCATGCTGCCGCTCGGTTTGTGCATTCTTCCCGCCTTCATGCTTCTCGGGGTCGCGCCACTCATCATCTCGATCGTGTCGTCGACGGTCGGGCTGATCTGACCCGTCTGCTCGTCCACAGCCCGGTCTTTGAAACGCGATTACACGGATGTCGCAGCAGTGCCTCGCGCGCACGCCCGGCTGGCAAGACTGGGGCTTCACAACAGAGAGGAACACCATGCTCCACCCGAAACGCTGGGCTCGAAGGCTCAGCAACGATCGCGGCGCCGCCACCGCCGAGTACGCCATCACCATCCTCGCGGCCGTCGGGTTCGCCGGCTTGCTCGTCGTCATCCTCCGCTCGGATGCCGTGCGGCAGACACTCACCGACCTCGTGCAACATGCCCTCAGCTTCGCCGGCTGAGCCGCGGCACCACCGTGACCGCGGCAGCGTGACCGCGGAGTTCGCCACCGTCGTTCCTGCTGTGCTGCTCGTGCTCGCCTGCTGCCTCGGCGGGCTGCAACTCGCCACGACGCAACTGCGCCTGCAGGATGCCGCTGCCGCGGCCGCACGAAGCATCGCGCGCGGTGATAGCGTCGCTGCCGCCTCCGCGCGGGCGGCTCAGCTCGTCCGCGGAGCCAGCCTCGCGCGGAGCGATCGCGGCGGCATGACGTGCGTGCGACTCCGCTCGCCCGGTGCGGCGGGGCCGTTCGCCGCGGTCACGGTGACGGCTGCGAGCTGCGCGCTCGCCGCGGGCGAATGAAGAGGTGGGCGGAAGAGAGCGACCGCGGCTCCGGCTCGATCCTCGCCGTCGCCATCGTCGCCGCGGTGCTCGCTCTCGTGGCGATGTCGATACCTCTATATGTGGTGCTGTCCGCGAAGCAGCGCGCGGCGTCCGCGGCAGACGCGGCCGCGCTCGCCGCGTCCAGCGTCGCTCTCGGTATCGTGCCGGGCGTGCCGTGTGCGGCAGCGGCATCCGTTGCGGCGGCGAACGGCGCAACCCTGGCCCGCTGCGTGCCGGACGGAGCGATCGTGACGGTGCGGGTGAGCCTGCGCGCCCTCGGTTTCGAGGTTCCCGCGACAGCGACCGCGGGACCACAACCGGCCTCGATGGGCGCCGAATAGCGGCGGAAGAGACGGCTTGACACCGACTGCGCAGGGGCCCCGGGGGAGACGCAATGAGGGGTGCATGCCGATTCTGTGTGTATGGTGTGCCTGTCGGTGCATCATCCCGATATCTCCCGGTAGCGCGGGACTGGTGGGCGGCGAACGTATGCTGAACAAAGTTTTGCTATGCCAAGAATCATCACGAAAGACACGAGGAGTCAGGTGCCAGGCACGAAGAAACTGGTCATAGTCGAGTCGCCGGCCAAGGCGAAGACGATAGCCCAGTACCTGGGGGACGGCTACGAGGTGCTCGCCTCCGTCGGCCACATCCGTGACCTGATCGAACCCAAGAACCTCCCGCCGGAGCTTAAAAAGGGCTCTCTCGGCAAATTCTCGGTCGACGTGGAGAACGGCTTCGAGCCCTACTACGTGGTCTCCGACCAGAAGAAGAAGACGGTCGCCGAACTCAAGCGCGCACTCAAGGGTGCCGACGAGCTCTACCTCGCAACTGATGAGGACCGCGAGGGTGAGGCCATCGCTTGGCACCTGCTGCAGGAGCTCAAGCCCAAGGTTCCCGTGAAGCGGATGGTTTTCCACGAGATCACCAAGGAGGCGATCCAGCGCGCGCAGGAATCGCCCCGCGACCTCGACACCGCGCTCGTCGATGCACAGGAGACGCGCCGCATCCTCGACCGCCTCTACGGTTACGAGATCTCGCCCGTGCTGTGGCGCAAGGTCGGGCCCGGCCTCTCGGCCGGCCGGGTGCAGTCGGCCGCGACGCGCCTCGTCGTCGACCGTGAGCGCGAGAGACTGGCGTTCACCGCTGCCAGCTACTGGGACCTGTCTGCGCTGCTGGCGACATCCGACTCTGCGACGTTCGACGCTCGGCTCTCCCGCGTCGATGGCGTGCGCATCGCCACCGGCCGTGACTTCGACGACCATGGCAAGCTCAAGCCGGCAGCGTCGGGCAAGCCGGATGCGATCGCTCTCGACGAGCAGGCGGCAAGCGCCCTCAGCGAGGCACTGCGCGACCCTGCCGTATCGGTCACCGTCAGCTCGGTGGAATCCAAGCCCTACACGCGTCGCCCCGCGGCGCCGTTCAGCACCTCCACCCTGCAGCAGGAGGCCGCGCGCAAGCTGCGCTTCTCGGCCCGCCAGACCATGAGCGTCGCCCAGGGCCTGTACGAGAACGGGCACATCACCTATATGCGCACCGACTCGTCGACCCTGTCGCAGCAGGCCCTCGACGCCGCCCGCAGCCAGGCGGCCAAGCTGTACGGCGCCGAGACCGTGCCCGACAAGCCGCGCATCTACGCGAGCAAGTCGAAGAACGCGCAGGAGGCGCACGAGGCCGTGCGCCCG
>DATNBR010000013.1:0-21037 GCA_035571875.1 Lacisediminihabitans sp. | reverse complement strand
CCTGCTGCAGGCGCTCGAGGCCAACGGACTCACCACCGACGACGTTGACATCATCAACCTGCAGCACGCAGACGGCTGGGCCGCACTGCAGAACGGCTCGGTGGATGCCTGGGCCGGCCTCGACCCCATCATGGCCACCGCAGAGACCCAGGGTGCCAAGCTCATCTTCCGCAAGGTCGACTTCAACACCTACGGCTTCCTCAACGCCACCGAGGCCTTCATCAAGAACAAGCCGGATGTCGCGCAGACGGTCGTCGACGTGTACGAGTACGCGCGTGCCTGGGCGCAGAAGCACCCGGAGGAGACCGCCAAGATCCTCAGCGATGTCGCCGGAATCACCCAGCCGGTCGCGACCAAGGTGATCGCGGAACGCACCAACCTCGACGTCTCGCCGCTGCCCGGCGCGGCCCAGCTGAAGGTGCTGAAGAAGGTCGGCCCGATCTACGTGGCATCCGGTGACGTGGCGAATCAGTCGCAGGTGGATGACGCGCTGAAGGTGCTGCTAGACCCCGACTTCGTCAAGAACGCCAAGCCCGGCATCAAGTAGTGACCGCGAGATGCCACTTGTGGGGGTCTACGGCACCGAATGACCCCCACAAGTGGCGACTCGCACGCACGAGAAGAAGGAAATATGAGCGACCCGCGTACTGAAGCGGACCTGCTGCGCACCGGGACCGTTCCGTTGCTCTTGCCGCCGGTTGGCCCCACCCCGGTTGGTGTGCGCATCCCTGTGCTCCAGGCTCAGGCCGCGGATGCGCGTGGCCGCATTTCGTGGACGTCCCGCCGCTCCGTGCGCGTGGTCGGCCTCTTCGCCCTGCCGCTCGCCATTCTCGTGCTGTGGCAGGTGCTGTCGACATCCGGAGCCTTCACCGTCGCCCAACTTCCGACGCCGCTCATGGTGGTTCAGGCGGCGTTCGACCTGGCCCACCGCGGGTTGCTCGGCCTCTACATCGCGATCTCGGTGCAGCGCACCCTCATCGGCTTCGCCATCGGTGCGGGGCTGGGTCTGGCCTTCGGCGCCTTCGTCGGACTCTCTCGCCTGTGGGACATCGTCTTCGGCTCGACGCTCGGCGCCCTGCGTGCCGTGCCCTCGCTCGCCTGGGTGCCCCTCCTCATCCTGTGGATGAAGATCGGCGAGGAGTCGAAGATCACGCTCATCGCGATCGGAGCGTTCTTTCCCGTCTACACCACGGTCGCGACCGCCCTGCGGCACGTCGACCGCCAACTCGTGGAGGCCGGCCGCGCGTTCGGCCTGCACGGGGTCAAGCTGTTCCTGACCGTGCAGCTTCCGGCGACCCTGCCCGCCGTCATCTCCGGGCTGCGACTCGCACTCGCTCAGGCGTGGCTGTTCCTCGTCGCCGCGGAGCTGATCGCGTCATCCATGGGGCTCGGATTCCTGCTCATAGACTCGCAGAACAACGGCCGCACCGACCGACTGTTCCTCGCGATCGTGCTGCTCGCCGTCATCGGCAAGCTGACGGATGCCCTGATCGGCCTGTTCGAGAAGTGGGCGAACAAGAAGTGGGCGTGATCGCGGCGCCTCGCTACTGAGCGCAGCGGAAGCCCACGGTCACGGCCTGCCTGCCTCCGCCCTCGTTGTCGGTGAGGCCGGTCAGTGTGAGCGTGCCCGCCAGCGGTTTCGTCGAAGTGATATTGGCTGTTCCCTCAAAGGAGTCCGAGGGGTAGTAGCCCGCGCCATTCGGCATGGCCGAGTCGTCCTCCGTGCCCGCCTGCTGAGCGTTCAGCATCGCCCCCATGATCTCGAGGAATGACGTGGCACCGTGCACCACCGAAACTTGCGCAGAGTCCGGATCGATCGGGCTCATGCCCTTCTTCGGGGCGAACGTGGCACTCAGCATGAAGTGGAAGTCACCCGGCCCGTCATACATGCCCGAGAAGGTCACCGGATCGGTCGCGGCGTCACCCTGCTTCTGGCACTGAAACGGCAGCATCCGGCTCGTTCCCGTCATCGCGGTCGGGCCGGCGAACGAAAACTTCTGCTCCGTGGGCTCGGTCACCGAGGCGTGGCACGCGACGGTCGAGGGGTACAGCCACACCATGTCTCGCACCGCACCCATTCGCAGGGTGAGCAGGTACTCGTTGAGCGCTGCATTCGGCGTCATGATGGCCTTCACGCTCCACTGGCTCGCCTCGAACACGTTCAGCAGGGACTCGCAGTCACCGGGGTAGTCGATCTCGACGACCTGGCCCGTGCGGGCGATCCGCGCCTGGTCCAGGCCGAACAGGCCAACGGGATGCAGGGAGTCCTTGGCCCGCGAGAGTGAAACGCCTGCACCGGATGTCGCTGCCGCGTCCTTCGCAGGCGTCGCCGCGCATCCGCTCAGCACCAGCAGTGCCGCGCCGACCGCCACCAGCGTGAAACCGCTCAGTCGTCCCATGTGTCGTCCTCGAATTTCGCTCCGGGGCAGCGCGGGTCCTCCTGCACGCCGCGCACGTCGTAGGTCATGCCGGAGGAGAAGACTCCGAACGAAGTCGCACGGTTGAACAGGGAGTCCAGTGCGACTCCGGAGCCGGACAGCAGCCACGTTCCTTCGCCGACGTAACCGTCGATGTGTTCCCCGCGCTTCGGAGCGTTCTTGAGGGTCACCTGTACGCCGAAGTGCGCCTCGCCCAGGTCGACTTTCTGCGGCTCGGTGACCTTCGGGTCCAGCGAGAACTGCGTCGTGTCGTTCGCGAAGTTGCCCTTCTTTGCACCCTCGTACCCCAGCATCCCGGCCACGTCGCCCATGAGCATGGTGTCCGCCGAGTATGCGGCCCTGCCCTGCCACGGCCCGTTCAGGCCGTTGCAGGAGTAGTAGTCGCTGTCGAAGGTCATGCCCACCAGCAGGGCCATGTTCATCTGGCCGTGCCCCGTCATCACGTAGGTGTCCTGGCCGTGGTAGGTCACCTCGATCGTGTGTCGGGCCGAGGGAAATGTGATCGCCCTGGCCGTCATGTCGATGACCTGGATCACGTTGCTCACGGTGCTGAGCGACGGCTTCAACTTGGTGACGTAGTCGACAGTGGCGACGACCTCGGCGTTCACCTTGTGCTCTGTGCCCTTGTTCGGTTCCTTCTCGGTGCGGGTCATCGTTTCCAGCACGGCCTTGCCGTTCTCATCCAGGTGCTGGTTCTGGTGGTTGCGCTGGAAGGCATCCCACTGCTGGGGGCGGATGACCGCGCCGTGAGCGGTGGATCCGTAATAGTTATTGCGCCCGATGTTCTCGCCGAACGCCCAGTGCACCTGCCAGCCGCTCCACTGCCCCTTCTCGTTCTTGCCCGACACCGTGCCGTTCTTGGGAATGTCGAGGCCGATGAGTTTGTAGCACGCATATTCGTCCTGGTCGACGAGCGAGGAGTCGAAGCTCACCGTGGCCGCGACGTGGATGTTGGCGGCGGTGTCGCCATGCTTGTGGCGAAAGTGCATCTTATGGCCGTGGTCGTCGGTGACGTCGATCGCCAGACCGGTCATCATGAGCAGTGTCGTGGCCACCGTCTGGGCGGCACTCACTGCGCTGGATACGGCCTTGAACGACTTCCCTACGAGTTGAGAGTATTTGGCGAGAAACTCCTCGTTGAGTCCCTTGGTCAGTCCACCTCGAATCGCCCATCCGACGCCCTTGGTCACGACCATGGTGTAGGCCTTCTTCTCCGCCTTGTCTTTCAGTCGCTCGCCCAGCTTCTCGAGTCGTTTCAGCTCCGCTTCGCAGTGCGCCTCCTCGCCGCTCAGCTCGGTCGTGACGTAGCTCACCGGCGCAAAGTCGGGCCCCGCGGCTTTGGGTTGCGCCTTCGGGTGGTAGTCGACTACCGTGCCGACCAACTGGGCGAACAGCAGGTAGAGCTGCACCGCGTCGAAGCGAGGCGTAGCCCCCGGCAGCGGCAGAGTGCCGTCGTGAGCGGCGAGTGCACGCACGAGGTTGCCGGCCATGCGCACCTGGGGCTCGGCATCCTGGTCTTTGCCCCAGCCTCGCATCGTCGCAAGCAGCACGTCGCTGCTCGCCGGCGTCGTCGTGACGCCGAGGTCCTGGAAGAGGGTCGCCACCCGCGCTCCGTCGAAGAAGTCGCCGCGGATCAGCGAATCGTTGAGCACGGGGATGTACGCAAGGGGCACGAGGGCGTCGGCGATGACCTCGTCGGAAGCCAGCGCGAGTTGCTGCTTGTCGTTGGTGAGGCCAATACCTGAGCGCACCAAGAGCTCAGCGGTGGCGGCGAGCGAGGCACGGCGATCCGCGCCGAAGACCGTGTTCACAAGCGACTGCGCGGCCTCCGCCTCGCCCGTGGGAAGGTGCGAGCTCACCGAGTGGATCTCGGCGAGCGTTGGCGGCGGTCCGCCGGTCTGTGGGGCGGCGGCCGCCTGTGATCCGGTGGGGACACATCCGCTCAGCACGAGGGTGATGGCCGTGCCCGCGGCCACGACGGCGCCCAGAGTTCTCGACAATCGCTTCACCGTGTTCTCCTCAGCTTCGGCTAGCGATGCGAGCCTATGGAGGGGGCAGGTGCCGACACATCCCCCTCACGAGGGATTCGTATCGGCCGTGCGGCGACGGCACGTACGCCTTTCGGCCAGGCTCGGTCTCGGGCGACTCAGGCGGCGGGGGCGACTGCGACGCTCGTCGTGAGCGGCTCGCCTGAGGAACGCGAGACGAAGCAGTAGTAGTTGTGGTCCCCATCCGCCCACTGCTTCTCGTTCGCCGGGTAACTCGCCGTGAACTGGATATCGCTGTACGCACCGGCCGCCGCGAAATTGATCACCGTCGGCGCGCTGCAGAGAAGGTTGATCTGCGTCTGCAGGGCGGCGACGCCGGGGTAGGCCGAGCCCTTGGCCTGCTCGCCGACCGCCGGCGTGGCCGGTGCGGCGGCATCGGTCGCGGCCGCCGCCGGCTCGACGAAGGTGCCGCGAGCGACCAGTTGAGCCGGATGCGGGGTCGTGCAGTCCACCACGGTGAACTTCTCCGCCCACGGCGAATCGAACGGCGAGAGGCATTCGCCGCCCACAAGGAGGTTCCACTTGTAGCTGCCCGGAGCGACCGGCCCGACCGGCGCCGGAGTCGGCGTGGGTGACGGCGTCGGCGAGGGCTTCGCGGTGGGCGTGGCGATCGGCGTGACCGCGCCCGCGCGCGGAAGCTTTGTGCCGAGGAAGAAGAGCCCGACGAGCACGAGGAGCGCGGCCAGAATGCCTGCGATCCACAGCAGGGTCTTCTGCGATCGGGGCATCGGCGCGCGAGCAGGCCTGGGCGTGCTCGCGGCAACCGCGACCGGCGCGGCGGGCCGGACGAACGGGTTCTGCGACGTCGCCGGGTCGGCCTCGTAGTCGCGGAACTGGCTCTCACCGAACAGGGCGTCGACGGATGACCCTGCCGCGGCATCCGCAGCTTCGGTCTCGAATCCGCTGAGCAGTTCGGTTGCCGGCTCGGCGATGGGACCACCCGCCGCCGCGGGAGTGAACAGCTCGGTGCCGGCGCTTTCCCACGGCAGCGCCATGGTGCGCGGCTCGGAGTCGGATGCCGGCGTGCCGGCGAGCGAACTGTCGAAGGGCTGGGGTTCCGGAGCCGCGGGCTCGACCAGCTCGGGTGGCGACTGCGGTGGCGCCGCGGCGGGAGGGGGCACCGGCGGAAAAGCCGCGGTGGGCTCGGCGACCGGCGGGATCACCGTGCTGGGCGGGGTCACCGGGGGGATCACCATGCCGGGCGGGGCAACCGGGGGCGCCGGCGGGGAGGCGGCGGGCGGAACGGGGGTGGTCCACTGCGGAGGAGCGAATCGGGAATCGTGCCCGGAGGGCGTGGGTGGCACACTGACCGCAGCGTCCTCTGCTGAGCCCGCCGCCGGCGCGGCCGCCGGCGGTTCGACGCTCTGCGGCTGGGCGGTCGAGAGAGGCTGGGCGGTCGAGGGCGGTTCGGCACTCGGCGGCTGGGCGGTCACAGCGGGTGCCTCCGGCGGCGGAGTGCTGCCACTCGGCCTGAGGCCCCAACTGAAGCCGCCGGCCGCGGGTGCCGGGGGAGTCTCGGGCGTTCGGGCAGCTGGCGTTGTCGGTGCTGGGGAGGACGGAGGAACTGTCGGAGGAGTCACCGGAGCCGGGGGAATCGGAGTGGTGGCCGGCGGGGTCGACAGTTCGAAGCGGCTCGGCGGCTCGGTCGCGCTCGGTGGCACTGCCGCGCGCCAGGGTGCGGGAGGGCTGGGTGCCTCGGTCGACCCGGTGGAGCCGCCAGCGGCATCCGGGGTCTTGTCGTCCGTAGCCTCGCGCTCGTCGACGGCATTCGACTGCTCGTCGTCGTCGCCGCCGAACTGTGACGCGAGCCAATCGGCCGCGTCGTGGCGCTTCTCGTCGTCGCTCATGTATCGAGGCCCAGGTCGCTCAGGTCGATCGCGGCGTAGTAGGGATAACCTGCTGCCTCGATGATCTCGCGAGCTCCGGTGTTTCGGTCGACGACGACGGCGACGGCAGCGATCTCGGCGCCGACCTTCAGCAGGGCCTCGATGGCCGCGAGTGGGGATCCGCCGGTGGTTGAGGTGTCTTCGAGCACGATGACGCGCTTGCCGTTCAGGTCCGGGCCCTCGACCTGGCGGCCACGGCCGTGGTCCTTCGGCTCCTTGCGCACGACGAACGCGTCGTAGTCCAGCCCGCGAGCGGCGCCCTGGTGCAGCACGGCTGCGGCGATCGGATCGGCACCCATCGTCATCCCGCCGACGGCGCTCACCTCGGGCACCTCGGCGATCAGGTCGAGCATGACCTGGCCGATGAGCGGCGCGACGCGGTGGTCGAGGCTCACCTTGCGCAGGTCGACGTAGTAGGTGGCCTTCTTGCCGCTCGTGAGCGTGAAGTCGCCGTGAAACACGGCCTCGGCCGAGATGTGGGCAATGAGTTGCTGTCGCGCATCCGTCACAGCGGCGATTCTACCGGGCGCGGCCGGTGCGGGCGGCAGGTGCTCCGGTAGCGTTGGGGCATGCGCGTCGCCACCTGGAATGTGAACTCGATCCGTGCTCGATTCGGCCGCGTGGTCGACTGGCTCGGTCGCGAAGACATCGACGTTCTCGCCATGCAGGAGATCAAGTGCAAGCCGGAACAGTTCCCGGTGGAGGCCTTCGAGGAGGCTGGGTATCAGGTCGAGATCCACGGCTTCAACCAGTGGAACGGCGTCGCCTTCGCGAGCAGACTCCCCATGACGGATGTCGCCACAAGCTTCGAGGGCATGCCCGGCTTCCTGAAGGGTCAGGAGGGTTCCGATCTTCCCAAGGAGGCCAGGGCCCTGGGCGTCACGGTGAACGACGTGCGCCTGTGGAGCCTCTACGTTCCGAACGGGCGCGCTCTCGACGACCCGCACTACCTGTACAAGCTCGACTGGCTTGCCGCCCTGCGTGCCGATACGCAGTCGTGGCTGGCCGCGCATCCGCAGACGCCGCTCGCCCTCATGGGCGACTGGAACATCGCCCCGCTGGACTCGGATGTCGGCGACCCGGCCCTGGTTCCCGGCCTCTCCACTCACATCTCGCCACCCGAGCGAGAGGCGTTCGCGGCGTTCGAGGCGGCGGGCCTCGCGGATGTCGTGCGCCCGCTCGTGCCCGAGGGCTACACCTACTGGGACTACAAGCAGCTTCGCTTTCCCCGCAACGAGGGGCTGCGCATCGACTTCATCCTGGGCTCGGCGCCGTTCGCCGACCTCGTGACCGGCGCGAGCATCCACCGCAACGAGCGCAAGGGCGATGCGCCCAGCGACCACGTCCCGGTCGTCGTCGACCTCGACCTCGCGACCGAGGACGACGACGATCGGCCGATGATCTTCTAGGCCGCGCTAGGCACGATCGTGCAGCGTGACCTGGTATCCGTCCGGGTCGGCGAAGGTGAAGGTGCGCCCGAACGGACCATCGATCGGAGGGGCGACGATGGTGGCGCCGCCGTCGACCAAGGCATCGTGGATGGCCTGCGCATCCGGAGCGTGCAGCCACACCGCCACACCCTGGCCCGGCTGGGCGATCGCATCGAGATCCACGCCCGGCACCAGGTCGCGCACCGCGAAGGCGATCGGCTTGGTGTCGAAGACGACGGCGTGCGGTGGGCCGCCGGCCGCGCGAGCGAGCCCGAGGAAGCGCTCGTAGAACGCGGCCGAGCGCTCGAGGTCGCGCACCTGCAGCGAGATGAAGTCTGGTCCGATGACCGCCATGATGAACTCCTTGCTTGTCAGTTTATTGACATTCATCGTATGTCAGAATGTTGACATGAGTCAAGACCACATCGACCTCGACACCTCGGTGGGTTACCTGCTCAAGGAGGCCTCGAGCGCACTGCGTTCGGCGATGGAGGGCGTGCTGCGGCCGCTCGGCATGACCATCACGCACTACTCCTGCCTCGAACTGCTCGCGCAGCGACCGGGCCTGTCGAACTCCGACCTGGCCCGCGGCGCCTTCGTCACGCGGCAGTCGATGAACGTGCTGCTGCAGGCGCTCGAAGAGGATGGGCTCGTCTCCCGCCCCGCGGAAGCGCCCGTCGGCCGCGCGCTACCTGTGAAACTGACGCCAGCCGGCCGCGCCCAGTTGCACACGGCGAGCGCCGCCGTGAAGTCCGTCGAGAATCGGATGCTGGCCGAGCTCAGCGCAGACGAACGCGCGCAGGCGGGTCGCCTGCTCCGCACCATCACCACGTCTCTGACCGCGCAGAGCTGACCCGCGAGGGTTGGGCGTCCGCCCCCTGGCGCTGGAAACCACCCGAGAGACGATCACTCGCCAGCGGTATCGCGCGTGTTGGAGTTCGCGCGCGCAATTATCCGCCGATTGCCACAACCAAAGATCGCGGCCCCGCGACTAGCCTTGAAGTACCGCTATTTATCCCAGGATCGGAGGTTGAACCATGTCACAGATCACGTCGAACGACTCCTATACCGGAGCGCAGGCCATCGTTGGAGAACCCGAGGTCGTTGAAGACATTGCACTTCACCCGTCCTGGCTGGCGCTGAAGGAGGCCGCGAGCGCACTTCGCCCGTTGGAAATTCAGGACGGCAGCATCCCCGACGCATCACACCACGCGGCAGCGCGGGGCTACGTCGAGACCATCACGACCGAACTCCTGAATTTCCGAAAGCTGTTCCCCCACGACGCCGAGTACCTCGAGGCGTCCGTCAGGGACTTCGAACGCTGGGCCGACGAGGGCTTCGGCGTGCCGGACTTCTACGACTCGCTCATCGCGTTCCACCCGGAGAAGAACCGCATCGACGGTCTGCAGCACGTCGTCATCTTTCCGATGTACACCCAGAACGGTTCGACCGATCGACTCACCGAGGCCGTGCTCATCGAGGTCATCTGGCCCGAGTTCGTGGGCGAACTGGAGGCGGGCGACTACTCGAACAAGCTGTTCGTGCCGATCCGATTCCTCGACTTCACCGACGGCTACGACACCAACTCCGCAGTGCTGTTCCCGGAGACGGTCGCGATGCGCGAGATCCCGACCTTCACTTGGGGTGCGATCTTTGCCGACCGCGAGGCCGCTCGTTTCCGTCGCGTCGTGCGTGCGGCATCCGAGATCACGAAGCTCGATCTGCCCGACGATGCAGCGCGCCTGCTGGATGACCAGCACCTCACGGAAGAAACTTTCGTGATGTGGGACCTCATCCACGACCGCACCCACATGCGCGGTGACCTGCCATTCGACCCGTTCATGATCAAGCAGCGGATGCCGTTCTTCCTCTACTCGCTGGAGGAGTTGCGCTGTGACCTCACAGCGTTCCGCGAGTCTGTGCGCATCGAGCGCTCGCTCGCGCTGCTGACGGATGCGGAGCGCTCGGAGATCCAGTCGGTCACGCTCGAGCACGCGAGGCTCGTGCAGTACGCGGTGATCTTCGACCGCATCTTCCGTTTCGCGATCAGCGGCAGTCGCGTGCGCAATTACGACGGGCTCGGCGGACAGCTGCTCTTCGCCTGGCTGCACCAGCACGACGTGCTGCACTGGACCGACACGAAGCTCGCGATCGACTGGGACGAGGTTCCGGATGTCGTGATCCAACTTTCCGATGCGATCAACGACCTCTACTGGGCCAGCATCGATCGCCCTAAGACGGCACACTGGCTTGCCGCCTACCAGCTGGTGTCGTCCACGCTCACGCCGAACCCGGCATCCGCCTGGGCTCGCGGTCTGCCGGACGAGACGCTCGCCGGACCGCCCAAGGAATACACCAACGCGGTGATGGATGACGAGTTCCCGCTGTCGATGTTCTACGAGGCGCTCTCCAAGAAGATGAAGGACGTCATCGAGTCGACGGCCGGGATCACGGCGCACTCGGCGTAAGATCCACAGGCCCACTCCCGCGGCCTCGACAAGCTCGACCACCGGGCCGGGATCAGGCCGCTTCCACCGCGCGAATGGTTTTCGCGCGCGCCCTGAGCGCGATGATTCCGACGGCGACCCCGAGTACTGCCACGGTAATGACGACCCATGCCGGCATCAGGAGGTCGATCGCGAGCACAATGCAGAATCCGTCGAAGAGCGAGATGAGCACGAACCCGATGTGGGAGACGAAGCTCAGGCGCCAGCCAGGGCGTTGGTCGCGCAATTGGCGCCGTGCCCGCTCCGTTCGCCAGATCAGGTACACACCGAGCACTCCGAGCACTGAGAATGCGATGTGTCTGGTGAGATTCAGTCGCGGCCAGTCGAGGATGACCACGGTCACCAGGCAGAGCATGGCGAGCCATACGCTCACCGCGTAGGCCCGAAATGAGACGGACTTTGCCGACCCCGGAAGTCGCGCGCACAACGCAATCCCCAGGATGAACGCGAGGGTCGCGGCCGAAAGGTGGGACACGATGAGGATGAGGTGTGCTGCGCCCATGAGCGGATGCCGTGTGCTCTACGAGAGTCGGCGAATCTCGCGCTGGATGCGCTCCTCGGTTGGCGCTCCACCGGCGCTCACGTATCCGCGCACGAAGGTGAACGCAACGGCGATGCCGATCGCGACGATCGGCCACACGGGCCAGAACGGGCCGCCGCCGCTCCACCAGATGACGACGAAGAACGCTGACAGTATCACCCACACGGCGAGCATGAACCAGAAGTGGCTCTTGGCCTTCAGGCTGCTGATCGCGCGACCGCGGAGGTCGACATCGTCGTCCATGGCATCATCATAAAACTGCGTCTGCGCGAGCGCGAGTGCGGATTTGGTGATGAAAGAATGTGCTCATGGCAACGATTCGCACGGATCGCGGGCTCAGCCGCCTCGTCGGCTTTTCGGATGCGGCGGTCGCGATAGCGCTCACCCTTTTGGTGCTGCCGTTGGTCGACATCGCGCCCGAGATCGCGAAGCCGGGAGGCGTCGGCAGGCTCTTCATCGAGCATTGGAGCGCGTTCCTCGCGTTCGCCATCTCATTCGCCGTGATCGCACGTTTCTGGGTTGTGCACCATCGCGTCTTCGACTTGGTCAGCGGTTACACGCCGCTGATCGTGTGGGTCAACTTCGTCTGGCTTGCGAGTATCGTCTTCCTCCCGTTTGCCACGAATGTGCTTTCGTACTCGCCCACCAACGACCGTGGCGTCTACGCGCTCTATATAGGCACGCTCTTTCTCACAAGTGGTTCGATGCTGCTCATGGAGGTTGTTCTCAAGCGAACTCCGGAACTGCTCCGTCGTGGAGCGCAGCAGGAGCTGGATGTCTCACAGTCGGCGATCGCGACCGCACTGTTCGTCGTCGCCCTGATTCTCGCCGTCGTGGTTCCCGCCGTGGGCATGTTCTGGCTGCTGCTGCTTCTGGGCGCCGGGCTCGTGCGGCGACTTGTTCGCCGCGTGTTCCGACGCCCGGCCGCCGGCTGAATCCGAGTCGCCGCTATGGCCGCAAGAGCACCTTGGTGGCGCGACGCTCGTCCATCGCCGCGTAGGCTTGCGCGACATCGGCGAGCGGCAGTTCGAGGTCGAAGACGCGACCCGGGTTGATGTTGCCTGCCCACACCTCGGGCAGGAGCTCCTCGATGTAGTTGCGCACGGGCGCCACCCCGCCGTTCACGCCGACATTGCGGCCGAACAGCGGTCGCACCGGCAGCTCTGATCCACCGTTCGGCGATCCGACATAGCCGACCATGCCGCCAGGACGCGCCGAGCGGATCGCCTGGTCCATCGACTCCTTCGTGCCGACGCACTCCAGCACGCACTCCGCACCGACGCCGTCGAAGAGTTCCCGGATACGAGCGACACCCTCGTCACCGCGCTCCTCCACGATGTCGGTCGCACCGAACTCACGGGCGATCCCCTGGCGGTCGGCGTGCCTCGACATCGCCACGATTCTGGATGCTCCGAGCCGTTTCGCGGCGAGCACGGCGCAGAGGCCCACGGCTCCGTCGCCGACCACGACGACCGTGCTGCCGGACGTCACTCCCGCGGACACGGCCGCGTGGTGGCCCGTGCCCATGACATCGGCGAGCGTGAGCAGGCTCGGCACGAGCGAGTGGTCCGGATGCGACGGGGTGGCGACCAGGGAACCATCGGCATGAGGAACACGCACGAACTCACCCTGTGCCCCGTCGGCGAAGTGGCCGCTGCGGTCATCCGCACCCCACCATCCGCCGTTCAGGCAGGACGTGCTGACGCCGTTCAGGCAATTGACGCAGGTCATGTCGCAGTCGTAGAAGGGCGCGATGACAAAGTCGCCGACGGTGATGCGTTCGACGCCGTCGCCTACCGCCTCGACAACGCCGACGAATTCGTGGCCGATGCGGTGCGGCTCTTCCGTCGGGATCACGCCGCGGTAAGGCCAGAGGTCGGATCCGCAGACACACGCCGCGACGACGCGAACGATGGCGTCGCCGCCGGTGCTGAGGACGGGGTCGGGCACCTCGTCGAGGCGGATATCCCTGGGAGCATGAATCACCGTTGCGCGCATTTGCTCAGCCTAAGCCTGCTCGCTGCAGGACGGCCCTATGCTGATACTCAGCGTGACGAACATTCATGTTGGTCGCGGGTGTTCGCGTATGTCCCGCCGACGTGCGGCGTGATCGATTGAGGGGAACCCATGAGCAACGTAGATTCGACTCCTCCCGCTTGGGAGGCAACGCCCGTGACCCTGCCGCAGCCTCCCCAGCAGCAGCCACCGCAGAGGGACAGGACCAACACGCTCGCGATCGTCGCCTTCGTCGGCTCGTTCTTCGTGTCTCTGCTCGGCATCATCGGCGGTCACATCGCCCTCGGGCAGATCAAGCGCAGCGGTGAGAAGGGCCACGGATTCGCGCTCGCCGCAACGATCATCGGCTACGTCTCCCTCGTCCTCACCGCCATACTCGTCACGGTCATCGTGGTTCTCGGAGCGTCACTGGCGAAGAGCGTCGAGAGCGCGGTGGGTTCGCAGGTCTCGACCAACGGCAATTACACGGATGCGTTCTGCCACGACCTGTTCGGGATCGCACAGAGCGCCCAGGCCGCGGCGAACGACCCGGATCAGGTGGAAGGACTCAAGCAGGCGTATGCGACTGTCGCGAATGATCCGAGCCCGCACCAGAAGGACTACCAGGCCATGGCCGACCTCCTCGCGAACCCGGGTGGGGCCTCGTCCGACCAGGTGAAGGCGGTCACGAAGCAACTGAGCCAGGCGGCGGCGACCGACGCTCGTGCCTGCGCAACGAGACTCAAATGAGCAGGATGCGAGAAGCGCGAGCGCAGCATCCCGCCTAGCCTTTCTATGAGGACGTTGACGCGTCCAGTGAGGAAGGTCTCCATGTCCATGGGCAACAGCGGCGGGTTCAGCGCGGAAGAGCGCGCAGCGATGAAGGCGCGCGCCGCCGAACTGCGAGCAGAGGGCAAGAAGGGCGCCAAGCAGGCCGATGGACTGCAGGCTCTGCTCGAGGCGATCGACAAGATGGCTCCGGATGATCGCGCCATCGCCGAACGCGTGCACGTGACTGTCACCGAGAACGCACCGGCGCTGCAGCCGAAGACCTGGTACGGCATGCCCGCCTACGCGACTGAGGAGGGCAAGGTCGTCGTCGCCTTCAAGAACGCGGGCAAGTTCAGCCTGCGTTACTCAACGCTGGAATTCCAGGATGCCTCCCACCTCGACGACGGCGATATCTGGGCCGTCTCGTTCGGGATCAAGCAGTGGAGCCCCGCAGTGGAGAAGAAGGTCGCCGAGCTGATGCGCGCCGCGGTCGCCTGAGTTACGAACGGAGCCAGGTGGAGGGGCCACGCCCGAGTGCGAGAGAATTGACGGTGTGACCGAATTCCAGCGCCTCCACGACCTCGACTACCGCGGCTTCGCCAGTGACAACTACGCCGGTGCACACCCGGAGGTGCTCGAGGCCATCGCCGTCGCGAACGGCGGCCACCAGATCTCCTATGGCGAAGACGTCTACACCGCGAAGCTGCAGGAGGTCGTGAAGCGCCACTTCGGCGAGCAGGCCGAGGCCTTCCCCGTGTTCAACGGCACGGGCGCGAACGTGCTGAGCCTCGAGTCGATACTGCCCCGCTGGGGTGCGGTGATCTGCTCGACGACCGCGCACATCCACACCGATGAGAACGCGGCTCCCGAGCGCGTCGCCGGGCTCAAGCTGCTCACCGTCGCCACCCCAGACGGCAAGCTCACCCCGGAGCTCATCGACACCGAGGCCTGGGGCTGGGGCGACGAGCACCGCGCCCAGCCGCTTGCGGTCAGCATCACCCAGACAACCGAACTCGGCACCGCATACTCCGTCGCCGAGGTGAAGGCCATCGCAGATCACGTGCACGCCAAAGGCATGAGACTGCACATGGACGGCTCGCGGCTCGCCAACGCCGCCGCGAGCCTGCACGAGCCCCTGCGCGCCTTCACCACGGATGCCGGGGTCGACATCCTGAGCTTCGGCGGCACCAAAAATGGCCTGCTCTATGGCGAGGCGGTCGTGGTGTTGAACCCGGAGGCATCCGAGGGCCTGCACTACCTGCGCAAGCTCAACATGCAGCTCGCGAGCAAAATGCGTTTCGTGAGCGCGCAGCTCATCGCGCTGCTCGACGGCACGCTCTGGCTCGATTCCGCGACGCACGCCAACGACATGGCGGCCCACCTGCGGCGCACGCTCGAGCACGGCATCGAGACCGGCGCCATCACGGGACTCGCTTTCACCCAGGAGACGCAGGCGAACGCGGTGTTCGCTACCCTGCCCGTGGATGCCGCGAACCGCATCCGCGAGCAGTTCCGTTTCTACGACTGGAACGCCGCCGCTGGCGAGGTGCGCTGGATGTGCGCCTTCGATACAACCGAGGCGGATGTGGATGCCTTCGTCGCCGCGATCGTCCGGGAGCTCGCGGCGAAGTAGGGTCTTGCACCGGGCCGTCTAATAGGGTTAGCTCATGCGATTTGGAATGTTCATACCCCAGGGCTGGCGTCACGATCTGGTCGATATCGACCCCTCGAAGCACTGGGAGGCGATGAGCGGCCTCGCGGCGCACGCGGACGCCGGACCGTGGGATTCCGTCTGGGTCTACGATCACTTCCACACCGTTCCGGTGCCATCGGACCAGGCCACACACGAGGCCTGGAGCCTCATGTCGGCGTTCGCGGCGACCACGAGCCGCGTGCTCCTCGGCCAGATGTGCAGCTGCATGAGCTACCGCAACCCGGCCTACCTCGCGAAGGTCGCCACCACGGTCGACATCATCTCGGGCGGCCGCGCCCAGATGGGTATCGGCGGCGGTTGGTACGAGCACGAGTGGCGCGCGTACGGCTACGGATTCCCGGGTGCGGGCGAGCGCCTCGCGCGACTCGACGAGGGCGTGCAGATCATGAAGCAGGCCTGGGAGACGGGCACCGCCACCCTGAACGGCAAGCACTACCAGGTGGATGGTGCGCTCTTCTACCCGAAGCCGCTGCAGCCGGCAGGCATCCCGCTCTGGATCGCGGGCGGTGGCGAGAAGGTCACCCTGCGCATCGCCGCGCAGTACGCGCAGTACACGAACTTTGCCGGCAGCCCCGACGAGTTCAGCCACAAGAGCGACGTGCTCCGCGGTCACACGGATGCGATCGGTCGCGACTTCAACGACATCATCCGCAGCGCGAACTATAACGTCGTCATCGCGGACACAGACGCCGAGGTGCAGAAGCGTCTCGACGCCATCGAGGCACGGGTGCTGCCGTACCTCGGAGCCGAGAAGGCTGCGGCGTTCATCGCCGAGTATCACGGCGAGAACGCGCTCGCGGTCGGCACCCCGGAGCAGATCATCGCGCGGCTGAAGGACATGAAGGAGCGCGGCGTCGGCTACTTCATCCACTACTTCCCCGAGGCGGCGTACGACCGCTCAGGCATAGAGCTCTTCGAGCGCGAGGTCATCCCCGCGCTGCAGTAGCGCGCCCCGGTTTCGATACGGCCGGGGGCGATAACCCTCCTTCGCAGGCTCAGTCGGCGCTGGCGTCGCAGGATCGCTCCGCGCTCCTCAAAGCTCCAGCGCGCTACTCAACCCACACCTGCGGGCCGGGGATCGAGGTGGATGCCCGCGAGCATGCAGCGCACGGAGCCACCGGCCAACTCGATGGTCGGCACCGACAGCGGCACGATGGTGCAGCTCTGCTCGATCGTCGCACGCTGCGCGTCGTCGAGACTGGCGAGCCCTCGAGCCGAGATGGCGAGGATGCGCCCCGCGCTGCCCCGGAGCTCGAGGACATTGCCGGCGAAGCTCCGCACCTGCTCGGGACTGAGCTCGATGATCGCCCTGCCATCGGTGGAGAGACGCTCGACGACCTCGGTGCGGCGTCGTTCATCCGGAATCATCGAGAGCCCGATCATGGCGAACTCGGTGGCGATGCCCATCATGACGTTGGTGTGATAGATCGGCGCTCCCAGCTCATCCGTCGCGTCGAAGACCATCGGCTCATAGCCGAAGTTGGTGCAGAAGCGCTCGAGCGCCACCGGATTCGCCCGGTTCGAGCGCACCGTGTAGGCGACGCGACTGGCATGATCGAGCACCATCGCGCCGGTGCCCTCGAGGAACACGTCGTCGTACTCGAGCCCCGAGTAATCGACCACGTCCTGAACGCGATACCGCCGCTTGAGCAGCTCGATCACATCGCTGCGCCGCTCGCCCCGCCTACTCGACGAGTGCATCGGATAGATCGCGATGTGACCGCCGGCGTGGGTGGAGAACCAATTGTTGGGAAACACGCTGTCCGGATGATCGACCGCCTCGTCTTCGAACAGGTGCACCGTGACGCCGTGCTCCTCCAGGCGTTCCGCCGCAGCTGTCACCTCGTCGCGGGCGCGAACCGCGAGCGTGGCGCCGTCAGTGGGCGCCGGAGACTGGAACGCGTTGTCGGCTGCGGTTGCCGGGTTGGGAAAGAAGTGGTGCGGCCTGATGAGCACCACGGCCCGTGGAGCCTGCGTGGACATGGGTCGTGAGGAGGTGCGGTCAGGCCGGTACGGGGGCGTTGCTGTCGGCCAGCAGACCGAACAGATCCTTCGGATCGTCCGGGTCGGCGATGAGGTCGATGTCGTCGAAGAAGCCTGTGCCGCGGATGCTGTCACGCAGGAAGCGCAGAACGGAGAAGTCCTCGATGGCGAAGCCGACCGAGTCGAACACGGTGATCTGCTCGTCGCTGCTCCGCCCGGTCTTCGCTCCGGTGATGACCTTCCACAGCTCCGTGACCGGGAAGTCGGGCGCGAGCTGCTGAATCTCGCCCTCGATGCGGGTCTGCTCGGGGAACTCGACGAAGACATCCGCCCGCTGCAGAATCGCCGCATCGAGCTCCGTCTTGCCGGGGCAGTCGCCGCCGATCGCGTTGAGGTGCACGCCGGGCACGATCATGTCGTCGGTGAGGATCGTGGCGTTGACCTTGTCCGCGGTGCAGGTCGTGATGACGTCGGCGGTGCGCACGGCATCTGCGACATCGTGCGCGACGTAGATGTCGAAGCCCAGGGGCGTGAGGTTGCGCACGAGCTTGGCCACCGCATCCGGGTCGGTGTCGAACACCCGCAGGCTCTGGATACCGAGCGAGCCCCGGAACGCGAGCGCCTGGAACTCGGCCTGCGTTCCCGCGCCGATCATCGCCATCGTCGTCGAGTCCTTGCGGGCGAGGCTCGAGGCGGCCATGGCGGAGGTCGCGGCGGTGCGGAGCGCCGTGAGCACTGTCATCTCGGCGACGAGCAGCGGATAGCCGGTCGCGACGTCGGCGAGCACTCCGAAGGCTGTGACGGTCTGCAGACCCCTCGCGGGGTTCGAAGGATGCCCGTTCACGTACTTGAAGCCGTAGAGCTCGCCGTTGCTCGTGGGCATGAGTTCGATGACCCCGACGGTGGAGTGGCTCGCGACGCGGGGTGCCGCCTCGAAGCCGGGCCAGTTGCGGTAGTCGTGCTCGAGGTAGGTGCCCAACTCGGCCAGAACCGTCTCGATGCCGCGGTGCCTCACCCAGCGAATGACGTTGTTGACACCGACGAACTGCACCATGAAACTGCCTCTACCTTCACTCGCCTCTACGATATGGCTGTGCGAAGTGCAGTCACAATGTGCGATCCTGATCGCATATCGTGCAGCGACGACCAGAGTGGGCAGATTGACCGTACACTATGGTCAATGACTGACCTGGATGACCTCGATCGACGCCTCATCGCGGAGCTGCGCGTAGACGGGCGCGAACCGATCGCGGGACTCGCGCACCGCCTGGGTGTCACGCGCGCGACGATCAACAGCCGCCTTCGTCGGCTCGTGGCCTCCGGCGTCGTGCTCGGCTTCACGGTGCGCGTGCGGGAGGAACTCGCCGCCAACACCGTGCGAGCGGTGGCCTTCATCGAGGTCGAGGGCCGCTCGACCAACGAGGTCATCCGCAAGCTGCGCGGTTTTCCCGAGGTGCACTCGCTGCACACCACGAACGGCGGATGGGACCTGGTCGCCGAACTGCACACCGAATCACTGCCCAGTTTCGACCGACTGCTCGGCCGCATCCGGTCAATCGAGGGCGTCGTCAACAGCGAGACGAGCCTGCTGCTCAGCTCCGTGCTGCGGTGAGGTGACGCTCCGGGATCTAGGTGAGTTGAGTAGCGCGCTGGAGCTTTGAGGAGCGCGGAGCGATCCTGCGACGCCAGCGCCGACTGAGCCTGCGAAGGAGGGTTATCGTCCGCGGCCGCATCGAAACCAGGACGCGCGAGCGGTTTCGATACGCTCGTTCCTCGCTACTCAACCCGCTCTAGAGCTCCGACCTGCTGACGGCGAGTCCGCTGCCGTCGACCTGCAGTCCGACCAGCACGGTGTCACCGTCGACCACCTCGCCCGCGAGGAGGGCGCGCGCGAGCTTGTCGTCGATCTCCGTCTGCATGAGCCGCCGCAGCGGCCTCGCGCCATAGATCGGGTCGTAGCCGCGTTCGGCAAGCCAGGTGCGGGCATCCGGAGTGACCGCGAGGTCGAGCCTGCGGCCCTCGAGTCGACGAGAGAGCCGGTCGATGTAGAGCTCGACGATCTGGCTCAGGTCTTCGAGCGACAGCGGCGAGAAGATGACGATGTCGTCGAGCCGGTTCACGAACTCCGGCTTGAAGGTCTGGCGCACGAGCGCGCCCACAGCGTTCTCCTTCTCCTGCTGGTCGAGCGAGGCATCCACCAGGAACTGGCTGCCGAGGTTCGATGTGAGCACGAGGATGACGTTGCGGAAGTCCACGGTGCGGCCCTGGCCATCCGTGAGCCTGCCGTCGTCGAGCACCTGAAGCAGCACGTCGAAGACCTCGGGGTGCGCCTTCTCGACCTCGTCCATCAGCACGACGGAGTATGGGCGCCGACGCACGGCCTCGGTGAGCTGGCCGCCCTGCTCGTAGCCGATGTAGCCGGGAGGGGCACCGAGCAGTCTCGCGACGGAGTGCTTCTCGCCGTACTCGCTCATGTCGATGCGGATCATGGCCTTCTCGTCGTCGAACAGGAACTCGGCGAGCGCCTTGGCGAGCTCGGTCTTGCCGACGCCCGTCGGGCCGAGGAAGAGGAAGGAGCCGGTGGGACGATCGGGGTCGGAGACTCCGGCGCGCGACCGGCGCACGGCATCCGCGACGGACGCGACGGCGCGCTTCTGGCCGACGAGTCGCTTACCGAGCTCCGCCTCGAGGTTCAGCAGCTTCTCGGTCTCGCCCTGGGTGAGGCGGTCGACCGGGATGCCCGTCCACATCGCGACCACGGCCGCGATGTCGTCTTCGGTCACCTGGTCATTCACCATGCGCGGCCCGGACTGCTCGGCGCTCTCGGCGGCGGCAATCGCCTTCTCGATCGTGGGGATCGTCTCGTAGTTGATCTTGGACGCCGCCTGGTAGTCGCCCTCGCGCATGGCCCGGTCGAGGTCGATGCGCGCGTCGTTCAGGCGCATCTTGAGTTCGCCGACGCCGGTGAGCGACGACTTCTCGGCCTGCCAGCGCTTCTCGAGCTCGGCGAGCGCCTCCTGCCTCTCGGCGAGATCTTCGCGCAGCTTGTCGAGCCGCACCTTCGACGCGTCGTCCTTCTCCTTCTTGAGCGCGAGCTCCTCGATCTTCAACCGGTCGACGGCGCGCTTGAGCTCGTCGATCTCCACGGGCGACGAGTCGATCTCCATCTTCAGGCGGCTCGCGGCCTCATCGACGAGGTCGATCGCCTTGTCGGGCAGTTGGCGCCCGGTGATGTAGCGATTACTGAGGGATGCCGCAGCCACGAGAGCGGAGTCGGCGATCGTCACCTTGTGGTGGGCCTCGTATCGCTCCTTGAGCCCGCGCAGGATGGCGATGGTGTCTTCGACGCTCGGTTCGCCGACGAATACCTGCTGGAAGCGGCGCTCGAGCGCGGCATCCTTCTCGATGAACTGGCGGTACTCGTCCAAGGTGGTGGCCCCGATCAATCGGAGTTCGCCGCGCGCGAGCATGGGCTTGAGCATGTTGGATGCCGCAACCGACCCCTCGCCGCCGCCCGCGCCCATCAGCACGTGGAGTTCGTCGATGAAGGTGATGACGCGTCCGTCGGACTCGGTGATCTCCTTGAGGACCGCCTTCAGGCGCTCCTCGAACTGGCCGCGGTACATCGCACCGGCGACCAGAGCGGACAGATCGAGGCTGATGAGCTCCTTGTCCTTCAGCGATTCGGCGACGTCGCCTGCGACGATGCGCTGTGCGAGCCCTT
>DATNBR010000012.1:0-28099 GCA_035571875.1 Lacisediminihabitans sp. | reverse complement strand
CGGGTCCAAGCGAAGATCGAGGCGATCGGGTTCGTCGAGGTGGGCTTGCCCTCCTGGTGCTGGCGGTAGTGCCGGGTGACCGTGCCGTGCGCGGCCTCGGCCTCCACCGTCTTGCCGTCGGGCGTCATGAGAACCGACGTCATCAGCCCCAGCGAGCCGAAGCCCTGCGCGATCGTGTCCGACTGCACGTCGCCGTCGTAGTTCTTGCAGGCCCAGACGTAGCCGCCCTCCCACTTCATCGCGGATGCGACCATGTCGTCGATGAGACGGTGCTCGTAGGTCAGCCCCGCAGCGTCGAAACGCTCCTTGAACTCGGTGTCGAAGATCTCCTGGAAGATGTCCTTGAAGCGACCGTCGTAGGCCTTGAGGATCGTGTTCTTGGTCGACAGGTACACGGGGTAGTTGCGGCTCAGTCCATAGTTGAGCGAGGCGCGAGCGAAGTCGCGGATCGATGCATCCTGGTTGTACTGCACCTGCGCGATGCCGTCATCCGGGGCGTCGTAGACGTCGAACGTGAGCGGCTCCGAGCCGTCGTCAGGCGTGAACTGCACGGTGAGCTTGCCGGCGCCCTTGAAGACGAAGTCTGTGGCCTTGTACTGGTCGCCGAAGGCGTGACGACCGATGATGATCGGCTTGTTCCAGCCGGGAACGAGCCGCGGGATGTTCGAGATGATGATCGGCTCACGAAAGATCACGCCGCCCAGGATGTTGCGGATGGTTCCGTTCGGCGACTTCCACATCTTCTTGAGGCCGAACTCCTCAACACGCGCCTCGTCGGGTGTGATGGTCGCGCACTTGACGCCGACGCCGTGCTTCTGGATGGCGTGGGCCGCGTCGATCGTGACCTGGTCGTCGGTCGCGTCACGGTGCTCGATGCCGAGGTCGTAGTACTCGAGGTTGATGTCGAGATACGGGTGGATCAGGGTGTCCTTGATCTTCTGCCAGATGATGCGGGTCATCTCGTCGCCATCGAGCTCGACGACGGTTCCCTCTACCTTGATCTTCGCCACGGGACTTTTCCTCTCGTTATGCCTTCGCTGAGGCGCCTCCACGCCTCCGCTGGGGCCGACGTCAATCCTACAAGAAGCGGCAAAGTATCTTGACATCAAGATAAATCAGGCCCGGCCGCGAATACGGCTATGCCCAGATCGGTGGAGAGGGTTAGCCTGTCTCCATGGGCGACTTGAGACTCGAAGAACTGTCGGCGAAAAATATCGTTGAGGCGAATGCCCTGTCGCTGAAGCCCGGCCAGGAACATTTCATCGAGCCCGTCTCCTACGCCATGGCCGGCCCGTTCCTCGACCCGGGCAACAACTGGTCCCGCGTCGTGGTCGACGCAGAAGACACCGTCGTCGCCTTCATCATGGCCAATTTCGACCCGGATGCGCACGAGGAGGAGTTCCGCAGCTGCATCTGGCGCATGAACGTCGCCGCGAACACGCAGGGCAAGGGGGTCGGCCGTTTTGCGGTGCTCGCCGCGGCCGCCGAGGCCAAGAAGCGCGGCTTCGACCGACTCACCGTCATCTGGGAACCGGGTGAAGACGGCCCAGAGGAGTTCTTCCTCCGCGTCGGTTTCACCGTGGTCGAAGAGACCAGGTACGGCGAGAAGATCGGCGCCATCGAGCTGCCCTGAGCGCCCTCATGGTCAGCCAGCCGAACGACGACTTCGTCTCGCGCGTGCTTCAGGTCGTCGAGTCGATTCCGGATGGCCGGGTCATGGCCTACGGCGACGTCGCGGCCGCGATCGGGTCACGCGCCGCTCGCGCGGTGGGCCAGGTCATGGCTCGCTACGGCGACGGCGTGCCGTGGTGGCGCGTGGTCCGCTCGAGCGGACATCCGCCGGTCTGCCACGAAAATCGAGCGCGGGAACACTATGAGGCCGAGGGCACGCCGCTGCTCGTGCCGGCATCCGGCGACTATCGCGTGAACCTGCGGCTCGCGCGGTGGTGGCCCTGAGCGGCTCGCTGTTACGCCGCTCGCCGCTCAGCCGGCGTAGGCACCGGTCGAGAGTCCTGCGACCCCGGCGTCACAGCTGAACACGGCGCCGGCGTTCGGTTCGGCATCCTCGGCGAGTCCCTCGCGAGAGGTCGTCATGTACAGCGTGCGCAGGTCGTCGCCACCGAAGGCGCATGCGGTGACGTTGCTGACGGGCAGCTCGACAACCTGGTCGAGCCTGCCCTGCCGGTCGTAGCGGTGCACGGCCGAACCCCGCGCGACGGCGACCCACACTCCCCCGTCGACGTCGAGGGCGATGCCGTCGGGATACCCGTCGTCGCGAGGGATGTCGACGAAGACCGAGCGCGAGACGAAACCGCGATCGGGGTCGTACTCGAGCCGGTCGACCCGGTTAGTGGGGCTGTCGACGTAGTATGCGACATCGCCGGAGGCGGCGAACTGCAGGCCGTTCGAGATCGTGACGGGTGCGAGCGCCACCGTCACGCTGTGGTCGAGTTCCAGTCGGTAGACCTTGCCGCCGCCCTCGGCCGCGTCGTAGCGCATCGTGCCGCAATACAGGCGGCCCTGGGGGTCGCAGCCGCCCTCGTTGAAGCGCACCGCGGGATCATCGAGCACGCTCACCAGTGGTTCGACGTCGCCGGAGTCGTGCAGGATGGCAAAGTCGTGCTCACGGGCGACGATCGCCCCGCCGGCAGTGCGGGGCCTGATCATCGCCGCGATTGTGCCGACGTGCTGCCGGCGCACCGCACCATCCGCGGCGAGGGTGAGCACATCTCCGGCGAGCATGTCGACCCAGCGCAGGCCGCCCCAGCTGTCACTCCACGACGGACCCTCCCCGTGAAACGCCAACGGATCGGTCAGTTGTACCGCCTTGACCACTGCTCGGCCTCCCCGTTCGACGTGCCGAACCGCGCGGCCGACTCTGGAACGTTACACGAGCGACTCGCGCCAGGCCGCGTGCAACTTCGAGAAGCGGCCGGTGCCGGCGATCAGGTCGTCTGGCGTGCCGTCTTCCACGATCCTTCCGTGTTCCATCACGAGCACCCGATCGGCGATCGCGACCGTCGAGAGGCGGTGCGCGATGATCACCGCGGTGCGATCGGCGAGCAAGGTCTGCAGGCCCTCCTGCACGAGCCGTTCGCTCGGGATGTCGAGCGAGGCGGTGGCCTCATCGAGGATGAGCACGACCGGATCGGCGAGGAAGGCGCGCGCGAACGAGATCAGTTGCCTCTGCCCGGCCGAGACCCGGCCGCCACGCTTGTTGACATCCGTGTCGTACCCGCCGGGCAGCGACTCGATGAATTCGTGAGCGCCCACCGCCTTCGCTGCCGCCACGATCTCCTCGCGACTCGCCTCGGGCTTGCCGAGCGCGATGTTGTCGCTCACGGTGCCCGAGAACAGGTACGCCTCCTGGGTGACCATGACGATGGCGCGGCGCAGGTCTTTCGGGTGCAGCTGGCGCAGGTCGATGCCGTCGAGGGTGACCACACCATCCGTCGGATCGTAGAACCGCGACATGAGCTTCGCGAGCGTGGACTTGCCCGCGCCGGTCGACCCGACAAGCGCGATGGTCTGACCCGCCGGGATTTCGAGGTCGAACTGCGGCAGGATGACGCGATCCTGCTGATAGGCGAACCGCACGCCCCGAAACTCCACATCGCCCTTCGCCTGCCAGAGATCGATGGGCCGCACCGGGTCGGGAACTGTGGGCTCCTCCTCGAGCACGCCCGAGATCTTCTCGAGCGCCGCGGCCGCCGACTGGTAGGAGTTGTAGAACATCGCCATCTCCTCCGCGGGCGCGTAGAACGATCGCGTGTAGAGCAGGGCGGCGAGCAGCACGCCGATCGCGAGATCGCCACTGGCCACCCGCAGACCACCGACCAGCAGCACCACGGCGAGCGTGACGTTGCCGATCAGCACGAGGCCCGGGTCGAAGACGCCGAACAGGTTCAGCACCCTCGAGTTCGCCGAGCGGTAGTCCTCGACGAGGTCGCCGAACTCCTTCTCGTTGCGCTTCTCCTTGCGGAACGCCTTCACCGCCCGGATGCCGGTCATCGTCTCCACGAAGTGCACGATCACCTTCGCCGAGGTCACGCGCGTCAGCCGGAACAGTTTCTGCGAGCGCAGCTGGAACCAGCGCCCGAGCACGAGCAGCGGCACGAGAGAGGCGAACAGGATGAGCCCACTCAGCCCGTCGAGCGAGAACAGCGCGATGGCGATGAACGCCATGTAGAGGCCGCCCTGCACGAGCTGGTTGATTCCGGAATCGAGCAGCTCGCGAATCGAGTCCAGGTCGCTCGTCTGCCGCGCGATGATGCGACCGGAGGTGTAGCTCTCGTGGAATTCGAGGCTCAGTTTCTGGGTGTGCAGGAACATCCGCTTGCGCAGCTCGATCAGAATCGCCTGACTGATGCGCGCCGTCAGCACGGTGTACTGCGCGATGAGCACCGCTCCCACGATTCCGGCGACGAGGTATGACGCCACGGCGAGGCCGAGCGGCACCCAGTCCTGACGCGCCAGCAGCGCGGGCAGACCCGTGTCGATGCCGTACGCGATGAGAGCCGGTCCCACGACCTGCGCACCGGTACTCAGCACGACGACGGCAATCGTGAGTGCAACCCGCGCCCACAGTGGTCGCAACAGCGAACCGAGCAGGCGCAGCGAGCGCTCACGGATCTGCCTGCTCTCGGCCCTGCTGAAGTTCTCGCGCTCTTCGCCTTCAACGCCGATGACGCTCATAGCGATGCCTCCCTGAGTTCACTGTCGTCTTCGTCGCGCCTGTCGTCGCGTCTGTCTTCCCGCTTCTCCTCATCCTCAAGACTCGAGATCACGAAGCGGTAGTGCTCGCTCGAGGCGAGCAGCTCGCTGTGCCTGCCCACCGCCGTGATGCGCCCGCCCTCGAGCAGCGCGACCCGGTCGGCGAGCATGACGGTGGATGGGCGGTGAGCGACGATGAGCGCGGTGGTCGATGCGAGCACCCGACGCAGCGCCGCCTCGACGAGCGCCTCGGTGTCCACGTCGAGCGCCGAGAGAGGGTCGTCGAGCACGAGCACCGAGGGCTTCGCCGCGATCGCGCGGGCCAGCGCGAGTCGCTGCCGCTGCCCGCCGGAGAGGCTGAGTCCCTCCTCGCCGACCTTTGTGTCCAGGCCATCGGGCAACTCGTAGACGAAGTCCGCCTGCGCGATGTCCAGCGCTTCGGCGAGTTCGGCATCCGTCGACTCCGGGCGCCCGAGCAGCACGTTGTCGCGCACGGAGGCCGAGAACAGCGTGGCGTCTTCGAACGCCATGGCGAGGTGGCTGCGCAGTTCGGTGCGAGTGAGTTCACGGATGTCGACTCCGTCGAGCGAGATCGATCCGCCCGTCACGTCGTAGAGCCGCCCCGTGAGCGCCGTGAGTGTCGACTTGCCCGAACCGGTGAGGCCGAC
The DNA here is from genome assembly GCA_035571875.1 of Lacisediminihabitans sp. Lineage (GTDB taxonomy): Bacteria > Actinomycetota > Actinomycetes > Actinomycetales > Microbacteriaceae > Parafrigoribacterium_A. The sequence continues at coordinate 22,718 of DATNBR010000012.1, read as the reverse complement.
GACAGCCATGGTCTCGCCCGGCACGAGCTCGAGGTCGATGCCATCGAGCAGGTCCGGGTACTGCGCGGGCGAGTCCTCGTAGCGGAAGTGCACACCCGTGAAGACGAGCCTGCCGGTCGGCGCAGCGATCGTCTTCGGGTGCTCGGGGTCGGTGATCGTGTTCGGCGCGTCCAGCACCTCGAAGAAGCGGTCGACCGCGGTGCGGGTGTCGACGGTCATCGAGAGCAGGAAGCCGATCGACTCCACCGGCCAGCGCAGCACCGTCGCGGTCGCGAAGAAGGCGACCAGCTCACCGACCGTGACCTGCCCGAGCGACGCGAGCCACACGCCGCCAAGCAGGCAGATCGCGAAGGTCACGTCGGGCACGAGCAGCAGCCACAGCCAGATGTTGGCGATCGTGCGGGCCTTCTCGATCTCGGTGCCGCGCAGGTCTTCGGCCTGCGAAGCGAAGTTCTTGAGCGCGTACTTGCCGCGACCGAAGGCCTTCAGAACCCGGATGCCGTGCACGGCCTCCTCCACGGACGTCGCGAGATCTCCCGCCTGGTCCTGGCTGCGCCTTGCCACGATCGAGTACCTGTTCTCGAAGAAGTAGCCGTAGATCCACAGCGGAATGGAACAGATCATGAACGCGATCCCGAGCATCCAGTTGATGCGCAGCAGCAGGGCGAAGCCCACGAAGATCGTCAGCACGTTGACGACGAGCAGCACGATTCCGAACGAGATCCAGCGGCGGATGAGGTTCAGGTCGCTGATGGCGCGCGAGAGCAGCTGTCCGCTCGGCCAGCGATCGTGGAAGCCGACCGGCAGATCCTGGAGGCGGTTGTAGAGCGCGTTGCGCATCCGGGATTCGACGTGAGTACCGGGCACGAGCACGAACTGGCGCCGGAACCAGATCATCGCCGCCTCGGTCACACCGAGCGCGAGTACGATGCCGACCGGCCACCAGATCTCGCTCGCGTCGCCGTTGCCGAGAGCGCCGTCGACGAGTTGTCCGAGCACCTGGGGAATCAGCAGGGCGACGATCGCGGCGAGCATGGCCGATGCCATGCCGAGGTAGATGCGCGGCATGGCGGGTTTCGCATAGGGATAAATGCGAAGGATGGCGGCGATGGTGCCGATCTTCTTCTGGTCTGCAGACACGTGTCTTCCTGGCGCTTGAACGACGTCGGGCCAGACGGCAGACGTCGAAGAAATGAATTTAGGTGGGGAGTCGAGAGGGAGCTACCGAAGCGATCGTGGGGCCGTGCGGCCCCGGCGGCTATCGGCGCGGGAGGGCAGGGAGCGATGCGCCGGTGACAAAACGAACGGTGCTCGCGAATGCGACTGTTGTCTTGATCATGGGATCCTCCTGGGCACGTCTGTACTTCAACTCTTGACTGCCTCACACCGCCGGTTCGGGCCGTGAGCAGCCTTGCAGTCTATGACCGCGGCCTCGCTCTGCGCAACAGGTGCGCACAGCGAGTGCGTGCTCAGGATTCCGCGACGCCCTCCGTGCGCGGCGCGGTAAATCCGCGCACGACGTGATAGGTCATCGCGACGAACGTCGCCGCCCACGCCGCGAAGGCGACCCACAGCTCGACCTTGCCGATCCACAGCACGATCGGCAGGGTATCGGTGGCGCCGATCGAGAGACTCGCGACGGCGTACATGCCGAGCGGGAAGATGATGCTCCAGAGCGTCGGTTCGTAGCGAAGCGGCAAGCGATGCATGACGTGGCGCCACAGCCCCGCGGCCAGGAGCGGCGGAATGAGCCAAGTGGCGATGCCCCAGAACACCACGGAGAGCCCGGCGATCAGGTGCCCTGTCGCGGCTACCATCGGCGCCTCCGCCATGTCGACGATGCGCGCCCCGGCGAGCACCGTGATGGCCAGGGCGCCCATGGTGACCCAGTACGGCGGAGTGAACTCGTCCGGTCCGAAGCGATACAGCATGAGCCTCAGCGCAACGAACACCGCGGTCGCGCCGTACAGCAGCACACCCACAGACCAGGCGACGACGGCGACGAGCGCGAGAGCCGATCGCGCTGCATCTGCCCGCGGCTCGAGCGTCGCGGCGGCGATCGCGATCGACTGGCTGGCGACCACCCAGATGAACCAGGTGCCGTTCGCCGTGGCGACCACCGACCGTTTCTGCTTGCTGAGTGCAGCAGTCCACGGGATGACGTAGCCGATCACCAGGAACAGTGCACCCGCCGCCACGAGAAGCGCCGTCGTGAAGAAGGGCATCCCCGACATGAAGAGTCGCACCCCGAGCACATCCGCCCCGGCGACGAGCGTGAAGAAGCCGAAGGCGCGGCGCGGATCCATGAAGTCGTCACGGATCGCCCCCGGGTACCTGATCGCGCGCCACCCGGTCAGTGCGAGCAGGATCACGAAGGATGCCGCACAGATCACCAGCAACAGCACGGACAGCACGTCGAAGCCCTCGAGTTCCATCCCCACCGAGACGATCCCGCTGGCCATGGTGAGCGCGAAGTACCCGGGCGTGAGCGCCTCGACCGACTGCCCCAGTCGCTGAGCCGTGGTTAACGTCACCCCCGTAGGTTAGTCGCTCACTCCGGCGGCACTCGCTGCGAAGACCGTAATAAATACGCTGTCCTCCATCCGGCGCATCCGGGTGGCATTTTTCACGGCACTTCTCTCGCGGTCGCGCGCGCGCGTCTCCTAGGCTCGAGAAACGACGAAAGTGACACGATGAACTCCCACGAAGAGCGAACACAGGTCAACGCGGCTCCCGCATCGCTAGGTCGTGCCTACGGCATGCTCGCTCTCGCGACGGTGGGCTTCGCCATCAACTTCTGGGCGTGGGCGCTGCTCAGTCCACTCGGCCCGCTCTTCCGCACCACCGGCAGCCTCGGCACACTCTCCGAAGCCGACGTCGCGCTGCTGGTGGCAGTGCCGGTCATCGTCGGTTCGCTCGGGCGCATCCCCGTCGGGGCGCTGACAGACCGCTTCGGCGGCCGGGTGATGTTCCCGATCGTCTCTGCGGCGACGATCCTGCCGGTGTTGTTCATCGGTCTCTTGGGGCTCGATTCCTACTTCGCCCTCCTCGTAGGAGGCTTCTTCCTGGGCATCGGCGGAACGACCTTCGCCGTTGGCGTTCCCTTCGTCAACGCCTGGTTCCCGCCCGAGCGCCGGGGCCTCGCCGTCGGCGTCTTCGGTGCGGGCATGGGCGGCACCGCCGTCAGCGCACTCACCACCGTGTCGCTGTTCAACGGCGTCGACCACCGCGCGCCCTTCGTGATTGCCGCGATCGGACTCGCCCTCTTCGCCGTCGTCGCCTGGTTCGTGCTGCGGGATGCGCCCGGTCGCAAGGCGCCCGAGGGCTCGTTGCTCGGCCGGGTCGTGTCGAACGCGCGGCTGCCGATCAGCTGGCAGGCCTGCATCCTGTATGCCGTCTCCTTCGGCGGCTACGTCGCGTTCTCGGTGTATCTGCCCTCGTACCTCAAGGTCGCATACTCGCTCGACCCGGGCGACGCGTCGGCGAAGATGGCCGGATTCGTCCTCGTCGCTGTGATCATGCGCCCCGTCGGCGGCTGGCTGTCCGATCGCTTCGGTGCCATCCCGGTGCTCGCCACCGGCCAGGCGATCGTGATCGTCGGCTCGGCGGTTGCGGCGGCCACCCCCCTGCTCCAGTACACCGGCACCCTCGCCTTCCTCGCGATGGCCGCGGCACTCGGGGCAGGGAGCGGTGCCACCTTCGCGCTCATCGCCAAGGTCACTGAGCCCGCCCGCGTGGGTGGCGTCACGGGCCTCGTAGGTGCCGCCGGTGGCCTGGGCGGATTCGTGCCGCCGCTCATCATGGGAGACATCTATGGCCGCACCAACTCCTACGCGATCGGGCTGCTCCTGCTCTCCGCGGCCGCTGTGGCGACCCTCATCATGACGCTCACCATCGTGCGCTCCACGGCGCAGAAGGCAACGCTCGAGCGCGCACGGCTCCGGTAGAGTCTCACGCCACGTCTTTGAGGCAGCCCTCTGCGGCGACCCAGGCGAGCATGGCGCACTTGACCCGCATGACGTATTTGGAAACGCCCTGGAAGACCACCGCGTCACCGAGGATGGCTTCGTCACCCTCATCGCCGCCGCGCGAGCGCATCATCGCGCGGAAAGCATCGATCTTCTCACCGAGCTCAGCCGTGGTCAGGCCTGCCGCGAGCTCGCTCAGAACGGATGCCGACGCCTGCGAAATACTGCACCCCGCGCCGTGCCAGGTCAGCGCGGCGATGCGATCGGAGCCCGGTTCGAGCACCAGTTGCACGGTGAGTTCGTCGCCGCAGGTGGGATTGCGCTCGAAGCGCTCGGCGGCCGGGTTCTCGGCATGGCCATAGCCGTGACGCAGCTTCGAATGATCCAGGATGTGCTGTTGATAGAGGCCCTCGAGCGAGTCGACCATCACGCCTCCCCGAAGTAGCCGCGCACAAGGCCGACCGCCTCGACGAAGCGATCAACCTCCTCGGTCGTCGTGTACAGGTAGGCGCTCGCGCGGGTCGTGGCGGTGAGCCCGAGGCGCCGGTGCAGCGGTTGCGCGCAGTGGTGGCCGACGCGCACGGCGATACCTCGCGCATCCAGGAACTGGCCGACGTCGTGCGCGTGCACCCCCGCGGTGTCGAAGCTCACGAGTCCGGCGCGAGGCGCGCCGGGCGGCGGCCCGACGACTCGGATGCCGGGAATCTCGGCGAGGCCGCGCAGCATCCGCTCGGCCAGCAACTCTTCGCGCGCCTCGACGCGGTCGAGGCCGACACTCTGCAGGTAGCGCACGGCCTCGGCGAGCGCGACCGCCTGGGAGACCGGCTGCGTGCCGGCCTCGAAGCGCTGCGGCGCCGGCATGAAGTCCGCTCCCGTCATGGTGACGGTCTCGATCATCGATCCACCGGTGCGGAACGGCGGCAGGGCGTTCAGCAGTTCTGCGCGGCCGTAGAGCACCCCGATTCCCGTGGGGCCGAGCAACTTGTGACCGGAGAACGCTGCGAAGTCCACACCGAGCTCGTGCAGATCGATGGCGCGGTGCGGCACCGACTGGCAGGCGTCGAGCACGACCAGTGCGCCGCGGTCGTGAGCGAGTTCCACGAGCTGCGCGACCGGCGCGACGAAGCCGGTCACGTTGGAGACGTGTGCGAAGGCGAGGATGCGCGTCCTGTCTGTGATGACGGCGGCGGCGGCATCCGCGTCGAATACGCCGACGTCGTCGACCGGCACGGAGCGAAGGACGGCGCCCGTGGTGGCCGCGAGTTCCTGCCAGGGGATGAGGTTGGCGTGATGCTCAGCCTCGGTCACGACGATCTCGTCGCCGGGCACGAGGGCGAAGCGCCGTGCGGCCGGTCCACCTCTGCCATGGCTCGCATTGGCGATGCCGTAGGCCACGAGATTCAGGGCGTCCGTGGCGCCGGAGGTCCAGACGATCTCCTCCGCGCTCGCCCCGACGAACTCGGCGACGGTGGCGCGGGCATCCTCGAACGCCTCGGTCGCGAGCCCGGCGAGGGTGTGTGCACCGCGGTGCACCGCGGCGTTGGAGTGCAGCAGAAAGTCTCTCTCCGCGTCGAGCACCTGGCGGGGTCGCTGCGTGGTGGCGGCCGAATCGAGATAGCTGAGTGGTTCGCCGTTGACGGTCTCGGCGAGGGCCGGAAAGTCCTCGCGAATGCCTCGAACGTGCTCATCGTCCAGAGGCGCCAGAGCTGGCTTCCCTCCCCGCGGATCGTCGGTAGAGGGTGCGGTCAGAGACACGGAAATCCTTCGTTCTGCCGCCGCCGTAGCGCAGTCGGCACTCTTCATTCTGCACGCACACACCGACCCGCCGCTGCACGATCGGGAAGGCGGTACTTTCTCGCTGGCATAGCTTTGCTGGCACGCGCGCCATACGATCAAAGACATGGGAACGCGTCGTCCACCCGACCTTCGCACTCTGGCATCGCTCAGTCGAGTCAGGCTGCTCTATGCAATGCTGCAGCACGGCCCACTGACGATCGAAAAGCTGGCCGAGGCGGCCGAGCTGCACACGAACACCGCTCGTGAACACCTGCACCGACTCATCGCAGACGGCTTTGCCGTGTCCACCACTCACCCGAGCGCCTCACGCGGCAGGCCCAAGGTCGTGTACTCCCTGGCCCTCGACCGCGACGATCCGATCCAGGCCAAGAAGATCCACTCCGCGCTGGAACGCATCGAACGGCTCAACCGCCTCTATCCCGACTCGACCGGCGGGCAGGATCGCTCCGACTCCGACCGCCAGGTCGACATGGTCGAGGACCACCTCGACCAGACCGGCTTCGACGCGACCGTCGACCGCAAGGCGCTGTGCGTGCACATCCATGAGTGTCCGGTCGAGAGCATGGCGCGCGAACATCCGGAGGTGTGTCAGGTGCACTTCCACCTCGTGGGCAGCGCACTGGGTCGCGTCGACGGCCCCCTCGAGACCGCACAGCTCAATCGGCTGGAACCGATCGACGGTTGTTCGGTTGATCTGCGTCGCACCGATGAGGGGAATCGCACCATCGGAAGGTAATTTTCACGGCATTTTGTCGTTGCCGGAATCGCCCGGCGCGGCGAGGCTCAGAGTGAGGGACGCGGCAGTGTTTTTGATCGCCGTCCCGATTGGGAGGGCACTGTGACATCATCCACTTCGCCGGGGGCCCGCACTGATGGCCCTCTCGCCGACACCCTGCTGAACCTCGGCCGCTTCCTTCGGCCCGGCGAGGTCTCCGAAGATCTCAGATCGGTGTTTCTGGATGGTGGACGCAAGGCCGATGCCTTCTACCGCGACCGCTGGACGCACGACAAAGAGGTGCGCTCCACGCACGGAGTGAACTGCACCGGCTCGTGCTCGTGGAAGGTGTACGTCAAAGACGGCATCATCACCTGGGAGACCCAGCAGACCGACTACCCACTGATCGGGCCGGACTCCCCCGAGTACGAACCTCGAGGATGCCCGCGCGGCGCCTCGTTCAGCTGGTACACCTACTCGCCCACGCGCATCCGCTACCCCTACGTGCGAGGCGTGCTCCTCGACGCCTACCGTTCGGCCAAGAAGAGCACCGGGGATCCCGTGCTCGCCTGGGCGGCGGTGATGGATGACCCGGTTGCCTCGCGAGCGTACAAGCAGGCCCGGGGCAAGGGCGGCCTGGTTCGCGCGAGCTGGGCCGAAGCATCCGAAATCGTCGCCGCCGCCCACGTGCACACCATCAAGAAGTACGGGCCAGACCGCATCGCCGGCTTCTCACCGATTCCGGCGATGTCGATCGTCTCGCACGGTGTCGGCTCGCGCTTCGTCACGATGCTCGGCGGCACGATGCTGTCGTTCTACGACTGGTACGCCGACCTGCCGGTGGCGAGCCCCCAGGTCTTCGGCGACCAGACCGATGTGCCGGAATCCGCAGACTGGTGGAACTCCTCGTACCTCATGATGTGGGGATCGAACGTGCCGGTCACCCGCACACCCGACGCCCACTTCATGACCGAGGCGCGCTACCGGGGCCAGAAGGTCGTCGTCGTCTCCCCCGACTACGCAGACAACACCAAGTTCGCCGACGAGTGGCTCGCGGTGCACCCGGGTACCGACGCCGCGCTGGCGATCTCCATGGGGCACGTCATTCTCAAGGAGTTCCTGCTCGAGAAGAAGACCACGCGCTTCATCGACTACATGAAGAAGTACAGCGACTCGGCCTACCTGATCGAGCTGACCCCGCGCGGTGACGGCTATGTGGCTGGCAAGTTCCTCATGGCGGATGCGCTGCCCACGACGACAGCGGACGTCGCGAACCCCGCGTTCAAGCCCGTGCTGCTCGACCAGAACGCCGTCCCGGTGGTGCCGAACGGATCGCTCGGTCACCGCTTCTCGAAGGAGGACGAGGGACTCTGGAACCTCGACCTCGGCGACACCGATCCGCTACTGTCGATCGCGGACGCTCCCGGCCACGACGGCCGCGCGGTCGAGGTGGAGCTGCCGCGCTTCGACCTGACCCCCGAGCCGGGCCAGGAGCATGCGGGTGGTGCGGGCGGCATCCGTCGCGGTGTTCCCGTGATGGAGGTGGCCGGGCGACTGGTGACCACGGTGTTCGACCTGCTGCTGGCCCGCTACGGCGTCGGTCGCGAGGGGTTGCCGGGCGACTGGCCCACCGGCTACGACGACGCGTCGAGCCCCGGCACCCCCGCCTGGCAAGAAGAGATCACGAGCGTTCCCGCGCACATCGCCGAGAAGATCGGCCGCGAATTCGCCCAGAATGCCGAGGACTCCGGCGGACGCTCGATGATCCTCATGGGCGCCGGCACCAACCACTGGTTCCACTCCGACACGATCTACCGCACCTTCCTCGCGCTGACCACCATGACCGGCTGCCAGGGCGTGAACGGTGGCGGATGGGCCCACTACGTCGGCCAGGAGAAGGTGCGGCCGCTCACCGGCTGGGCGCAGTACGCCTTCGGCCTGGACTGGGTGCGCCCGCCGCGCCAGATGATCGGCACCGCGTTCTGGTATCTCGCCACCGATCAGTGGCGCTACGACGGGCTGCCCGCAGACAGCCTGGTCAGCGCCCAGGCGACGGGCATGTTCGCCGGCCGCACGACCGCGGACTGCCTGGTCGAGTCCGCCAAGCGAGGCTGGATGCCGAGCTTCCCGACCTTCAACCGCAACCCGCTCGACATCGTCGACCAGGCGGAGGCCGCGGGAGTCGAGCCGGCGCAGTACGTGGTGGATCAGTTGAAGAGCGGCGAGCTGAAGTATGCGGTGGAAGACCCCGATGCCCCCGAGAACTTCCCGCGCGTGCTCAACGTGTGGCGAGCCAACATCATCGGCTCCTCCGGCAAGGGCAACGAATACTTCCTCAAGCACCTGCTTGGCACGAACTCGGCCATTCAGGGAGAGGAATCAAGCCCCGAGCGCCGACCGAAGTCGATGAAGTGGCACGACGAAGCACCCGTCGGCAAGCTCGACCTCATGGTCACGAGCGACTTCCGCAACACCTCGACGACCGGCTTCAGCGACGTCATCCTGCCGCCGGCGACCTGGTACGAGAAGCACGACCTGTCGACGACCGACATGCATCCGTTCATCCACACTTTCAACCCGGCGATTGCTCCGCCCTGGGAGGCCAAGCCCGACTTCGAGATCTTCACCCTGCTGGCGCAGAAGATCAGCGAGCTGTCGGTGGGGCACCTGGGCGTACGCAAGGACCTCGTCGCGTCCCCTCTCCTGCACGACACCGCAGACGCGATGTCGACTCCGCACGGAACGGTGGTGGATTCGCCGGAGCTCATTCCCGGCGTGACGATGCCGAAGCTCACCGTGGTGGAGCGCGACTATGCAGCCTTCGGTGCGCGGATGGCCGCCCTCGGTCCGTTGACGGCCAAGCTCGGCATGGTCACCAAGGGCATCCTCTTCAACCCGGATGTCGAGGTCGACGACCTGGGGCACCGAAACGGACTCGTGAAAGAGGGCCCCACTGCCGGCCGCCCGCGGCTGGACACGGTCAAGCGCGCCTGCGAGATGGTGCTCGCGCTCTCGGGCACCACGAACGGGCGCCTGGGAACCCAGGGCTTCCGCACGCTCGAGAAGCGCACGGGCACGAGGCTCGCCGATCTCGCCGAGGACAATGAGGCACGCAGGTACACCTTCAAGGAGGTCGGTGACACCCCGGTGCCGGTGCTGACCTCGCCGGAGTGGTCGGGCAGCGAGCACGGTGGTCGCCGCTACAGCGCGTTCACCATCAACGTCGAACGGCTGAAGCCGTGGCACACCCTCACCGGGCGCCAGCACTTCTATCTCGACCACGACTGGATGATGGAGCTCGGCGAGCAATTGCCGATCTATCGCCCGCCGCTCGACATGCATCGCCTGTTCAATGACTCGATCATCGGGTCGACCTCACCCACCGGTGCTCCAGGGTCGAAGGGCCGTGCCGAGGTGGCAGTACGCTACCTCACCCCACATTCCAAGTGGTCGATCCACTCCGAGTACCAGGACAACCTGATGATGCTCACCCTCTCGCGGGGCGGCCCCACCATCTGGATGTCGCCGAAGGACGCCGACAAGATCGGCGTGCGCGACAACGAGTGGATCGAGTCGTACAACCGCAACGGTGTCGTCGTCGCCCGCGCCATCGTCTCGCACCGCATGCCGGAGGGAACGGTGTACATGTATCACGCGAAGGATCGCACTATCAACGTGCCCATCGCGGAGACCTCGGGGCAGCGAGGCGGAACGAACAACTCGCTCACGCGCATCCTGCTGAAACCGACGCACCTCATCGGCGGGTACGCCCAACTGTCGTTCGCGTTCAACTACCTGGGGCCGACGGGCAACCAGAGAGACGAAGTCACCGTCATTCGCCGGCGCAGCCAGGAGGTTGAGTACTGATGAAGGTCATGGCCCAGATGTCGATGGTGATGAACCTCGACAAGTGCATCGGATGCCACACCTGCTCCGTCACCTGCAAGCAGGTGTGGACGAACCGCGACGGCATGGAATACGTGTGGTTCAACAACGTGGAGACGAGGCCCGGCCTCGGTTATCCGCGCGGTTATGAAGACCAGGACAAGTGGCACGGTGGCTGGGAGCGCGGCCGGAAGGGGCGACTGAAGTTGCGCTCGGGCGGGCGCCTCTCCAAGCTCGCGAACATCTTCGCTAACCCCGACCTGCCTACGATCGACGACTACTACGAGCCGTGGACCTACGACTACGACATGCTCACCAACGCGCCGCAGACCAAGAACGGCCCCGTCGCGCGTCCCAAGTCACTGCTCACCGGCAAGGACATGGACATCAAGTGGTCGGCGAACTGGGATGACAATCTCGGAGGCGCGCAGGAGACCGCGGAGCAGGATCCGATCCTCGCGCACATGAGCGAACACGTGAAGATGGAGTTCGAGAACACCTTCATGTTCTACCTGCCTCGCATCTGTGAGCACTGCCTCAACCCATCCTGTGTCTCGGCCTGCCCCTCCGGTGCGATGTACAAGCGCGAGGAAGACGGCATCGTGCTCGTCGACCAGGACAGTTGCCGCGGCTGGCGTATGTGCGTCTCCGCCTGCCCCTACAAGAAGGTGTACTTCAACCACAAGACGGGCAAGGCCGAGAAGTGCACGCTGTGCTACCCGCTCCTCGAACAGGGCAAGCCCACCATCTGCTCTGAAACCTGCGTCGGCAGGCTGCGCTACCTCGGCCTCATGCTGTACGACGCCGACCGTGTGCTCGAGGCGGCCAGCATCGAGAACGAACACGAGCTGCTGGATGCCCAGCGCTCGGTCTTCCTCGACCCCTTCGACCCCGAGGTGATCGCCGCGGCCAAGGCCGAGGGCATCGCCGACGACTGGATCGAGGCCGCCCAGAACAGCCCGATCTACAAGCTCATCAGCGAATACAAGGTAGCGCTGCCGCTGCACCCGGAGTACCGCACCATGCCCATGGTCTGGTACATCCCGCCGCTGTCGCCCGTGGTCGACGTGGTCTCGAACAGCGGCCAGGACGGCGAGGACATCACGAACCTGTTCTCGGCGATCGACCAGCTGCGCATCCCGATGGAGTACCTCGCGGGCCTCTTCACGGCCGGCGACCTCGTGCCGATCGAGAACTCGCTCGGCAAGCTCGCCGCAATGCGCTCGTACATGCGAGACATCAACCTCGGCCAGGAGCCCAACGAGCGCATCGCGAATCTCGTGGGCATGACCGGCGAGGAGATCGAGGCCATGTACCACCTGCTCGCGGTCGCGAAGTACGAAGACCGTTACGTCATCCCGAAGGCTCACGTGGAGCAGGCCCGCGACCTGGAGAACCTGGCCTGCTCGCTCGACAGCGACGGCGGGCCGGGCATGGGCGGACCGGACGATCACGGACCGCAGGATCGCGGCATCCAGAAGACGCGCAAGCGTGCGGGGTCGACGGATGCCCCTGCCGCGGTCGCGCGCTTCGATGTCGACGAGAACGGGGTCGAGAACTTCCACGACCTGTCGAATTTCGTTGACGAGCCCGAATCCGCGCCGCCCTCCGGTCGTATCAATCTGCTCGGCTGGAGCGGCACCGGCACAGAACCGGGAATCTTCCCGCCATCACCGGCGGCAGGCATCGCATGATCGCGAAGAAGGTGGCCCCACGCGAGACTGCCGCCCTCGAACTGAACTCCGACCAACGCGCAGCCACCCACATGGCCGCGTCGATCCTGCTCGACTATCCGCACGAGGAGCACCGCGCGCGGTTCGCTGCTGTCGCGGCGGTGGCCGAGTCGTTACCCGAGCAGATCCGGGATGCGTTTCGCCTGTTCCTCGAGGCCGCGAACGCGATGAGCCAGCGCGAGCTCGAGGCGCACTTCACCTCGATCTTCGACCAGAAGCGCAAGTGCAGCCCCTACCTCACGTATTACACGACCGGCGATACCCGCAAGCGCGGGATGGCTCTCGTGCGTTTCATCCACGCCTATCGCGCCGCCGGCTGGGAAGTGGAGCCCGGCGAACTGCCCGACTACCTCCCGACCGTGCTCGAGTTCTCTGCTCGCAGCACGTCCCCGATCGCCGACGACCTGATCGCGGTGCATCGCGAGGGCATCCAGGTATTGCGGGCAGCGCTCGAGACCTTCGATTCGCCGTACGCCCACGTGCTCGACGCCATCTGCCTGTCGCTCCCGGAGATGGATGACGAGTCGCGCGAGCGCTACCTGGTGCTGATCAATGAGGGACCACCAGCCGAAATGGTCGGACTGACCTACCTCGGCGCACTGAAGCCGTTCGCCCCCGCCGGGGCACCGAGTGAGGATGTGAGGGTATGAGCGTCGTCGATGCCCTGCTCTGGGTTGCCATTCCGTATGCCGCCGCGGCGAGCTTCATCGTGGGACACATCCTGCGGTGGCGGTACGACCAGTACGGCTGGACCTCGCGCTCGAGCCAGGGTTACGAGAGCAAACTGCTGCGCTGGGGCTCGCCGCTGTTCCACTACGGCATCCTCGCGGTCTTCGCCGGTCACGTCGTCGGCTTGCTCATCCCGAAGGAATGGCTCGAGTTCTTCGGGATCACCGAGCACATCTACCACCTCGGTGCCACCTGGCTGGGAACGCTGGCCGCGGCGGCGACAGTGGTCGGCATCCTTCTCCTGCTGAGCAGACGCGGCGCGGTGCGCAGGGTCGCCAGGGTGACCACGCCGATGGATGTCGTGATGTACGTCTTCCTCGCCGGTACGATCTTCTTCGGCACGATCGCCACGGTGACTCACCAGGTGATGGGTGCGGGTTATGACTACCGCGAATCCATCTCCCCATGGATCCGCGGGCTGTTCCTGCTGCACCCCGACGTGGCGCTCATGACCGGTGTTCCGCTGCTGTTCCAGCTGCACATCCTCACCGCGATGGGCCTCTTCGCGATCTGGCCGTTCACCAGGCTCGTGCACGTCTTCTCGGTGCCGCTGCTCTACCTCGTGCGGCCCTACGTCGTGTACCGCTCACGCGATCGCCAGCTCGGTGCCCGCACCGCCCGGCGCGGCTGGGCCAGAAGCGAGCGTCCCGTGCCGCGCCGCGAACGCGCGACCACGCGCCGCTGACCGGTCGAGCCGACGTTGCTCAGCCGCGCCCGGCTCAGAAGCGAGTGAACAGACCAAGCCGCAGTTGCGCGAGCATCGCAACGATCACGGCGACGACGAGGGTGATGATGACCACCCAGTCGTAGACCGCTTTCGCGGCACGACGCGCGCCCGGTGGCACCGGCACGATGCCGGAGCGCAGCGTATGGCTCACCACCAGCAGAAAGAGCGGCGTCGTCACCGCCCAGGTGAGCATGCACCAGGGGCAGAGCACTCCGATCACGTAGATGCTCTGGGCGATGAACCATGCGACGAGCACCATCGACCCTGTCATCCCGGCGGCCAGTGCGATCCACATCCACCGTGGGATTCCGATCGCGACGATCACCACCCCGATCGTCACGATCGCCGACCAGAACGCGAGTCCGAACACCGGGTTCGGGAAGCCGAGCAGCTCACCCTGCTGCGAGTCGAGGCTCGCCGAGCACCCGACGAACACGCTCACATCGCAGGAGAGCCGCGACGCGGGGTGTTTGAGCGACTCGATCTTCTCGACGATGAGCGCCGCCGACGCGAGAACGCCGAGGGCACCGCCCAGGATGAGACTCACTCCAAGACCGCGCGGCCGGGCATCCACTTCAGCATCAGTCACGTCTGGATGCTCCCACGTTCGTCGTCCACCTGCTCACCTCGCTACCGTGAGAAATCCCTCCGCGGCGGTCAACCGCTCCACGTAGTCCGCGCGAGCACCCTCGGCGCGCACCTCCTGCAGCACGTGCTCGCGCACGCCCAGCCCCAGCAGGGTGTCCGTGAGCTCGGCGACATCATCCGTCGTCATCGTGGTGGGGTCCACCGTGGTTCGCACCTGCAGTGCCACACCGGCATCGAGTGCGAGCCGAAGGCAGGCGAAGGCCTTGGCTGCCGCCGCCTGCACCCCGGTGACCGCACCGTAGAGTCGCTCGGGCGCCTTGATATCCAGCCCGATCCAGTCGCACAGCGGCAGTACCTCCGCGAAGCGCTTCGGGTAGGCGCCCGAGGTGTGCAGACCCACACCAAAGCCGCGCTCTCGCACCTGCCGCATCGCGTCGGCAAGGCCAGGCTGACGAGTGGGCTCTCCTCCGGAGAACACCGTCCCGTCGAGCAGTCCGTGCCGCCGATCGAGATGCGCGAGAACGTCGCGCCACGACACGGTGCCCGGCACGCGCGGGTCGAGCAGGCCCGGATTGTGACAGTATCCGCAGTCCAGCGGGCAGCCCTGCAGGAACACCGTCGCCACGAGCATCCCGGGCCAGTCGCAACTCGACAGCCTGGCCATCCCGGCGATCTGCAGCTCGTCCGCGCGTGCCGAGAGACTCATCGCGACATCGCCGCCTCGACGAAGTGGGTGCGCTCGGCATGCTCGCCCTTCTTGCCGATGTTGAACGAGCTCACCGGGCGGAAGTAGCCCATCACCCGCGTCCACACCTCGCACTCGCCGCCACAGTCCGGGCACACGGGGTGCTCGCCCGCGAGATAGCCGTGGTCCGGGCAGATCGAGAAGGTGGGCGTCACCGTGAGGTACGGCAGCCTGTGCGTCTTGAGCGAGCGGCGCACCAGCTCACGGCAGGCATCCGCGCTGGAAAGCTTCTCCGACATGTAGAGGTGCAGCACCGTGCCACCGGTGTACTTGGTCTGCAACTCGTCTTGCCGGTCGAGTGCTTCGAACGGATCGTCGGTGAAGCCCACGGGAAGCTGCGACGAATTCGTGTAGTACGGATTCGCCTCGGTGCCCGCCTGCAGGATGCCGGGAAAGCGAGCGCGATCCTCCTTGGCGAAGCGGTAGGTCGTTCCCTCCGCGGGCGAGGCTTCGAGGTTGTACATGTGACCCGTGGCCTCCTGGAACTCGACCATGCGCGACCGCACGTGGTCGAGCATCCGGATGGCCATGGCATGCCCGAGGTCCGTCGTGATGTCGTGCGCGCCGCCGCTGAAGTTGCGGATCATCTCGTTGACGCCGTTGACCCCGATCGTGGAGAAGTGGTTGCGCAGCCCCGCACCGAGGTATCGCTTCGTGTAGGGGAACAGGCCGTCTGTGATGAGGCCGTCGATGACGGTGCGCTTGAGTTCGAGCGAGTCCCGCGCCAATTCGAGCAGGCGGTCGAGTGCGGCGAGCAACTCCTTCTCGTCGCCCCAGTGCAGGTAGCCGAGTCGTGCGCAATTGATCGTGACGACACCGAGCGACCCGGTCTGCTCCGCCGAACCGAACAGACCGTTGCCACGCTTCTCCAGTTCGCGCAGGTCGAGCTGCAGCCGGCAGCACATCGAGCGGATCTGATTCGGCTTGAGCTCGGAGTTGATGAAGTTCTGGAAATAGGGAGTTCCGTACTTCGCCGTCATTGCGAAAAGCCTCTCGGCGTTCTCGGATTCCCAGTCGAAGTCCTCGGTGATGTTGTAGGTGGGAATCGGGAAGGTGAAGACCCGACCCGTGGCGTCCCCCGCCGTCATGACGTCGATGTAGGCGCGGTTGATCATGGCCATCTCTTCCGTCAGGTCGCCATAGCTGAAGTCCTGGGCGACACCGCCGATCACCGGAACCTGCTCGCGGAGGTCTTCCGGGCACACCCAGTCGAAGGTGAGGTTGGTGAACGGCGTCTGCATGCCCCAGCGCGAGGGCACGTTGAGGTTGTAGATGAGCTCCTGCATGAGCTGCCGCAGCTGCGTGTAGTCGAGCGCGTCGATCCGCACGAAGGGCGCCATGTAGGTGTCGAAGGAACTGAATGCCTGGGCTCCCGCCCACTCGTTCTGCATGGTGCCGAGAAAATTGACGATCTGCCCGACCGCTGACGAGAAGTGCTTCGGCGGGGCGGAGTCGACCTTGCCGGGCACGCCGTTGAGGCCCTCTTCGATCAGCACCCGCAGCGACCAGCCCGCGCAGTATCCGGCGAGCATGTCCAGGTCGTGGATGTGCAGGTCGCCCGATCGATGCGCCTCGCCGATTGCAGGCGGATACACCTCGGTGAGCCAGTAGTTGGCGATCACCTTGCCCGCGGTGTTGAGGATCAGACCACCGAGGGAGAATCCCTGGTTCGCGTTGGCGTTGACGCGCCAGTCGGAGCGGTCGAGATACTCGTCGATGGTGCTCGCCACCTCGACGACGGAGCCGCGCGCTCGAGACGACTCCGGCTCGTCGGTGCGGGAGGGAACAGACAGCAGTGACATGGGACGATCCTTTCTGAACCGGGGCCGCTCCCGGTCGGGAGCGGCGCTCTCTCAGAAAGGTACGTCTCAAACACTACATGTAGTGATTCAAAATGCCGTGAATAACAAGATGTTGTGGTTTCGCCGCAAAAAGCGATCGCACTGCGCACAGCCGTGCGCAGCGTGAGTCACCGCAGGCGCACCGAGAGGCAGGTGACGCAACCCTCGAGCTTCTCGAACTCGCTGATATCGACGGTGACCACCTTGTATCCGAGGTCGGCGATGAGCGCGGCGCTCTTCGGTGCGGATGCCGCCATCAGCACGGTGTCTTCGGCCAGCACCAGGACGGCCAGACCTCCGATCTCGGGAACGGCGAGGAAGCGATCGAAGACGGCGACGTTGTCGACCACGGGCGGGTAGCCGATGATCGTGCCATCGGGCAGCGCCGTGACGGAGCTCTTCAGGTGCAGCGCCATCGACACGGGAACGGCGACGACCTTATACCCGAGCGGCGCGACGATCATGCGCAGCTGGCGGATGCCCTCCGAGTTCGTGCGGCCGCCGCGACCGACGTAGACCGTCTTTCCGACCTTGAGCACGTCGCCGCCGTCGAGCGTGCCGGGCAGTTCGATGCGCGCGACGCGCTGACCGAGCCTGCGCACGGCCTTCTCGACGTCCTCTGCCTCTCCGAGGCGCGAGGCTGCGCCGGGGCTCGCGATGACCGCCGTCTTGCCGAACATGACCACCGCATCCTCGATGAAGACGGAGTCGGCGAACTGGTTGGCCTGGGGAACCTCGCGGATGTCCCAGCCGTGCTGCGCGAGCACCGACACGTAGTTGTCCCACTGGCTGTTGGCGAGGTCCAGGTCGACCGGCACGCGTTCGAGGTGGGTGAGTTCGCCGTTCGCGAGCGTCTCTGCCGGCGGTCGCACGAGCGCGATGCGTCGAGCCGGATTGATCGCATTGCGGCCGAGGACGAGCCGCCACATCGCGACGCCCGCCGTGACCGTGGCCACGACCACGGCAACCGCGAAGATCAGGTTCGGGCCGCCTAGGGTGCCGATCGAGTGCGCCACGGCCGCGTCAAAGGGATGCCCGGCACCGACGGCGACGAGCGTGCTGCCCACGAGTGCGCCGAGCGCTGCGACGATGATGCCTCCGGCGAGCGCCGTGTACCAGCGCGAGTACGCCCCGATGATCGCCAGGATCGCCGCGAACAGGAACACGAACACGGCCGGCCAGACGAAAAAGCTGTGCAGATCGGCCAGGGAGTTACCGGCGACGAAGAACGCCAGGAGCGATACGAGGTAGCCGATAACCGCGACGGTCAGTCCGGAAGCAAGCGCGGCGACAATACGGCGCAGAAATGAGGGAGTCGTGCCTTGTGCGGTCATGCTCCGACTTTATCCGCCCAGCGACGCCGGTTCGTACCACCTGGCATCCGCTCGACCCTAGTGGTAGAAGTGACGCTCCCCGGTGAAGTACATCGTGACGCCGGCCGCTTGTGCCGCCGCGATCGATTCGTCGTCGTGAATCGATCCGCCGGGCTGCGCGACGGCCTTCACTCCGGCGTCCAGCAGGATCTGCAGGCCATCCGCAAAGGGGAAGAAGGCGTCGGATGCTGCGACCGAGCCGACCGATCGGTCTCCGGCCCGCTTCACCGCGAGTTCGCACGCGTCGACGCGATTGACCTGACCCATGCCCACCCCGACGGATGCGCCGTCGTGAGCGAGCAGGATCGCGTTGGACTTGACCGCGCGCACCGCGCGCCAGGCGAACTCCAGGTCGGCGCGCGTAGCGGCATCCGCCTCGGAACCCGCGACGAGCTTCCACTCGGCGGAGGAGAAATCGACGAAGCTGTCGGCCTCCTGCACGAGCAGTCCTCCGCTCACCTGCCGAAGCTCGGTGGGCTCGCGGTGGTAACCGGCAGGGAGCCTCAGGATGCGCAGATCCTTCTTCGACTGCAGCAGGGCCAGCGCCTCCGGTTCGAAGTCCGGCGCGATGATGACCTCGGTGAAGATGCCCTTCACCGTCTGCGCCATCTCGAGCGTGACCGTGCGGTTGGCCGCGATGACGCCGCCGTAGGCGGACACGGGGTCGCACTCGTGAGCGCGGCGGTGGGCATCGGCGATGGACTCGTCGGCCCCGTTGGCCACCGCGATGCCACACGGCTGCGCGTGCTTGATGATGGCGACCGCGGGCTCTCTGAAGTCGTAGGCGGTGCGGAGGGCGGCATCCGCGTCGACGTAGTTGTTGTACGACATCTCCTTGCCGTTCAACTGGGTCGCCTGCGCGATGCCCACGCCGTCGTCGGTCACATAGAGCGCGCCGGCCTGGTGCGCGTTCTCGCCGTAGCGCAGCACCTGCTTGAGAGTGCCGTGCAGTTCGAGCTCTTCGACGGTCTCGCCGGTGTCGGACTGCAGCGGGTGCTCCGCGCGAATACCGACATTGTCTGCGAAGTACTCGGCGACCGCCTTGTCGTACGCTGCCGTGTGCGCGAAGGCCTCACCCGCGAGTCGCTGGCGCTGCGCGAGGGTCGTGCCACCCAGGGCGAGGGACTTGATGATCTGCGGATAGCTGGCCGGCGAGACGACGATCGCCACGTTCGCGTGGTTCTTCGCGGCGGAGCGCACCATGGCGGGGCCCCCGATGTCGATCTGCTCGATGACCTCGTCGACGGATGCACCGGAGGCCACCGTCTCAACGAAGGGGTAGAGGTTCGAGACGATCAGCTGGAATGCCTCGATGCCGAGTTCGGCGAGTTGGCGCTCGTGGTCTTCGAGCCGCAGGTCGGCGAGAATCCCGGCGTGGATGCTGGGGTGCAGGGTCTTCACACGCCCGTCGAGGGACTCGGGGAACCCGGTGAGCTGGCTGACCTCGGTGACCGGATGTCCGGCATCCGCGATCTTCTTGGCCGTCGACCCGGTAGAGACGATTTCGACGCCGGCGGCGGCGAGCGCGGCAGCGAGTTCGAGCAGATCGGTCTTGTCGTAGACCGAGATGAGCGCCCGCCTGATCGGGATGGCGTTGCGCTCGCGACGCTCGGCCGGGGCGGATGAGTGGGCACCAGACACGTGGACTCCTTAGGGTCGACCGGAACAACGGTTTCCGGTTCGGCCCAGGCGAACGGCCTCACGAAGTCAGTCGCTCCCCGATGGATGCCCATCCGAACGCCAGTCGCGACCGGTCAAGTCTATCGGAATCGACCGGCCGTGACAGTCATCACGATCGGGCCGCCGCCTGCTCCTGCTTCAACGCGATGCCGCCGTGCAAGCCGTCGACGGGCACAACTACCGCCGGTGCGAGACGAGCTCGCGAAGGTCGACCACGCCGTTCGCGATGTCGAGCACGGCCTGGATGAGCAGCTCGCGCTCCACGATCTTGATGCGGTCGTGCAGTTGCCCCTCGCTGTCGCCGGACAGCACGGGCACGCGGCGCTGCGAGACGATCGGTCCGCTGTCCACGCCGTTGTCGACGACGATCACGCTCGCGCCGGTCTGCGTCACTCCCGCCGCGAGCGCATCCCGCACCCCGTGCGCACCGGGGAATTCGGGCAGGTAGGCCGGATGCGTGTTGATGAGCCCGGGCGACAGCGCCGCGACGGCGCGCGGCGGCAGCAGCTTCATGAAGCCGCTCAGCACGACCAGGTCGGGGCTCCAGACGTCGATCTGCTCAAGCAGGGCGTCACCCCACGCGTCCCGATCGGCGAAGTTGGAAAGCGCAACGGAGAAGGTCGGGATGCCGTACTCTTCGGCGTGCGCGAGGCCGTCCGCGTCACGGTCGGCTCCGACGGCCACGACTCTGGCCGGAAACTCAGCGTCTGCGGATGCCTCGAGCAGCGCCCGAAGATTGGACCCGGCACCCGAGATGAGCACGACCAGTGACAGCACCAGATGAGCCTACCGTGGCGGCTCGTCCTCCCCAGCGGAGGGTTGAGTAGGCCGCCCACGGCCGTATCGAAACCCGGGACGCGACCTGGGTTTCGATACGCTCGTGCCTCGCTACTCAACCCGCGTGGATGCCTCGCTCCTCAACCGCCGTGCGGTCCGAACCAGCCACGAAGAGCCCGATGATCGCCGCGATGCCGAACTCGAGCGCCGCGAAGCCGCCGACGAGCCAGGGAGACGGGCCGACATCCGCGAGCCTGCCCGGTCCTGCAGCACCACCGGATGCCCAGGCCAACAGCCCGAGCAACACGCCGCCCGCGATTCCCACGCCCACGCCCGCGAGCACCAGTGTCGCCGGCCCCGAGCTATGCCCCGTCGCACGCAACACGCGAGACCGGATCACGACGCCGGCGAGGAATGCCACGAGCACCGGCACGAGCAGTCCGACGAAGCCGAAGGCGAAGTCTCCCGTCGGGAGCGCCCCGAGGATCGGAATCGTCGGCAGCGGACCGAGGCTCGTTCCGAGCGGCGACACCGCCGAGCCCGCGCCGATCGCGAAACCGGGACCGACGAGCCAGGCGACGGCCCAGATGACGAGGTTCGGCAGGAAGGCCAGCTGGCCGATCGTGAGCGTGATGCCGCCGAGCACGCCCGCGTGCGCGCTCTCGTAGAGCGCGATCAGGTCGGCGTAGTGCGTGAGCATCATGACGGCGACGGCGAGGGCCCCGATGGCCGTGACGGCTGCAGCCGCGGCGGCTCCGCCACGGAAGCCGATCGTGAGGGCCTTGGGAAGCCGCGCGATCCAGCGGCGAAGGGTGGCCGACATCCGGGTCTCGACGCGAACTGCGCCCGGTGCCGGCCGTGCCACTCCGATCGCGATCCCCACCGCGAAGAACACTGAGGGCAGCAGCACGCCCTGCCAGATCGAGGGGCGCGCGAGGGGGTAGAGAGCGCTGAGCGTGAGTCCGGCCGCGAGCAGAGCAAAGACGCCCAGAGCCGTTGCCGCGCCCACGATCGGATGCGGAGTCTCGCCGATGCGACGCCCGGCCCGTACCCCGAACAGCACGGTCAGCAGCGCGAAACCGAGCGGGGCGATGCTGAGCAGGAAGGGTGCGTCTGCGCCGGGGAAGCCGAGGCTCGTCGCGGTGAGGTGATCGAGCGTGATGTAGAGGTCTCCGCCGTTGCCGAGCAGCCAGATGTCGACGGAGGCCCGCCAGAACACGACCCAGTCGATCTGCAGCCCGTACTGCACCGCCCACAGGATCGTGAGGGGCACGAGCGAGATACCCACGCCGATGCCCACGACGAGCAGCGCCTCGAGGGCGGCGAAGAGGGCGGTGAGCGGGCGATTCATACCCGTGGGAGCCTACCCGCGCCCCGCCGCATCCCCGGCTCGCCTTTCCGTTGCCCGCCGAAAACGCAGGAGATTCGCCACCGTGCGTCCCGCCCGCGTCGAAATCGCCGCGTCAACACCGGATGTCCTGCGTTTTCGACGGGGCCCGCCCGGGAGGACGGTGCCTTCGGAAACTCAGGACATTGGCGCGCAATGGGCCCTCTACGACGACAAGACCACCGCTCGCGCGACCACTGTCCTGAATTTCCGTACGATACTGGCGGCATGGGGCTTTCGGTCTATCAGCGCGTGCTCGGGGACGAGTTCGCCGGGCTGAGCCCCGAACTGCAGCGCTACTTCGGCATGCCGGATACCGGCACCCACGGCGAGGGAACCGGCGTCTTCGAAGTGGCAGGCTCCCGTCACCGCTGGTTACGGCCGCTGTTCGCACTCTTTGCCGGACAAGAGATTCTCTTTCCGGAATATGGGCGAAATGTGCCGTTCGACGTAGCGAACCGCCCGGAGGGCGAGGTGCTGCGAGCGAGCCGGGTGTTCCACTTGCGTGGCCGCAATCGCGTGGTCGTCGACGAGATGCGCGTGATCGGCGGCGAGTTGCATGACTTCCTCGGCAGGGACAATCGGCTCGAGGTCGCGCTGCGACTCAGCGTCTCAGGGGGCGTCCTCACCATGGTGTCGACGGACAGCTGGCTGTGGCTCGGGCGCAGGCGGGTGCGACTCCCCGCGCTGCTGAACGCCCGCGTGGAGCTGACCGAGCGGTGGGAGGGCGACCACCAGCGTGTGTCCGTGGCGCTGCGGCATCCGCTGCTCGG
>DATNBR010000011.1:0-9571 GCA_035571875.1 Lacisediminihabitans sp. | reverse complement strand
CCGACGGGGTCGATGTTCTGCCACATCATGTGGCTCGGATCCCAGTTGAAGCCGAACGCCTCGCGGTGGTCGATCGCCTCCAGGGTGCGCACGCTCGTCCAGTAGTCGTAGGCGATCTCGCTCGGGTGCACCTCGTGCGCGAACCGCACTCCCTCGCCGTCGAACACGTCGAGGATGGGGTTCCAACGGGTGGCGAAGTCCTCGTACCCAGCATCGAAAACGGCCTGCGGCACGGGTGGGAACTGGGCGACGAACGGCCAGATCTTCGACCCCGTGAAGCCGATCACGACATCCACGTTCAGCTTGCGGGCGACGCGCGCCGCGCGCTTCATGTCTTCCGCGGCGCGCTGGCGCACGCCCTCCGGGTCGCCATCGCCCCAGGTCGACGGTCGAACGATCGCCTTGTGCCTGAAGTCGATCGGGTCGTCGCAGACCGCCTGCCCGGTGAGGTGGTTCGAGATCGCGAAGACCTTGAGGTTGTTGCGCTCGAGAATCTCGAGCCGGGACTTGAGGTAGGCGTCGTCCTGGTCGGCGCGCTCGAGGTCGAGGTGGTCGCCGCCCGCGCCGATCTCCAGGCCGTCGTAGCCCCAGTCACCGGCGAGCTTGGCCACCTCCTCGAAGGGCAGGTCGGCCCACTGGCCCGTGAACAGTGTCACCGGATGCGTTGCTTCGGTCATCGTCATACCTTCCTATTGCAGTTGTGCTGGCTTCGTATCTCGCGCAAGCGCCGCGCGCCGGCTACGTCAGCGTGGCGACGCGAGGATCCCAGTCCTCGGGCAGCGCCGGCGCGAGCGTCGTCGTGCTCGCCACCACCACGCTCTCGTGCCGCTCGGCGGACTCGATCGTCGACACCATGACGTCGAGAACGTGGAATGCGTTCTCCCCCGAGGCTCGCTCCGGTCGCCCAGCGCGAATGGCCTGGGCGAGCTCGGCGACGCCGGTGCCCCTCGTGGTCGTGACGCCCGTGGACGGCACGGTGCGCACATCCTCACCGCCGTCGTGCACGATGAGGTCGCCCGAGAAGGTGTTCGGGTCGGGCACCTCGAGGGTGGCCTCGACACCGGCCACCTCGAACGCGATGCGCTGCAGCTTCGAATCGAAGCTGAAGATGCTCTGTGCGGTCTGTCCACTCTCGAACTCGAAGAGAGCGCTGACGTGGGTGGGCACGGTGACCTCGAACTGCTCCCCCGCGCGCGGGCCGGAGCCCACGACACGGAACGGCTTCGCCTTGGACGACACCGCGGTCACGCGCGCGACCGGGCCGAACAGCTGCACGAGCGCGGTGACGTAGTACGGGCCGATGTCGAACATCGGCCCCGCGCCCTCCTGGAAGAGGAAGTCGGGATTCGGATGCCACGACTCGGGCCCGGGGCTCTGCATCAGGGTCAGCGCGGTCAGTGGCGCGCCGATGCCGCCGGACTCGATGAACCTGCGGGCGGACTGAAGACCGGCGCCGAGGAACGTGTCGGGTGCCGTCGCGACGCGCAGTCCCGCCTTCTGCGCGGTCTCGAGCAACCGGCGCCCGCTCTCCCGGTCGAGCGCGAAGGGCTTCTCGCTCCAGACGTGTTTGCCGGCGGCCAGCACCTGCAGCGCGACCTCGACGTGCACCCTCGGGAGGGTGAGATTGACCACGATCTCGATGTCGGCATCCTCGAGCAGCTGTTCGACCGACCCATGACCGGGCACGCCGAACTTCTGCGCCTGGCTTCGAGCGCGCTCCTCGTCGATGTCGGCGATGAAGCGCACGTCGAGGTCGGGGAAGCTCGTGAGGTTTTCCAGATACTGGGTGCTGATGACGCCGGCACCGATGACACCGACGCCGACCCTGCCCCGGCGGGCCGCCCCCGACTCGCGCGACTCGCTCATGCGAGACCCTGCGCGGTGAGGTAGGCGAAGCTGTCGGCGACGGCCGTGAAGCGGTCGCCGCGCGAGTCGTCGAGTTCGATCACTCGCAGCGCGGACGGCGCGGCCTCGATGATCGCTCGGATCGGCAGCGAACCGGAGCCGACCGCCACCTGGTCCTTGGTCTCTTTCGTGGCCGGGCCATCCTTCACGTGCAGTGCGGCGACGCGGTCACCGAGCCGCCCCAGGAGCGCGACCGGGTCTACCCCGCCGACCGCGGCCCAGTACGTGTCGACCTCGAGCACGACGCGGGGGTCGAGCTGCGAGGCGAAGAGTTCGAGCGCTGTGGTGCCGTCGATCACGCTCTCGAGCTCGTGCGCGTGATTGTGGTAGCCGAGCTGCAATCCGTATTCGCCGGCTCTCGCGGCAGCCTCGTTCAGTTGCGCCGCGGTCTCGGTGATGCTCTCGGCACTCTGCCAGCGCTCGGCGGGCACGTGCGGGTCGATGAGCGTGCGGATGCCGAGTTCACGTGCGGCGGCGAAGATCTCGGTCGCGTCTTCGCCGATGAAGTGTATGTGCGTGGTCGGCGCCGTCATACCGTTGGCCTTCAGCGCATCGCCGAGGCCCTCGAAGGCCGTGAAGTTGAAGGGTTCGACCCTGGTGAAGCCGATCTCGGCGAGGCGCGCGATGGTGCCGGGCAGGTCGTCGGTGAGGTCTTCACGCACGGTGTAGAGCTGTACAGACAGCGGGGACGAGGTCACGATTCTCCTCATTGAGTTGGTGTGTGCTGCGGCTGGCACGTCGACCGAAGGGCCGAACAGGCGCGTCACAAGCCTAACCAGACTTGCTGTGCGGCGGGCTGCCCAGGTGCATCGCGTCTTCTTCGATGTGCCCACGACAGCACCTGTGGCTGGCGGAGCCGCCCGCGAGCCGCCAGCATTGCACCATGACCACAACCGACACCGCCGTGAGCGTGCGCGAGCTGCGCAAGAGTTACGGGCACCTGACCGCACTCGACGGCGTGAGCTTCGACATCCAGCGCGGCGAGACCTTCGCCCTGCTCGGGCCGAACGGCGCGGGCAAGTCCACCGCCATCGAGATTCTCGAAGGCTACCGCGACCGCTCGTCAGGCGAGGCTCGCGTGCTCGGCAGCGACCCGCAGCGCGGCTCGCTCGCCTGGAAGGCACGCCTCGGCATCGTGCTGCAGAACACCGGCGAAAGCGGCAACGTCACCGTGAGGGAGCAGCTCACCCACTTCGCCGGGTTCTATCCGAACCCGCGGCCGGTCGACGAGGTCATCGCGGCCGTCGGGCTCGAGAGCAAAGACAAGACCCTCATCCGGAAGCTCTCGGGCGGCCAGCGCCGCAGGGTGGATGTGGCGCTCGGCATCATCGGACGGCCCGAGCTGCTGTTCCTCGACGAGCCCACCACGGGATTCGACCCCGAGGCCCGTCGCAACTTCTGGGACCTCATCCGCCTGCTCAAGAGCGAGGGAACGACGATCCTGCTCACCACGCACTACCTCGACGAGGCCGCCCAGCTCGGCGACCGCGCCGGGGTGATCGCCGGGGGCAAGCTCATCGACATCGGCCGCATCGACGAGATCGGCGGTGCGGATGCGCGCGTGCCGATCGTGCGCTGGCGAGAAGACGGCGCCATCCGTGAGGAGCGCACCACCGAGCCGGCGAGCCTCGTGGCGCGACTGGTCGCCGCGAACGACGGCGAACCGGATGCCGTGGAGATCGTGCGCCCGAGCCTCGAGGATGTGTACCTGCGGCTGGTTGAGGGGGCGGCGGAAGCGTCCGCGGGCGAAACCGACTTCGCAGGCTCAGTCGGCGCTGGCGTCGCAGGACCGCTTCGCGCTCCTCATAAGCTCCAGCGCGCTACTCAACCCGCGAAAACGGGCGAAACACGCGGGTTGAGTAGGTCGCGCAGCGACCGTATCGAAACCGAGACCACTGAGGAGAGTGCACGATGAGCGCCGTCACCCCACCCCTGCCGGCCGGCCGCACGCTCCGGCTCGGGGCGAGCCGCATCGGCTACGAGGTGAAGGCGTACTTTCGCCAGGGCGACTCCGTCTTCTTCACCTTCCTCTTCCCGCTCGTGTTCCTCACCATCTTCTCCGTGGCCTTCAGCGACTCGAATTTCGGCAAGGATGCTGCCGGCAACGTGATCACCGCCGCGGACTACTACCTCCCCGGGATGCTCGCCGCAGGCCTGCTGCTGAGCGGTCTGCAGAACATGTCGATCGACATCGCGGGCGAGAAGAGCGACGGAACGCTCAAGCGCCTCGGCGGCTCGCCGCTCCCGGTGTTCAGTTACTTCATCGGCAAGATCGGGCAGGTGTTGATCACCGGGCTGCTGCAGGCCGCGCTCCTCCTCGTTGTCGCGGGCCTCGCGTTCAGGGTTCCACTACCGAGCGAGCCGGAGAAGTGGCTGACCTTCGCCTGGGAATTTCTGCTCGGCGTCACCACCTGCGCCGTGCTCGGCATCGCACTCAGCGCCCTGCCCCGCAGCGGCAAGAGCGCAACGGCCGTCATCATCCCGATCACGCTCATCCTGCAGTTCATCTCGGGCGTCTATCTGCCGTTCTCACAACTGCCGGACTGGTTGCAGAACGTGGCGAGCGTGTTCCCTCTCAAGTGGCTCGCGCAGGGGATGCGCTCGGTGTTTCTGCCCGACAGCTTCAAGGCGGTAGAGCAGGGCGCGTCGTGGGACCTGCCCGGCGTGCTGATCGCCACGGCCATCTGGCTCGTGGTCGGGCTCGTGCTCTGCCGCCTCACCTTCCGCTGGATCCGCAAGGACTCCTGAGAGCCACCGCAGCTGCGTGAGGTCTGGCAATCGGCTCCTCCGAAGGCGGGTGAAGAGCCGATCGACAGACCTCACCGAAGATCGGTCCGCCTACGCCGCAGCGAGACGGCGACGGCGGGCGACGGTCAGCGCCAGCGCGCCTGCGAGCAGCAGCGACAGGGCGATGCCCAGTGGCAGCGCCGGGTCGTCGACCCCGGTGTCGGCGAGCCTAGTCGGGCCGGTCAACGAGACCGCCGTGATGGTGCCTGTCGCGCCGAGAGTGAACCACGCGTTCCTGGTGAGCGTCGTGCCATCCGGTGCGATCCCGGTGAGGATCAGCTGGTGCGTTCCGGGCGGCGTGTTGGCGGGCAACGCCACCTTCCAGGTAAAGCCACCGCTGCCGTCGATGGTTCCGGTGTACAGGATGACCGGAGTGGAGTGCATGGTCAGCGTGTAGGTGGAGCCGACCTTCAGGCCGTCCGCCGAGATCGTCGACGACGCATCCCCGATCGCCGTTCCCGTCTGGAAGTTCAGGCTGAGGTCGATGGTCGGCGCCGCCGGGGAGGAGGCGGCGGCCGCGACCGTGCCGGTGAAGGTCTGGTCGACGTGGCTTGAGCCGTTGCTGGCGGTGATCGTGAAGTCGTACGCACCCGCGGATGTCGGGGTGCCGGTCACGGCGCCCGTCGCCGCGTCGAGCGCAAGCCCGGCCGGCAGCGCGCCGTTCGTCACGGAGTAACTGACCGTCCCTCCCGAAGCCGCGACTCCGTCGCTGTATGCGACGCCCTGTTGGAACGCGCCGAGCGTGTTGTCCGTCCAGACGGGTGCGACGGAGGCGGGGGCGATGGTGAAAAGGATCGTGATGTCCGTGCTGCCCTCGCCGAGGTCGGCATGCACCCTCACGGTCACAGGCCCACTCGTGCTCGGCGTCCCGGAGAAGGTGAGCACGTCCGAGGACTCAGACATGTACGAGCCGTTGTAGTCGGCTGGTGAGACCGTGATGCCCGCTGGAAGGTTTTCGACATGCCACCAGGTGTTGTACTTATTGGTGATGGAGCCCGTATACGCGGCGCCCTCCGTCATGAGCGGGAGGTCAAAGCTTGCCCAGGTCGTGTCACCGTCATCGACCGTCACCGTGACTGAGTCGTCACTGACGGCCTGCGCAGGCACCGCGACCAGCACGGGTGCGACAACGACCGCGGCGCCTGCCACGACGGCGGCGACAAGGCGAGAAACACGCGACCGACGGTCTGGAGCTGGGTGCTGTGGTGCTGTGGTCATGACGTCCCCCCGGATCGAACAACTGATGTCCGACCACGATAGTGCAAGGATGTAAACAGTGTTGACGTCTCGAAAGAACTCGTGCGCCCCAGTACAGGGGGCATCAGTCGCGGCGCTCCGCGGCCCGACTTCTCCGCCAGACTGTGAGGTATGGGCAAGGTGGCGGGAACTCGAACGGGCGGGGTCGGTGGGTATGGCCGCCTCGACCGCGGGGTGATCCTGGACGCCGCCCTTCGGATTGCCGCGCGACCGGGCTCCGCCGAGATCCGGTTCCGCGAGCTCGGCGAAGCGCTCCGCGCCGATCCCACCGCGGTCTACCGGCACTTCCGTAACAAGCGCGAGCTGATGGAGGCCTTGATCGAACGCCTGATGGAGCGCATCGTCGGCATGGTGCGCTCCAGCGACGGATGGCGCGAGGTGCTGACCGCGATGGCCACCGGCATCCTCGAGGAGTTCACCAGGCATCCGGCTGTCGGACTTCACCTCGCAGAGGCGCGACCGGTCGGCGCGTCCGAGTTGGTGCTCGTCGAGCGCGTGCTCGCGGCGCTCGAAGACGCCGGGCTCAGCGGAGATGCGCTCATCACCTACTATGGCGCGCTGAGCGGCTTCGCCGTCTCTTACGTCGCCGCGAGCTGTCGTGAACTGCTCACGGCGGGCGCGACATCCGTCGACGTCGTCGAGGGCATGGCCTGGCTGCCCGGCGGGCTCACCATCACGGCACAGAGCCATCCGGCTGTGCTGCGCTACGCGGAACAGCTCGGAGCGATGAACTTCCGCTCGACCTACTCAGCCACGATCGGCGTGCTCATCGAGGCCGCGGCGCAAGCGGGGCGACCCCCGGGAGGGGAGCCGGGGTAGCGCTTGCGCGAGGAGTCGATACGCTTGTTCCTCGCCGCGCACCGGCGTTTCGTCTCGCTCTTCGACCGGCGTTGCGCCTCGCCGCCCGATGGGAAGTCGGCTAGAGCTGAACGCCCACCAGGAGCGGCTCCGGCTGCAGAATGACGCCGAACTGGCCGAGCACGCGGGTCTGGATGTAGCGGGCCAGTTCTGCGACGTCGGATGCGGTGGCCGAGCCGCGGTTCACGATCGCGAGCGTGTGCTTGTTCGACACCGCCGCGCCGGAGCCCGGAAGCGAGAAGCCACGCGAGATTCCCGAGTGCTCGATCAGCCAGGCGGCACTCAGCTTGACCGCTCCCTGCTCCACCTGCCGGTCGCGCGCCGCAGAGGTGGTGGCCTTCGGAAGTGCGGCCGCACCCCTCGCGAGCAGGTCGCTGGGCACGAAGTTCTCGAGCGGCACGACGAGCGGCTCGTCGAGTTCGGGCTCGAGGGGCCAGCGCGGGGCCTCGGCGGGAAGCGCTGCGGCGAAGGCGGCACTCACGATCGGGTTGGTGAAGAACGACCCGGCGCTGACCGAGTCCGGATCGTCGGGCGAGAGCAGCATTCCCTTGGTGGCACGGAGGTGAAGCACCGCCGAACGCAACTGTGCAAGGGGAACGCGAGTGCCGAGTTCGACACCGAGGGCGGAGGCGAGCTGCGCGTAGGCGACCGGTGCGCTCAGTGCGGAAGCGGCATCCGCCCCACCGCCGGTGCCGTCGAGCAGGTGCAGTTCCACCGAGACGACCACGCCGCGTCGGCCCTGCTTGAGCGCCGAGGTGCGGTAACCGAGCCCGAGTTCGGAGGCGGGCACGCGCCGCAATTCGCCGCTGTCGAAGTCGAGGAACTCGATCGCGTCGAGGCTCGACTCGAGCTCCTGGCCGTAGGCGCCGATGTTCTGCACGGGCGCTGCGCCGACGGATCCCGGGATGCCGGAGAGCGCCTCGATGCCCGACCAGCCGTGCTCGACGGCGTGTGCGACGAGGCCGTCCCACGATTCACCCGCCTGCACGCGCAGGCGCACGGAGTTGGAGTCGCTCTGCAGCCGTTCGATGCCCCTCGTGGCCACACGGATGACCGTGCCGTCGAAGCCGTCATCGGCCATCACGGTGTTGCTGCCGCCGCCGAGCAGCAACCAGTCGTCACCCGTGGACCATACCTCGAGTGCCGTGTCGACCAGCTCGCGCGAGTGGGCGGGAGTGCGCAGCTCGCGCGCGGAGCCGCCGACCTTCAGCGTGGTCAGTTCGGAGAACGGGGCGGTCTCGGAGCTCACGGCGCCAGACTCACGCGCAACTGCGCCTTGCCGAGCACGGTCTCGCCACCGAAGGTGACCGTGAGATCGATGCGGGCGGTCTGCCCCTCAGCATCGAGTTGGCCGACCTTGCCGCTCACAGAGACGACCGCGCCCGATTCGGCGTCGACGAGCACGGGACGCGTGAACCGCACCTGGTAGTCGACGACGCGGCCGGGGTCTCCCACCCAGTCGACGACGGGTTGCGCGGCGAGCCCCATCGTGAGCATCCCGTGCGCGAGCACGCCGGGCAGGCCGACCGACACCGCCACGTCGTCGCGATAGTGAATCGAGTTGAAGTCCCCGGATGCCCCGGCATAGCGCACGAGGGAATCGCGCGTGAGGGTGAAGTCGGCTCGAGCCACGACATCGCCCACGGTGAGGTCATCGAGAACGGGCAGCGCGCTCATTCGTCTCCCCTGACGACAAGGGTGGATGTGGCGGTCACGACGTGCGCGCCCGTCTGGTCGACGACGTTGGACTCCGCGGTGACCATCGAATGGCCGCCGAGGGACTTGACGCTCGCCACGGTGAGTGTGGCCGTGAGCTCGTCGCCGGCGACGATCGGGCGCGAATAGCTGAACCTCTGATCGCCGTGGACGACGCGGCTGAAGTCGATGCCGGCATCCGGTTCGGCGAGCAACTGGGCCAGCGTCGCCTCCTGAAGGACGACGGCGAAGGTGGGCGGGCCCACCACATCCGCATATCCCGCCGCTCGCGCGGCCTCGGGATCGACGTTGATCGGATTGGTCGCGAAGACGGCCCGCGAGAACTCACGCACCTTCTCACGCCCGACGAGGTAAGAGGGAACGGGCGGAAACACGCGACCCTGCAGTTCTGGATTCACCGGCACCAACCCAGCCTAAAGGAGGTGCCGCTGCGGCAAGCCGAGACGACGGTGCGAGAGGTCGGTTAACGACGAAGCCCCGGCGCCGTGTGGCGGTCCGGGGCTTCGACTGAGCCGGATGCGAATCTAAACGATTCTGATCTGCACTGACCTACGCATCCGACCGGGGGTCGTTATCGAGCCTGTACGATCTTGCGGCCCTACTGGCAGCTGTCACACTGCAGGTCGTCCATGGGATCGACCGGCACCGAGTAGCCACCTACGTAGTTGTCGTTGTCCATTTTTTGCCCTCCTTCTAAATCCGATGATTCCCCCCAGTCACCGCACACAATCCGGCGTCCAGTCCGGATTTTCGTGTGCAGCGCCTGCGTGGTCTCCCACTATATAACCGGAATCACACGAATGTCATTCCACTAGATGTAGTGTTTCGCGAATTTACTGAGTTCACCCTATCCGGCACCACCGACACCGGGAATCCTGGGCACGCGGAATGGATTCGGGGTACGTTTTTGCCCTTCATGCCCCCAAAAAGGGGGACCGACGGCTCTCGAACCGTAATCATTCCGTTAGACTCGCTGAGCCGATAGAGCAACCTCGGGGATGTCCCGAGCCAGGGAGGTACTACGGCGGATGACCAAATCCAGTGGAAA
>DATNBR010000010.1:0-18427 GCA_035571875.1 Lacisediminihabitans sp. | reverse complement strand
GTCGCGGCGGCGTCACCGAGCTACCTCGCCTCCTGGGCTGTGGCCTACATCGTGCTCGTCGCGGGGGTCGCACAGCTCGTCCTGGGGATCGGACAGGCCCAGCTCGCGTCGACACAGCCACCGGCGTGGGCGATCGTCGCGGAGGTCGTGACGCTCAACCTTGCGAATGTGGCCGTGCTGGTCGGGTCGCTCGCGGACATCCGGGTGCTCAGCTACATCGGCGCAGCGCTGCTCGTGATCGCGCTCGTGCTGTTCGTCTGGGCCGTGCGGGGCCACCACTCCCGTAACCGCTGGCTGCTCTACGCGTTCCGCGTGATCGTCGTGGTGCTCGCGGTGACCGCGCCGATCGGCCTCGTGATCGCGCACTCTCGCATGGGGTGAGGCGGCTCCGAGTTCAGGTCTTCGTGCCGCGCGCCCGGTGTGCCCGCACCTTCGCGCGGTTGCCGCAGCGCTGCATGGAACACCAGCGGCGGTTGTTGCTGCGCGAGTCGTCGTAGAAGACCAGGCCGCAGTCATCCGCTGAGCACTCGCGGATGCGCCCCGCCGAGTCCGCCTCGAACAGTCCGATCGCCTCGCGCGCCATCGCGGAGAGTGCCTGGCTCGCGCGCGCCCTGGTGCGTCCGGCCTGGCGACCGCCGCCGGGCAGGGCGGGCGGGATGTCCGGGGTCGCCGCAAACAGATTGATCACGTCGATGTCGTCACGGCCCGCACTTGCGCCCCGGCTGATGGAGGTGGCGATCCTCGCGATCGCGCCGCGCAGCGCCGTCGCGTCGACGAGGTCTCGGTCGGTGACGGTGCCATCGATGCCGGTGAAGCGCTCGCTGAGCCAGTCTGCGAGGTCGCTCGGCGTGCGCAGTCGTTCCCAGTCGGGGTTGTCGCCCATCGCGCCGGTGTAGGCGAAGTCGAGCGCGAGCGATCCGGAGTCGAACCACCATCGGTGGCCCTCGCCGGTCGTGAACCACTGCCCCGTCGGGGCGATTTCCGTGGAGGTCTGGCGCATGTAACCAATATAGTGAGTTACATGCCGAGCGCAGCAAAGAGTACGGGCCACACCAGGGACGCCGGCTGGGAGGTCGGCGTGCGGCAGACCGTTCCCCCTCCGTTGCCCGCTGTGTGGGAGTTCCTGCTCGGCGATGGCCTTCCGCTCTGGCTGGGCGAGACGAGCACGCTGCCGCGCGAGAAGGGTGCAGCCTACGAGACCGCAGACGGCGTGGCCGGAACGGTGCGCAGCTACACCGAGGGCTCCAAGATCAGACTGGGCTGGCATCCGAACGATTGGCCGCACGAGACGGTGCTGCAGCTCACGGTCAAGGAGGCCGCAACGGGCACCACGATCGGCATCCACCACGAGAAGCTCGCCGACCGCGACGAGCGGCGCATGATGCTCGGCCACTGGAAGTCCGTGATCGCCGATCTCGCCGACGCGGTCGGCCGGCTCTAACTCCTCTCAGCCGCGCTCATCGGCAGCTCTGCGCATGCACGCCTTCCGTGTGGTCGATGAGACCTATCCCGAGGGTTGCGAGACTGCGCGAAACCACCGACCTGCTGTCGCGTTTGAGGAGCGTTAGCGCGAATCTTCACCGGGCAGGGCAAACGCGACGCCACCGGACTTGTCGGCGGGTAGATCGCAGCGACTGTGTAGGAGTGCCCGGTAACCGTCCGGCTTGCGGGCACCTATCGAGTTGCAATACTCCGCCGCCACGTCAGCGAGACAGCACCGGCCACGATCCTCAGGAGACCGGCCGTCAACGCAAGCAACTACAGAGCCCTCACCTGCCACCGCACTTCCTCGCTACCAAGCAGCCGTCCGGGCATACGCTACGTCGTGAATGCAAACACGATTGCGATGACACCAATAAGCATTAACCCGAAGCCCACAAACGCCGTCCAGTACGGATAGGGTGTCCGGCTTACGGACTGCATCCACCCGCGACTAGTACGGTGACCAAATGGCTGATCTGAATCGCCCTGGGTTTGGTTCCGTTTCCTTTGGGAGGATGGATCATGCCCCGTCAGTTTCCACCGGAGTTCCGGCAGCGTGCGCTCAGGATGCTTGAGGAGTCGATCCCCGAGCATGAGACCGAGTATGCAGCGATCCGACATGTCAGCACCAAACTCGGTGTTGGTCCGGAAACGTTGCGCAAGTGGCGTCGCCGTGCCGAGGTCGATTCCGGCGCCCGTCCCGGCGTGACCAGCGACGAGCTTGCGGAGATCAAGCGCCTCAAGCGTGAGAACGCGGAGTTGCGCCGAGCGAACGAGATTCTGCGGACAGCGTCAGCGTTTTTCGCAGCGGAACTCGACCGGCGCACGACGAGATGATCCGATACGTGGACACGTTCAAGGATCAATTCGGGGTCGAGGCCATCTGCCGCGTGCTCGCTGCGACAGAGTGTGGGTTTATCACCGCCCGCGGTTTCCGGGCGGCCAAGCGCCGACCGCTATCGGCCCGAGCGCTCTCCGATCAGCTGCTCGGAGCAGAGATCGTGCGCCTCCATGCCGAGAATTACGGTGTTTATGGGGTCCGCAAGATGCATGCTCTGATGCGCCGGCAGGGCTGGTTGATCGGTCGCGATCAGACGGGGCGGATCATGCGCAGCCGCGGGGTTGCCGGGGTCAAACGCAGCAAACGAGTGTTCACGACGAAGTCCGATCCGGCCGGGGTGAAACCGCTGGACCTGGTGCAACTCCGCTTCACTGCGACCGCGCCGCGGATGCTCTGGGTCGTTGACGTCACTTATGTTGCGACCTGGTCCGGGTTCGCCTATGTCGCCTTCGTCACCGATGTTCACTCGCGACGCATCGTCGGCTGGAATGTTGCTGCGACACTACGAGCGGACATCCTTCCCCTGCGGGCCTTGGACATGGCGGCATGGAATGCCGGCGGTGACCTATCCAGCCTGACTCATCACAGCGATCACGGCTCGAACTACATGTCGCTGGTTTACACCGAAAGAATCATCGAACTCGGTGCGACACCGTCCACAGGGACGGTCGGTGATTCGTATGACAACGCCCTCGCCGAGGCCATTAACGCCCTCTACAAGACCGAGTTGATCCGCCGTCGAGGTCCCTGGCGGACCGTCGAGCAGGTCGAACTCGCGACCCTGGAATGGGTCTGGTGGTGGAACAACCAACGCCTTCACGGGGAGCTCGACATGCGCACCCCGGCCGAAGTCGAGGCCGCGTACTACGCTGGCCTCGAAACCCCCGAGACGGCAACGGCCGCCCTCGAAAAACACTAGGAACAAAACCCAGGGCGATTCAAGCCTTTTGGCGGATGACTTGGTGGGCATGGCGGTGGTCACCGGCGCAACTTGCGCGCATGCGAAGGGCGCCATCACCGTGTGTGGCGGGGCTGGATTCATGGGGGGACAGGGAAGCGGACTCACCGTCGGGAATGTCGTTTTCGCCGGATCGAGCACGCGCGCGGCGATCAGAGATACTGCGTTCATGTCACATGAAACCACTCACTCCACACAGTGGGCGCTGTTTGGGCCCCTTTTATTCGTCGGTATATGGAGTTATGGGAAATTTGCTTCCGTTGTTGGCGGCCACGACGTGGATGGCGGAGGCTGTCTGAATCCCTTGGAGCGGCAAGCAGGCTCGTTTGCAACTTCTGCCTACCGCGCCTGCGGGTGGTAGACATGAAAGCCTCTCGCACCATCCAGATCGCCGCCATAGCTATAGTGATGCTGATTTCCTTTTCGGGTTGCGAAGGGAAGATGTTCCTCGGTCCCCTCGCGATTAAGCGTGACGGTGGAAGGTTGTTGGTTGCCGTTTGCAGTAGCGTGACTGCGGTCGAAATCACCGGCGATGAGCGTCATGCTGGGATGTTCGAACACTGGCAGAGCTTTTGGACAGCAACCGGCCACATCTCCGTCGTCCGCGGCGACATTTTCGCGACAGCAACGCCCATTGCAGGTCTCAACGCGACACTCGCGAAGAGTCCGCGGATGGGACCCGGCGACGCGATCGATATTGCAGTACGCCCTTCCAGCGAAGCGGATTCTCGATATTTGCACGCGGTCTTCCAACTCAATAGCAGCAAATTGTCCGAGTCCGTGTGGTTGCACCCTGATGGTAAGACGACCGAAAGCCCATGTGCATCATCGTGACTCCGAGGAAGCTCAAGGGTTAGCTGCCATAGGAATCGCATCCTCACTCCTCATCATTACTGATGGGATCTCGACATCGGAAGGCAAGAATATGACGGCAATGAAGAATGCTCTCGTGCATGGCAAGTGAACGCGGGATATTTCTAGATTTTCGAGCCCATCAGCTCGGTACGAAGGCTTGGCCCCGCGCCAAAGCGAAATAGTGGCGATACTTGAATGCAGAACTCCCGGCTCCAGGTCACCCCGCGGCTTCCGCAGGACCCAGAGGTTGCGCCTAGGCTGGATGATCGTGAAGGCCATACGTAGATTTACCGTTCGGACCGTCCTGCCCGAGTCTCTCTCCGCTCTCGAGGAGCTCGCCACCAACCTTCGCTGGTCGTGGCATGTGCCCACCAGGCAACTCTTCGAGCGGATATCGCCGGAGACCTGGGACGCCATCGGTCACGACCCGATCGGCCTCCTCGGCGCGGTCGAGCCCTCGCGGCTCGATGAGCTCGCTGGCGACGCGGACTTCGTCGACACTGCGAATCGGCTGCAGGCCGAGCTGCACGCCTACCTCACCGAGCCGCGCTGGTACCAGTCGCTGCCGGAGGGCGCGCCGCGCTCGATCGGCTACTTTTCGCCGGAGTTCGGCATCGCGGCGGCGCTGCCGCAATACTCGGGAGGTCTCGGCATCCTCGCCGGTGACCACCTCAAGAGCGCATCAGACCTCGGCGTGCCGATCGTCGCCGTCGGCCTGTTCTACCGCGCAGGCTACTTCGCGCAATCCATCTCGCCGGACGGCTGGCAGGAGGAGGCGTACCCGGTTCTCGATCCCGACGGGCTTCCGCTCACGGTGCTGCGGCATCCGGATGGCACGGCCGCACGCATCGCGATGTCACTACCGGATGACCGCACGCTCTACGCGAGGATCTGGCAGGTCGCGGTCGGCCGCATCCGTCTGCTGCTTCTGGACACCGATATCCCCGATAACGACGAGTCGCTGCGCTCGGTCACCGATCGACTGTACGGTGGCGGCGGAGAGCACCGGCTGCTGCAGGAACTGCTGCTCGGCATCGGCGGTGTGCGCGCGATCAAGCTGCTCGTCGAACTCAGCGACGCGGAGTTCCCCGAGGTGTTCCACACCAACGAGGGCCACGCAGGCTTCCTCGGTCTCGAGCGAATCAGCGACCTCATCTCGGCTGGTCTGAGCTTCGAGGAGGCGCTCGAGGTCGTGCGCGCGGGCACCGTGTTCACGACCCACACGCCGGTGCCGGCGGGCATCGACCGCTTCCCGGCCGACCTCATCGCGCGCTACTTCGCCACCGAACTCCTGCCGCCCGTCTCGGTCGACCAGGTGCTCGATCTCGGCGCCGAGAACTACGAGGGCGGCACCGCAGACACCTTCAACATGGCGGTGATGGGTCTGCGGCTCGGGCAGCGTGCGAACGGTGTCTCCCAGCTGCACGGCAGGGTGTCCAGGCACATGTTCGGCGCGCTGTGGCCCGGCTTTGAGGAAGACGAAGTGCCGATCACCTCGGTCACCAACGGCGTGCACGCCCCGACCTGGACGGACCCGAAGCTCTACCAGCTCGCGGCATCCACGCTCGGCTCCGACAACCCGACGACCGCCGACTGGGCCTCGCCCGCCGTGAGCGACCTCGACCTGTGGGGAGTGCGCAACCGCATGCGCGCCGCGCTCGTCGCGGATGCGCGCCGTCGCGTCACCGCCGCCTGGGCCGAGCAGAACCCCGGCGTCGCGGCTCCCGGCTGGTATGGGCAGTTGCTCGACCCCGACGTGCTCACCATCGGCTTCGCGAGGCGCGTGCCGACCTACAAGCGTCTCACCCTCATGCTGCACGACCGCGATCGGCTGCGGTCGATCCTGCTGTCGGAGGAGCATCCGGTGCAGATCGTGATCGCGGGCAAGTCCCACCCCGCGGATGACGAGGGCAAGCGCCTCATCCAGCAACTCGTCGAGTTCTCGCAGGAGCCCGACATCCGCGGTCGCATGGTGTTCCTGCCGAACTACGATATCGCGATGGCGCAGCAGCTTTACCCGGGCACCGACATCTGGCTGAACAACCCGCTGCGGCCGCTCGAGGCCTGCGGCACCTCCGGGATGAAGGCGGCGCTCAACGGTTCGCTCAACCTGT
Organism: Lacisediminihabitans sp.; assembly: GCA_035571875.1. GTDB lineage: Bacteria > Actinomycetota > Actinomycetes > Actinomycetales > Microbacteriaceae > Parafrigoribacterium_A. The sequence continues at coordinate 12,177 of DATNBR010000010.1, read as the reverse complement.
CGATTCTTGACGGATGGTGGGCTGAGTTCTACGACGAGGAGAACGGCTGGGCTATCCCCAGCGCCGATTCCGCCGGCGACTCCGCCGAGCGGGACAAGCTCGAGGCCGAGGCGATGTACGACCTCATCGAGCATCAGATCGCGCCGCGATTCTACGATCGCAACGAGGATCGCGTGCCCACCCGCTGGGTCGAGTCGATCAGGCACACGCTGTCGACGCTCTCGCCCGCCCTCTCGGCCGATCGGATGGTGCGGGAGTACGTGGAGCGGCTCTATTGCCCCGCGGCGTACTCCGCTCGCGCCGTCGCGGCCGACTCCTTTGCCGGAGCCCGCGACCTTGCCGCGTGGAAGGCGCGAGTCACCGCTGCCTGGCCGAAGATCTCCGTGCCCTACGTGGAGTCGGGCGGCGTCGATGCCGCTCCGGAGGTCGGTGAGACGCTTCAGGTGCGCGCGCACGTGAATCTCGACGGGCTCAGCCCCGACGACGTGCTGGTGCAGGTCGCCCATGGCCGCACCGGAGCGGGAGACGAACTCCTCGCACCGAAGTACACCGACCTCGCTCCAGTGGAGGGGTCAGCGAGCCCCGAGCATGCTGGCGCGATGCAGTACGCCGGTACGGTGACCCTGGAGCGCGCGGGCAGCTTCGGCTACAACGTGCGAGTGGTACCGAAGCATCCGCTGCTCGCCTCGGTCGCGGAGCTCGGGCTCATCGTCCTCGCGCACTGAGTCGCTGCGCTCACCCGCCGCACTGGTGTTCAGCGCAGCGGATCGAAGGGGCGCAGCTCCGGCGGCACCTCGCCCGTCACGATCTGCTGGGCGAGCAGCTTGCCGGTCGCGGGGCCGAGCACGATGCCCCACATGCCGTGACCGCCGGCGACGTAGACGCCCGGTGCCTTCGCGCGGCCGATCACGGGCAGCCCATCCGGTGTGACCGGTCGTGACCCGACCCATTCGTCCTGCCGCTCATCCAGGTCCATGCCGGTGAACAGCGGGCGCACCGCCGACAGGATTGCCTCCACGCGCCGCGGCTGGAATGGTTCGTCCGGCCTGCGGAACTCCATCGTGCCCGCAATGCGGAATCGACCCTCGTACGGTGTGCAGGCGACCCGCTGCACGGGAAAATACACCGGATGTTTCGTCGGCTGCTCCGTGGCGACACTGAACGAATATCCGCGCCCGGCCTGAATGATCGTGCGAACGCCGAACGCGCGAGCAAGCCTCGGCAGCCAGGCGCCGGTGGCCAGCACCGCGACATCCGCCCGCACGGTCTCGCCGCCCTCGATGCCGACGAGGACCCCGCCGCCGGGCTGCGGCGCCACGGAGGTGACGGATGCCGCACTCTCGATGCGAGCGCCCCGAGCGACCACCGCGCGGCCGAGCGCAGCCACGTACGGCCCGGGCTCGATGAAGCGCTGCTCCTCGAGGGCGAAGACCGTTGAGACGCGCTCGGAGAGCTGGGGTGCGAGCGAGCGCGGGTCGTCGAGCCGGTGGAGCGGCACGGTCTGGCCGTGCCTGGCGACGTTCTCGAGCTCGTGGATGAAGCCGTGACTCTCACGCTCATGCTCGAATCCGATGATGAACGGACCCTCGTGGGTGGGCGACTCCACGCCGCCCGCCGCCAGCTCATCGAAGGAGTCGAGGGCGATCCGGTCGATCGGCGTGAGCGACTCCATCGTCCTGTCCCAGGCGCGCTGCGTGCCACGGCTGACGAAGCGCAGCAGAAAGTTCCACAGCTTGGGGTCGACGCGGAACGGCACGTGCAGCGGCGCGTTCGGGTCGAGCAGGGCCTTGGGGCCATAGCTCCAGACCGAGGGGTCCGAGAGCGGCATCGCCATGCCGGGGGTGAGCCAGCCCGCGTTGCCCCACGATGATCCGCTCGCCACCCCGGACTTGTCGAGCACGGTCACCTCCACGCCGTGCTCCTGCAGGTGCCAGGCGGTGGCGAGGCCCACCATTCCGGCCCCGACGACGACGGCAGATCTCGGTGGCGCGACGGTGCTCATCTCTGTTGGCTCTCTTCTGCTTCGCGGTTCAGTAGTGCGCGACGGCTGTGTCACGCACGAAGATTCCTCTCTCATTCTGAAGATGATTGCGTGGTTACTCAAACACGCCGCAGATAATTCTGTGTAGCATGCGTTGCATGAGCAATTCAACGGAAGGGACCCCTTCAGGAGCGCGAGAGTCGAACGAAGTTCGAGGCGCGCTCGACGAGACCGATCGGGGCATCCTCGCACTGCTCGCGGCAGATGCGCGGATGCCGAACAACGCGATCGCGGCTCGGCTCGGCATCGCGGCCTCCACCTGCCTCGCCCGCATCCGCTCTCTACGACAGCGGGGCGTCATCCGCGGTTTTCACACGGATGTCGACCCGGTCGCCCTGGGCCGCGGCCTGCAGGCGCTCATCTCGATCCGCCTGCACTCCCACGCGAGGCCTCGGATCGCTGCGTTCCGTGACTATCTCGCGCAGCTGTCGAGCGTCGAGAGCATCTATTTCGTCACGGGGGAGCGGGACTTTCTCGTGCACGTGGCGGTGGAGAACTCCGCGGCCCTGCGCGAGCTCGTCGCCGAGACGCTGAGCGTGCGCCCGGAGGTCTCCGACACGAACACGAGCGTGCTCTTCGACTACGTGCGCCCGGGCTTCGGCACCCCCTAAACCCGGTCCGCCTGCGGCGTAACCGTGCGGCCTAGTCGCGCGCGATTGCGGCGACCGCGGCCGCTGTGACGGCGATGAGGTCGGATGGCGCGAGTTGCAGGTCGAAACCGCGCTTGCCGCCGGAGACGAACACCGTGTCGAACAGCTCGGCGGTCTCGTCGAGCACGGTCTTCAGCCTCGACTTCTGCCCGATCGGGCTGATTCCTCCGACGACGTAGCCGGTCTTCCGCTGAGCGACGGCCGGGTCCGCGAGCGACGCGCGCTTGCCTCCGACCGCCGCGGCGAGCGCGCCGAGATCGAGCCTGCCGGTGACGGGAACGATCGCGACGACGAGGCGGCCGTCGACATCCGCCACCAGGGTCTTGAACACTCGCTCGAGGTCGAGGCCCAGTGCGCTCGCGGCCTCGGTGCCGAAGTTGCGGTTAGCCGGGTCGTGCTCGTAGCTGTGCGCGGTGAAGCGGATACCGGCGGCAGCGAGCGCGACCGTCGCGGGAGTGCCGAGTGCCATGGCTCCAGTCTGCCAGCGCGTCGAAGCGACGCCGGCCCGCGCCGCGGCCGGCGCCTCAGACGGCCGCAAAATAGTGGCCGTTGTCGAGGTCGTCGAGCAGCCGCGCCTGTGTCGGCTCCCATCCGAGGAGGGTGCGAGTGACCTCGTTCGACGCGGGCAGGTCGAGCGTGACGAGGCTCGCGAGAAACCCGAAGTACCCCGGGAGCATCAGGACGTCGGCGGGGATGCTGACGGCGGGCAGGCCGAGGCGAGCGGCGATGCCCTCCGCGATGTCTCGCACCGGTATGCCTTCGTCGTGCACCGCGTGCCAGTAGCGGCCGGCCTCACCCTTCTCGAGGACCAACCGGAACAGGGCCGCGACGTCTTGCATGTGCACGGCGGGCCACCGATTTGTGCCGCCTCCCGGGTATCCGACTGCGCCCGAGCGCTTCGCGAGCGCTATGAGCTGAACGAGGAACCCGGCGCTGTCTGTTGTGCTGTGCGCTATCGGGGGAAGTCGCACGATCGCTGATCGCACACCCTGCTCGGCCAGGCCGATCACCGTCGTCTCCACGACGTTCCGAACCCGCATGGTGCGCGCGAAGTCGGGGCCGCCGGGCAGGGCCGGGTCGTCCTCTGTGGCGGGCCGCGTGGCCGGCCGAGTGACCTCGGCCGGCGCGGGGAGCGTCGGTGACGCGATGCTACCCGCCACGACGAGTGGCTTATCCGTTCCCGCCAGCGCATCACCGAAGGCGCGCACCGTCGCGAGTTCCGCGTCGGTCACGGCGTCGATCCCTCCCGTGGGAAGCAGATCGCCGCGGCCCGCGACATGGATGACGCCGTCGGACTCCGCCGCCGCCGCGCGGAGTCCGTCGAGATCTGCGAGATCACCGCGGCGCACGTCGGCGCCGAGTGCCGCCAGCGCGGCCGCCGATGCGTCCGAGCGCGCCAGGCCGGTGACCCGGTGCCCCGCTGCCACGAGCTCGGGGATGATGTGCGAGCCGGAGTGGCCCGTGCCGCCGGTGATGAAAACCCGCATGGTTCTGCTCCTTGAGTGAGGTGTCGATCGAGAAGGACGAGCGGGATCAGTCGCGAGTACTGATCTCGATCGCGAGGTTGAACGAGCCGAGCCCGTGACGGGCGAGGCCCATCAGGATGGGTCCGACGCCTTCGAGCCAACGGGCCATCCCCAGGCCGCCGACGTTGAGTGGGCGCAGTCCGAGGCTCTGGATGAACGACGACACGCTGGCCGTGGCGGGTGCATCGTCTCCCGCGATCAAGACGTCCAGCGGGCGACCCTGCGCCAGCACGTGGCCGAAGACCGCGTTGAATGCCTTCACGACCTTCGCATCCGCCGGGAGCGCCTTTGCGAGTTCCTCGGCGCCCGAGGTGCCTGCGGGCGTGACCACGTCCGTGGCATCCGCGGTGAAGGTGTTCGAGACATCGATGATGACCTTGCCCGCGAGGTTCGCGCCGAACTGCTTCGCGACATCACGGTTCACCGCGTACGGCACCGCAAGCACGACGATATCCCCCGCGGGCGTCGAGCCGAAGGCACCGACCGTCGAGTCACCGCCGATCTGGTCGGCCAGCGCCTGTGCCTTCGAGGCGTCGCGACTGATCACCTCGACGCTGTGTCCGGCTCGGGCCGCAAGGCTACTGATGGCGGTGGCCATCCCGCCCGTACCGATGATGCTGATGCTGCTCATATTCGACTCCCTATCTGTTCGGTCTTGCTTAGTGACAGAGCAAACGGACTATCCCCCGGATAAAATTCCCGGATGCGCAAAAAACATTCCGGCGAGAGAGCCAGAACGATGACCACGGCATTTTCCGCGTAGGTTGGGCGCGTGAGTCTTCCCCTCGTGCCGCTGGGCGGCCCACGCCCCAAGCGCGCGGACGCGGTGCGCAATCGCGACCGCCTCATCGCCGTGGCTCGCGACGCGCTCGCCGAACGCGGTGCGAAGGGCATCACGATGGACGGGCTCGCCGAGAGCGCGGGTCTCGGCAAGGGCACCGTTGTGCGGGCCTTCGGCTCGAGGGCGGGCATCTTCCGCGCGCTTCTCCACGCCGACGAAGTGGCCTTCCAGGCACGGGTTCTCGGGGGTGAACCGCCGCTCGGGCCAGGCTCAGAGCCGGTGCAGAGATTGATCGCGTACGGCCGCGCGCGCAGCACCTTCCTCATGGCACACCTCGAGGTCATGCGGGCCACCCTGGAACCCGGCGCTCCTGTTCCGGCCTCTGGCGTGCAGTTCTCGCAGATCCACATCAGGATGCTGCTCACCCAGGCGCAACTCGGGATCGCCGATCTCGACAACCTCGCCGTGCAGTTGACCCTGGCGCTCGAGGGCCCACTGCTGCTGGCGTTCTACAGCCCGCCACCCGCGTCCGCCCGCAGCGTCGGTTCCCTCGAGGACAGTTGGCAGACGCTCATCGAGCGGCTCTGTGCGCCGACGACGACTCAGCGGAACGGCGAGCCCCGGGGCTAGGTCGGTGTGCGCCGGGTCGGCGTGCGCTGGGTCAGTGTGCCTGGAACAGCTGCATCGAGGTTCCGGCGATCGCGAGTCTGGTGCCGGGCGCATGCTCCTCGGCCGGGGCGTCATCCGCGGCGCTGTTCCAGAGCAGGCGGTAGGACGTCACGCCCTCGTGCACCGGGAGGGTCACCGTCTCGTCGGCCTCGAGCCCGTGCACGACGAGCAGGATGCGGTTGAACCCCTCGAACTCCGGCGTCGAGGCCGCGAGGTATTGCAGGGTGCGCTCCGCCGGTGAGTCCCAGTCGGTGATCGACATCGAGACGCCGTCTTTGTTGAACCAGTCCATCTGGCTCGCCGAGGGCACCGTCTCGCCTGAGACGCCGAAGCGCACGGGTCTGAGAGCGGGGTTCTCGCGACGCAACTGCAGGAGCCTGGTGGAGACGCGGAGCAGATCGTCCTGCCAGTCCTCCCGCTCCCAGGGCAGCCAGGTGAGCCCGCTGTCATGGCAGTACGCGTTGTTGTTGCCGTGCTGCGTGCGACCGAACTCGTCGCCCGCCGTGATCATTGGCAACCCGGCGGAGAGCAGCAGCGTGCCGAGCAGGTTGCGAATCGCCTTCTCACGCGCGGCGATGATGCCGGGGTCGTGGCTCTGCCCCTCCACGCCATGGTTGAAAGAGTGGTTGTTGTCCGTGCCGTCGCGGTTGTTCTCGCCGTTGCCGAGATTGTGCTTCTGGTTGTACGAGACGAGATCGGCCGCCGTGAAGCCGTCGTGCGCGGTGATGAAGTTGACGCTCGCGAGCGGCCCACGCTCCTGCGAGAAGGTACCGGCAGAGCCGGCGAGCTTCGACGCGAGCTGGCCGATGCCGATCGGAGCGGAGCCGTGTTCGCGAGCGGCGGCGATATCGGTGAGCCAGAAGTTGCGCACGCGATCGCGGTAGTCGTCGTTCCACTCCGACCATCCGTTCGGGAAGCCGCCCACCTGCCATCCGCCCATGCCGACGTCCCACGGCTCGGCGATCATCTTGACGCCGGCGAGCTGGGGGTCGGTGATGATCGCTTCGAGCAGCGGATGCTTCGGGTCGAATTGCACGGAGGCGTCGCGCCCGAGCGTCACGGCCAGGTCGAAGCGGAAGCCGTCGACCTGCACCTCATTGGCCCAGTAGCGCAGCGAGTCGAGCACAAGGCGCTGCGAAACGGGAGACGCAAAGTTCACGGTGTTGCCGCATCCGGTCACGTCGATGTAGTTGCCCTTGGCGTCCTGCCGGTAGTAGCTCGCGTTGTCGAGGCCGCGCAGGCTCGAGGTGGGGCCGTCGACGCCCTCCTCTGCCGTGTGGTTGAAGACGACGTCGAGAATCACCTCGATGCCGGCGTCGTGCAGCAGGCGCACCATGCCCTTGAACTCGCGCAGCACGGCACCGGTGCCGCCGAACTGGGCGGAACGGGAGGCGTAGGCCGCGTGCGGAGTGAAGAAGTTCAGCGTGTTGTAGCCCCAGTAGTTGGTGAGGCCCTGCTTGATCAGTCGCTGCTCGCTCACGAACTGGTGCACGGGCAGGAGCTGGATGGCGGTGACGCCGAGATCCTTGAGGTAGGCGATCGCCGTGTCGTGAGCGAGACCCGCGTAGGTGCCGCGCAGTTCCTCGGGCACGGCGGGGTTGAGCTTGGAGATGCCTTTCGCATGCGCCTCATAGATGACGGTGTGGTCGAGCGGGATGCTCGGTTTGCTCACGCCGGCCCAGTCGAAGCTGTCGTCCTGCACGTAGGAGCGCCATTCGCCGGTGGCGGTGCGCGCGAGGCCGCGGGCGTAAGGGTCGAGCAGGTGCAGAGTGGGGTCGAAGCGGTTGGCGGGGGAGAGCGGTCCGTCGGCCCGCAGCGAGTAGTGGGCGCCGGGCAGGAGGTTCGGCGAGGTGCCCGACCAGACGTCATGGGCATCCTTGCTCAACTGCACTCGCTCGGAGACCCAGTCCGGGTCGTTGTCGTTGAGCAGGCACAGCTCGATCGAGGTCGCGTTCGCCGAGTACACCCGGATGCGTCCGCCGTCGCCGTCCACCTTCACGCCGAGATCGCGCAGCGGGTCGTGCTCGTTCGCGGCGAGATCGGCTTCAGGCATGCGTTCTAGAGTAATGACTGCGCGAGCGTCGGCTCGCCACGGGCGCGGGGAGGGTTGCATGGCGGTCTACCTCGACCACGCCGCGACGACGCCCATGCTGCCCCGGGCGCGGGCCGCCTACATCGAGGCGCTCGATCTCGTGGGCAACCCCTCATCGATCCATAGCCAGGGGCAGAATGCCAAGCGGATGCTGGAGGAAGCCCGCGAGCAGGTCGCCGCTTCGCTGGGCTGCGATCCGATCGAGGTCGTCTTCACCTCCGGTGGCACGGAGTCGGTGAATCTCGCGATCAAGGGGCTGTATTGGGCTCGGAACACCTCCGTTGCTCGAGTGGGTCGCTCTGCGGTGGACGCTGGTCGAGTAGGTCGCTCTGCGCTGGACCCTGGTCGAGTGGGTCGCTCTGCGACCGTATCGAGCCCCCGCCCCCGCATCCTCGTCCCGCTTGGGGAGCACCACGCCACGGTCGACACGGTCGAGTGGCTGGAGCGCTACGAGGGTGCCGTCATCGAGTGGGTACCGGTCGATGCTCTCGGCCGCGTGTCGCTCGATGCGCTCGCGGCTGCGCTCGAGCATCCGGACGACGTGGCGCTCGTCACGCTGCTGTGGGCCAATAACGAGGTGGGAACGATCCAGCCCGTCGCCGAGGTCGTCGCGCTCGCGGCGGCGCACGGCATCCCGGTGCACGCCGACGCGGTCTCGGCCTATCGGCACCTGCCGATCGACTTCGCCGCATCGGGGCTCGCCGCGCTCAGCGTCTCGGCCCATAAGATCGGCGGCCCGCTCGGCATCGGGGCGCTCGCGCTGTCCCGAGCCTCGACCGTGGTGCCGCTCATCCACGGGGGCGGGCAGCAGCGCCAGGTGCGATCGGGAACCCAGGATGCGCCCGCCGCCGTCGGCTTCGGGGTCGCGGCGCAGCATCCGATGGCCTCGCTGCTGCCGCTTCGCGATCGCATCATCGAGGGCGTGCGGGCCGCCGTCCCGGGCGCGGTGCTTCGCGGTGACCCCGTGGAGCGGGTCGACAACAACGTGCACTTCACCTTTCCCGGCTGTCAGGGTGACTCGCTGCTGTTCCTGCTGGATGCCGCCGGCGTCTCCGTGAGCACCGGCTCGGCCTGCCAGGCGGGCATACCGGAGGCATCGCACGTGCTGCTCGGCATGGGGCTGAGCGAGGAGGAGGCCCTCGGCGCGCTGCGCATCACCGTCGGGCACAGCACCACGGTCGACGATGTCGATGCTTTTCTCGCGGCGCTGCCCGATGCCGTCGCCCGCGCCGCCCGCGCCGGCTACGCCGCCCGCGACGTGACCCGCTGACCGCGCCCTTTGCCCGCTCCGGCCGTCGTGCACCCTGCGCGTCCCAAATGAAGGCAATCGGGGACGTGGCGCTCATTCCTCCCCGGAACTTCGGGAGTCGGGCACCGTAATGCCTTCATTGGGGATGGCGTTGAGCTCGGGGGTTTCGGAAATTCAGGACATTGGCTTCACGGGGCCCGCGATCGGTGCGATCGACAGCGGCCTGGGGACCACAGTCCTGAATTTCCGAAACAACGGATGCGCGCCGGGCGGCGGGCGGACCGGGCGGTGCGGGCGGTGCGGGCGGCCCGCGTACACTTGACCGGTGAAGGTTTTGGCGGCGATGAGTGGCGGGGTCGACTCCGCCGTGGCCGCCGCGCGCGCCGTCGACGCCGGCCACGAGGTGGTCGGGGTTCACCTCGCTCTCAGCCGCATGCCGGGCACCCTGCGCACCGGCAGTCGCGGATGCTGCACCATCGAAGACTCGATGGACGCGCAGCGGGCGGCCAACATCATCGGCATCCCGTATTACGTCTGGGACTTCTCCGAGCGCTTCAAGCTCGACGTCGTCGACGACTTCATCGCGGAGTACGCGGCCGGACGCACGCCCAATCCGTGCATGCGCTGCAATGAGCGCATCAAGTTCGCCGCGTTGCTGGAGAAGGCGCTCGACCTCGGCTTCGACGCCGTTGCGACGGGCCACTACGCGAGCATCGTGACGGATGCCGACGGCCATCCTGAGCTGCACCGGGCAGCCGCCTGGGCCAAAGACCAGTCCTACGTGCTCGGCGTGCTCACCGCCGAGCAACTCGCGCACAGCATGTTCCCTCTCGGCGCGACGCCCTCGAAGGCCGAGGTGCGCGCCGAGGCCGCCGCACGCGGCTTCAGCGTCGCCTCGAAGCCCGACAGCCACGACATCTGCTTCATCCCGGATGGCGACACTCGAGGCTGGCTGGCCGAGCGGGTGGGCGCAGAAAAGGGCGTCATCCGCGATCGTTCCGGCGAGGTCGTCGGAAGCCACGAGGGTGCGACCGCGTTCACGATCGGTCAGCGCAAGGGCCTGAACCTGGGCGTTCCCAGCCCGGATGGCCGCCCGCGGTTCGTGCTCGAGGTCAAGCCGTCGAGCAACGAGGTCGTCGTCGGTCCGCGAGAGGCACTCGATCTCGCGCGGCTCTCCGGGCGCCGCTTCAGCTGGGCGGGGCAGCCTCCCCTCGACTCCGAAACCCCGTTCGCCTGCCACGTGCAGGTGCGCGCCCACTCCGAACCGGTGCCCGCGACCGCGGTGGTGCGCGACGGCGAACTCGTGATCACGCCGGAGAACCCGATCAACGGCGTCTCGACCGGGCAGACCGCCGTCATCTACATCGGCACCCGCGTGCTCGGGCAGTGCACGATCGACGCCACAGTGAGCGCCGTCCCCGTCGACGCCTGACCGAGTCCCTCGCTGCGCCCCTCCTGCCGCTCGCCCGCATCCGCCGTGCCCCGCCGTGGCGATGCTGAGCGACGATGCGCGTTTCTGTCAACGGTGCCGCCGCTGTGGCGGCCGCAACGTTGACTGAACCCCGCATCGTCAGTCAAGCGGCACAACCGCTCGGTTCGAACGTCGGACCCGCGGAATAGGCTTATGAGGTGGCAAAGACCGAGAGCGCGGACAATTCAGACGAAGCCGGTGAGGCCCAGTCGACCAGCGAAACCGAGCAGCTGTCCCTGGAGCAGGCCGGCGCTGAGGCCGCGGAGTTGACCACGCGCATCCTCGAGCTGCGCGACGCGTACTACGAGCGCGACGAGACGCTCGTGAGCGACGCCGAGTACGACCTCATGATCCGCAGGCTCGAGGAGCTCGAGCGGCTGTTCCCCGAACTGCAGAGCCAGGATTCACCGACCCAGACCGTGGGCGGTCGCGCCGACTCCACCCTGTTCGCCCCGGTGCGGCACGCCGAACGGATGCTCAGCCTCGACAACGTCTTCTCCATCGAGGAGTTCGAGGAGTGGGCGGCCAAGGTCGAGCGCAATTCCGGCCGCAGGGTCGACTACCTCTGTGAGCTCAAGATCGACGGCCTCGCCATCAATCTGCGCTACGAGAACGGTCTGCTCACGACGGCCGCGACGCGCGGCGACGGCGTCGTCGGCGAAGACGTGACGGAGAACATCGCGCACGTGAAGAGCATCCCAACGCGACTGTCCGGCACAGGGCATCCGCCCATAGTCGAGGTTCGCGGCGAGGTCTTCTTCGAGTCGGCGATCTTCGAGCAGCTCAACGCCGACCAGGTCGCGGCGGGCGAGCGCGTGTTCGCGAACGCGCGGAACGCGGCATCCGGGAGCCTGCGCCAGGTCAAGGAGAACAAGAGCCAGGCGCAGCTCGATCGCATGTACAGGCGACTGGGGCGCCTGAGCATGCTGGTGCACGGCATCGGCGCCTGGGCGAACCCACCCGTCGATTCGCAGTCGGCGACCTACGCGCTGCTCAAAGAGTGGGGTCTGCCGACGAGCAGTCACTATCGCGTGCTGAAGACCGCCACGGAGGCATCGGAGTTCATCGAGTACTTCGGTGAGAATCGCGGCAGCGTCGAGCACGAGATCGACGGCATCGTCGTCAAGGTCGACGAACTCGCACTGCACGAGGAACTCGGTGCCACGAGCCGGGCGCCACGCTGGGCGATCGCGTACAAGTACCCGCCGGAGCAGGTGAACACGAAGCTCCTCGACATCGTCGTCAGCGTCGGCCGCACCGGCCGGGTGACTCCGTTCGCGGTGATGGAGAAGGTGCGTGTTGCCGGCAGCGAGGTGCGCCAGGCCACCCTGCACAACCAGGACGTGGTGAAGGCGAAGGGCGTGCTGATCGGCGACACGGTCGTGCTGCGCAAGGCCGGCGACGTCATCCCCGAGGTGCTCGGCCCGGTCGTCGAGCTGCGTGACGGAACCGAGCGCGAGTTCGTCATGCCGGAGAACTGCCCGGTGTGCGGCACGAAGCTCGCGCCGGCGAAGGAGGGCGACGTCGACCTGCGCTGCCCGAACTCGGAGTTCTGCCCGGCCCAGGTCTGGGGCCGCGTCGAGCACATCGGCTCACGGGGGGCCCTGGACATCGAGGCGCTCGGCGAGGTGTCGGCCGCGGCGCTCACGCAGCCGTTCAAACCGGAGGTACCGCCGCTGCCCACCGAGGCCGGCCTGT
>DATNBR010000009.1:0-3592 GCA_035571875.1 Lacisediminihabitans sp. | reverse complement strand
TCGTCGTGCTCGAGGAACGGGATGAGCGAGGTCGCGACCGACACCATCTGGCGCGGGGAGACATCCATGTAGCCGATGTCCTCGATGGGGAAGAGGTCGACCTCTCCGCCCTTCTTGCGGGCGAGCACGCGGGGCTCCGCGAAGCGGAAGTCCTTGGTGAGCGGCGCGTTGGCCTGTGCGACCACGAATTCGTCTTCCTCGCTGGCGGTGAGGTAGTCGATCTTCTCGCTGACCTTGCCGTCGATGACGCGGCGGTACGGCGTCTCGATGAAGCCGAAGGAGTTGATGCGCGCGAACGATGCGAGCGAACCGATCAGACCGATGTTCGGGCCTTCTGGCGTCTCGATCGGGCACATGCGTCCGTAGTGCGATGGGTGAACGTCTCGCACCTCGACGCCGGCACGCTCACGCGACAGACCACCGGGGCCGAGCGCGTTCAGCCGGCGCTTGTGGGTCAGACCCGCGAGCGGGTTGTTCTGGTCCATGAACTGCGACAGCTGCGAGGTGCCGAAGAACTCCTTGATCGCGGCGACGACGGGGCGCACGTTGATCAGGGTCTGCGGGGTGATCGCCTCGATGTCCTGCGTGGTCATGCGCTCGCGGACGACGCGCTCCATGCGGGAGAGACCGGTGCGCACCTGGTTCTGGATGAGCTCACCGATGGCACGGATGCGGCGGTTGCCGAAGTGGTCGATGTCGTCCACGTCGAGACGGATGTCGACCGGCTTGCCGTCGCGAACGCCCTTGATCGTGCTCTGCTCGTCATGCAGCGCGACGAGGTACTTGATGGTCGCGAGGATGTCCTCACGGCTCAGCACCGAGTTCGTCAGCGGCTCGTCGATGCCGAGCTTGCGGTTGATCTTGTAACGGCCGACCTTCGCGAGGTCGTAGCGCTTCGGGTTGAAGTAGAAGTTGTCGAGCAGCGCACGCGCGGCCTCGGCGGCAACCTGCTCGCCCGGACGCAGCTTGCGGTAGATGTCTTTGAGAGCCTCCTCCTTGGTGAGGATGCTGTCCTTCTCGAGCGTGAGCTCGATCGACGCGAAGCCCTTGAACTCCTCCAGGATCTCTTCGCTCGTGAGGCCGAGGGCCTTGAGGAACACGGTGACCGACTGCTTGCGCTTGCGGTCGATGCGAACGCCGACCTGGTCGCGCTTGTCGATCTCGAACTCGAGCCAGGCGCCGCGGCTCGGGATGATGCGAGCGGAGTAGATGTCCTTGTCGGACGTCTTCTCCTGCGCACGGTCGAAGTACACACCGGGGGAACGGACGAGCTGCGACACGACGACGCGCTCGGTGCCGTTGATGACGAAGGTGCCCTTCGGGGTCATCAGCGGGAAGTCGCCCATGAACACGGTCTGGGTCTTGATCTCACCCGTGAGGTGGTTCATGAACTCGGCCTCGACGTAGAGAGGCGCGGCGTAGGTCTTGCCCTTCTCCTTGCACTCGTCGATCGAGTACTTCTTCTCTTCGAGGAAGGGGTTGGTGAACGAGAGCTGCATCGTCTCACCGAGGTCTTCGATCGGAGAGATCTCTTCGAAGATCTCCTCGAGACCGGTCAGCGAGGGAAGGTCTTGACGACCCTCGGCCTTCGCTGCGGCAGCCCGTTCCTTCCAGATGTCGTTGCCGACCAGCCAGTCGAAGCTCTCGGTCTGCAGCGCCAGAAGATCGGGAACCGTGAGGGTGTCGGTGATCTTGGCGAACGAGAGCCGCTCAGCGGAGCGACCGTTCTTGGGAGACTTGGATTGTGTGGTGGATGCGTTGCGCGCAGCAGCCAAGGAAATAACCTCCGGGGGCTCTCGACAAGCCCGGTTACAGTCGGTGATATATGGATGACTCGGCTCGCCAGAACCTCATAGGGATATGCCAGAGGACTGAACCGTCCTGGCACGCGCAGCCGACCGCAATATGAAGGCAAAGATATCCTGGGAGCGCAAAGAACAACTATAGGCCGACGAAACGCCGTTGTCCACTCGTTTCTTGACCAATTCCGAAAAAGCGAGTATAAACCCGGCGTTCGTCCAGTTTCGGGGCCGCGTCAGGCCTCCCCGCGTTGGCGTAGCGGGCGACGACGCGGCTCCCCGTCAACGATGCGGCCGCTGTGGCGGGCGCATCGTTCACAAAGGAGCGCATCGTCGGTCGAGTGGGTCAGGTTCGGTTCTCGCGAGCGAAAGCACGTGTGGATATGGGGGATGATCGGAGGGTGAGCCCACAACCGCCAGCACAGCATCCGTCGGTTCAACTGGGGCACAGCGGATATCGCGCGGTCATCGAACCCGACCGCTGGGTCTCCGGTGCATTCACGCTCGTGGTCGACGGCACACCCCAGTCACACGTGAACCTCGAGGACCCGAGCCAGCTGTTCTTCGAGTACGTGCAACGCATCGGCCACGTGATCGACCAGTTGTCGGATGGCCCCATCACCGCCGTGCACCTCGGGGCCGGCGCGCTGACCCTCCCCCGCTACATCGAGGCCACCCGGCCGGGCTCTCGCCAGCAGGTGATCGAGCTCGAAACGGAGCTCGTCGACCTCGTGCGCGCTGAGCTGCCGTGGTCGAAGCAGGCCTCGATCCGAGTGCGGCACGGCGATGCGCGCGAGGTGCTCGAGCGGCTGCCCGCGGGGTTGCATGGCGCGGTCGACCTCGTGGTGGTGGATGTGTTCAGCGGCGCACGCACGCCGGCGCACGTGACGAGCATCGAGTTCTACCGCCAGGTGGTCACGCTGTTGAAGCCGAACGGGGTCGTCGTCGCGAACATCGCCGACGGACCGGGCCTCGCCTTCGCTCGTGGTCAGGCCGCCACCATCCTCGCTGCAACCGGACACGTCGCCGCGCTCGCCGAGACGCAGATCCTCAAGGGGCGCCGCTTCGGCAACATCGTGCTCGTCGGCTCGGTGGGCGAGCTTCCGCTCGAGTGGCTGCCGCGACTGCTCGCCGGCGGTCCGCATCCGTCGAAGGTCGTGGCGGGCGACGAACTGCTGGACTTCGTGGCGGGGGCGTCGATCGTGACCGATGTCACGGCCATCCAGTCGCCGCCGCCCTCGAAGAACATCTTTCAGGTGGGCACGCGGCGCGACTGAGCCTTCTTGGTGTCGTCGGCGAGCGGGAGTGCCCGGAGGGTTGTGAAAGCGCGCTGCAGCCGGGAGGCTTGAGCGAGGGGCGAGTCACGCACCGAATGCCCGCGTTCCTTGTCGGCGCGGCAGGTGCGCACGAGAGGGCCGGAAGGGGAGCGATGTCGAGACGAAAGACGACCGCGTTTGCCATGGCCGCGCTCATGCTGGTACCCGTGCTCACGCTGACCGGATGCACGAGCGAGCCAGCGCCGACCGTCACGGCACCGCATTCCCCCGCTTCGCCCCTGGCCACGCCCACGGCGAGCGCCGGCCCAGTGCAACCCGTCGGAACGCCGACCGTTCTCGCGCAGGGGCTCGCTGCGCCATGGTCTGTCGTGCGGTTGAAGAGTGGGTCCGCGCTGATCAGCGAGCGCGACAGCGGCACCATCGTGGAGCTGCAGTCGGGCGGGGCGGTGCGCGACGTCGGGACGGTGAGCGGAGTGCTGCACCGCGGCGAGGGCGGGCTGCTCGGCATCGAGGTGC
>DATNBR010000008.1:0-13072 GCA_035571875.1 Lacisediminihabitans sp. | reverse complement strand
ACGATCGCCCTTCTGGATGCCCTGCTGCAGGGTGCGGCGGAGGCGGAGCTCGACGAGGTCGTCATCGGCATGGCGCATCGCGGCCGTCTCAACGTGCTCACCAACATCGCCGGCAAGACCTACGGCCAGATCTTCCGCGAGTTCGAGGGAACGCAGGACCCCCGCACCGTGCAGGGCTCCGGTGACGTCAAGTACCACCTCGGCACCGAGGGCACCTTCACGGGTGCCAATGGCGAGCAGATCCCGGTCTACCTGGCCGCTAACCCCTCACACCTCGAGGCGGTCGACGGCGTGATGGAGGGCATCGTGCGCGCCAAGCAGGATCGCAAGCCGATCGGTACCTTCAGTGTGCTGCCGGTGATGATCCACGGTGACGCCGCCATGGCCGGCCAGGGAATCGTCGCCGAGATCCTGCAGATGTCGCAGTTGCGCGCGTACCGCACCGGCGGCACCGTGCACGTCAACATCAACAACCAGGTCGGATTCACGACGCCGCCGAGCGAGGGCCGCACCTCGGTCTACTCCACGGACGTCGCCAAGTCGATCCAGGCCCCGATCATCCACGTGAACGGTGACGACCCCGAGGCGGTCGTGCGGGTCGCGGAGCTCGCCTTCGAGTACCGCCAGCAGTTCCACCGCGACATCGTGATCGACCTCATCTGTTACCGCAGGCGCGGTCACAACGAGGGCGACGATCCCTCGATGACCCAGCCGCTCATGTACAACCTCATCGAGGCCAAGCGCAGCGTGCGCACGCTGTACACCGAGGCACTCGTCGGCCGCGGTGACATCACCGAGGAGGAGTACAACTCGGCGCACCAGGACTTCCAGGATCGACTGGAGCGCGCCTTCGCCGAGACCCACGCGGCGCAGACGGCGTCCATGCCGATCGTCGTGCAGGACTCCAACGCCGTCGCCGACCTGGAGCGCCCGGCATCCCAGCAGGACGACGCGCAGGGCGAACCGATGTCGACCGCCGTGAGCGAGAACGTCATCACCCTCGTCGGCAACGCGCACGACAACCCGCCCGCCGGCTTCAGCGTGCACCCGAAGCTGCAGGCGCTGCTCAAGAAGCGCGTCGAGATGAGCCGCAGCGGCTCGATCGACTGGGCCTTCGCGGAGCTGCTGGCGCTCGGTTCACTGCTGCTCGAGGGCACCCCGGTGCGGATGGCCGGGCAGGACACGAGGCGAGGTACCTTCGTGCAGCGCCACGCCATCCTGCACGATCGTGTCAACGGGCAGGAGTGGCTGCCGCTCGGCAATCTCAGCGACAATCAGGGCCGCTTCTGGATCTACGACTCGCTGCTCAGCGAGTACGCGGCCATGGGCTTCGAATACGGCTACTCGGTGGAACGCGCCGACGCGCTCGTGCTGTGGGAGGCCCAGTTCGGTGACTTCGCCGACGGCGCCCAGATCATCGTCGACGAATTCATCTCCAGCGCGGAGCAGAAGTGGGGGCAGCGCTCCAGTGTCGTGCTGCTGTTGCCGCACGGCTACGAAGGGCAGGGTCCTGACCACTCCTCCGCTCGCATCGAGCGGTATCTGCAGCTCTGTGCGGAGAACAACATGACGGTCGCGAGGCCGTCGACTCCGGCATCCTATTTCCACCTGCTGCGCCGCCAGGCGTACCAGCGGCCCCGCCGCCCGCTCATCGTCTTCACGCCGAAGGCGATGCTGCGTTTGCGCGGCGCGACGAGCGAGATCGCCGACTTCACGAACGGCAGGTTCGAGCCGATCATCGATGATGCCACGATCACCGACAAGGCCGCGGTCAAGCGCGTCGTGCTCCACGCCGGCAAGCTGCATTACGACCTGCTCGCCGAACGCGACAAGCGGGAGCAGAAGGAGATCGCTCTCGTGCGGGTCGAGCAGTACTACCCGATGCCGCTGCGCGAGCTCGTCTCGGTTCTCTCGCAGTACCCGAACGCCGAGCTCATGTGGGCGCAGGAGGAACCGGAGAACCAGGGAGCCTGGCCGTTCATCTGCCTCGAGTTGGCTCGCAACTACAAGGAGCGGGCGATCTCGGTCGCCTCGCGCCCGGCATCCGCATCGCCCGCGACCGGATCGACGAAGCGCAGCGCGAAGGAACAGGTCGAGCTGATCGAGAAGGCGCTCACGCTGTAGGGCTTCTCTCCCTCGCTACTCGGCCCGCATAGGCGGGTTGAGTAGCGAGGAACGAGCGTATCGAAACCCCTGTCCGGCACTGGGTTTCGATACGGCCGCGGTCGGCCTACTCAACCCGCCCTACTCAACCCGATCAGTACGCCCGAGCAGCAGCGCTTAGTGCGTGGCCTGGATCTCGCGTAAACGGAGCAGCACCTGCGCACGCAGATCCTCAGGTGCGGTCTCCTTGCAGGCCCGCTGCACCGCCTGGGTGAGCACGAGTCCCACCTTGAGCTCGGTCTCGCAGTCCGGGCAACCGGCCATGTGCTCGGCGATGTCCGCCGCATCCGCCTTGGTCAGTTCGTTGTGGAGGTACTCCTCCAGCTCGGCCTTCGCCTTGTCGCAACCGCAATCGGTCATTTTTTGCTCCCGGACGATTTCTGACTCCCGGCGGTCGCGATTCCGCGCTCCTGGGCGTACTCGGCCAGGAGTTCCCGCAGCATCCGCCTGCCACGGTGCAGTCGGCTCATCACTGTTCCCACCGGAGTCTTCATGATGTCGGCGATCTCCTGATAGGAGAAGCCCTCCACGTCGGCGAAGTACACCGCCATACGAAAGTCTTCGGGAATCGACTGAAGCGCGTCCTTGACGTCGCTGTCGGGCAGGTGATCGATCGCCTCCGCCTCGGCCGAACGCGTCGAGCGGCCCTGGGTGACCGACTCCGCTCCGCCGAGCTGCCAGTCCTCGAGCTCGTCGATCGTGCCCTGGTAGGGGTTCCGCTGGTTCTTGCGGTACCCGTTGATGAACGTGTTCGTGAGGATGCGGTACAGCCAGGCCTTGAGGTTCGTGCCCTGCTGGAACTGCCCGAAGGCCGCGTAGGCCTTGACGAAGGTGTCTTGCACGAGGTCGGACGCGTCGGAGGGGTTGCGCGTCATGCGCATCGCCGCGGCATAGAGCTGATCCATGAACGGGATGGCCTGTTCTTCGAACAGGTCGCGTGCGGCGTCCGAAGGGGACGTCTTGGTACTGGAAGTCGTCATCGGCGCCAAGCTTACTTCGCCCAGGCTGGCGCGCGCCGCGCCGTGGCTGAGCGGTCGCTCAAGCAGTAACTCCACGCTTTACTCCCCATCACCTCAAGTGCCGATACTCTGGTAACCGATGCTAGTTTCCCGTTATTCCAAGCCGGAGTTCGACCCATACGAGAACGACGATCTCGTGCTCGAGGTCGACCCCGGTCCCTGGGCTGCGCCGGTCGCAACCGGGCCGCTCACATCGAGCCTGTCGCTCCCGGGATCGAAGTCGCTGACCAATCGCGAACTCGTCCTCGCCGCCCTCGCCGACTCGCCCTCCACGCTGCGTGCACCGCTGCACTCACGCGACTCGGCTCTCATGGTGCAGGGGCTCAAGGAGCTCGGCACCTCCATCGTCGAGGTGCCCGGTGCGGGCAAGTACGGGCCCGACCTGCTCGTCACCCCCGCAGAACTGAGCGGCGGAACGACGATCGACTGCGGCCTCGCCGGCACCGTGATGCGCTTTCTGCCTCCCGTCGCCGCCCTCGCACTCGGACCGGTCGCCTTCGACGGAGACCCGAGTGCCCGCAAGCGACCCATGCGTCCCACCATCGACTCGCTGCGCGCACTCGGCGTCGACGTGA
The DNA here is from genome assembly GCA_035571875.1 of Lacisediminihabitans sp. GTDB lineage: Bacteria > Actinomycetota > Actinomycetes > Actinomycetales > Microbacteriaceae > Parafrigoribacterium_A. The sequence goes on along the minus strand of DATNBR010000008.1, from coordinate 9,315 downwards.
CCGACGACGGCCGCGGTCGCCTCCCGTTCAGCCTCTACGGCACCGGCGCGATCGAGGGGGGCGAGCTCGAGGTGGATGCCTCAAGCTCGAGCCAGTTCATCTCGAGCCTGCTGCTCGTGGGCGCTCGCTTCACCAGGGGACTCACCCTGCGCCTCAGCGGCGACCACGTGCCGAGCGAGGCGCACATCGAGATGACCGTGGCGACCCTCGCCGCGCGCGGCGTGCAGGTGGACACCTCGGAGCCGGGGCGCTGGCTCATCACACCGGGCCCCATCGCCGGTATCGACGTCGACATCGAGCCCGACCTCTCCAATGCCGGGCCGTTCCTGGCCGCGGCGCTCGTCGCGGGTGGCTCCGTGACCGTCGCCGGCTGGCCAACGAAGACGACCCAGGTGGGTGCGCGCATGGCCGAGATCCTCGAGAGCATGGGCGGCACCGTGTCGTTCACCGAGACCGGAGCCGGCGTGGGCGAGCTCACGGTGCGGGGCACGGGAACTGTGCACGGCATCCGTCTAGACAATGCGAGCGAATTGGCACCGACAGTCGCGGCGCTCGCTGCGCTGGCCGACAGCGAAACGGTGCTCACCGGCATCGCTCACCTTCGTGGCCACGAGACAGACAGGCTCGCTGCGCTCGCCACGGAGATCAACGCTCTCGGTGGTGACGTGACCGAGACCGAGGACGGCCTGATCATCCGCCCCGCCGCTCTGCACGGTGGACTGTGGCACAGCTATGAGGACCACCGCATGGCCACGGCCGGCGCGATCATCGGCCTCGTGACCCCCGGCGTCGAGATCGACGACATCGCCACGACCGCGAAGACGCTGCCCGAGTTCCCGCAGCTGTGGCGGGGCCTGGTGAGTGGCATTGTGACGAGCGGCAATTCCGATCCGCTCAGCATCTTCTAGCGCGATGGCCGCTCCAACGACGACGGGCTGCTGCGGCGCATGAGCTGGCTGGGCGACACGGACGACGAAGACGACGACAAGTACGCCGACTACGAGGCCCGCACCAGGCCGAACCCCAAGGGCAACCGCGCGCGCACCAAGATCCGCCCCGAGCACAACGACGCGGTCACGGGCAGGGTGCTGACGGTCGACCGCGGGCGCTATTCGGTCCTCGTGGGCGAGAACGGTCCGGATGAGCACGAGGCCACCGCGTCGAGGGCGAGCGAGCTGCGCAAGAAACCCATCGTCACCGGCGATCTGGTCGACCTCGTGGGCGACACGAGCGGCGACGAGGGCAGCCTCGCTCGCATCGTGCGCATCCAGCCGCGCACGACGGTGCTGCGGCGCAGTGCCGACGACACGGATGAGGTCGAACGAATCATCGTCGCCAACGCCGACCAGATGCTCATCGTCGTTGCGGCGGCCAATCCGGAGCCGAGACCGCGGCTCGTGGACCGCTACCTCGTTGCCGCTTTCGACGCCGGGATCGCGCCCATCCTCTGCGTCACGAAGACCGACCTGGCCGACCCGGCAGAGTTCCTGGCGAACTTCGCCGGGCTCGACATCCGCATCGTCACGAGCGCCGCCGGAGCGGTGCCAACCCAGGAGATCGCCGCACTCCTCGGTGGCCACAGCACCGTCGCCGTAGGCCACTCGGGGGTCGGCAAATCGACCCTGGTCAATGCGCTCGTGCCCTCGGCCAATCGCGCGATCGGCAGGGTCAACACGGTGACCGGTCGCGGCCGGCACACCTCGTCATCCACCATCTCGTATCGGGTCGGCGACGGCTGGATCATCGACACCCCGGGCGTACGCTCCTTCGGACTCGGCCACGTCAATCCCGAGAACATTCTGAAGTCGTTCACCGACCTCGCCGCCATCGCCGAGGACTGCCCGCGCGGGTGCACCCACCTGCCCGACTCCCCCGACTGCGCGATCATGGAGCGGGTGGAAGCGGGCGAGCTCGGCGAGGTCGGCACGCTGCGCCTCGACTCCTTCCAGCGAATGCTGGCGTCCCTCTCGTCCTAGCCGTCCCGACCCGGTGGCGGGAGAAACCGTCTCGCGGCGGGGTTCATGTCCCCCGCCGCGGGAACGTTTCTCCCGCCGCTACCCTTGTGGGGTGACCGACTACACGCTTCAGTCCGACCTCAGCCTCGCACGCGAACTCGCCGACATGGCCGATGCGATCTCGATGGATCGTTACCGAGCGAGCGACCTCGTCGTCACGACCAAGCCCGACATGTCTCCGGTCTCCGATGCAGACAAGGCCGTCGAGAATGCCCTGCGGGCGGCCCTCGGCGACAGCCGACCGGGCGACTCCATCCTCGGCGAGGAGTTCGGCACCGAGGGTGAATCGAACCGTCAGTGGATCCTCGATCCGATCGACGGCACCAAGAACTACGTGCGCGGCGTGCCCGTCTGGGCCACCCTCATCTCGCTCGCCGTCGATGGCGTTCCGGTAGTGGGCGTGGTCAGCGCTCCGGCCCTGGGCAGGCGTTGGTGGGCGGCATCCGGATGCGGGGCGCACGCGAGTGAGGCGGTCCCGCGCCCCGGCGCGACCGGTCCTTCGCAGCAGGAGCGCCGCATCCACGTGTCCAGGGTCTCGCGGCTCGCGGACGCCTCGACCAGTTGCAGCGGCATCACCCGGTGGGAGGAGGCCGGCAAGCTCGACGGCTACCTCGAGCTCTCGCGGCGAGCCTGGCGCACGCGCGACTACGGCGACATGTGGCCGTACATGATGGTGGCCGAGGGCCTCGTCGAGATCGCGGGCGAACTCGAGATGATGCCGTGGGACATCGCCGCGCTCATGCCGATCGTGCAGGAGGCAGGCGGTCGCTTCACCGCCGTGAGCGGCGACGCGGGGCCGTGGCACGGCTCAGCGCTGGCAAGCAACGGGCTGCTGCACGACGCGGCGCTCGAGCTGCTCTCGTAGCAGGCCCTCCTAGGCCCCGAGCGGCACGGCGATCGACTCGTCCATGCGGCGCCATAGAAGCGCCAACGGCTCCCCCGCCGCGATAGCGAGGGTCGGCAACAACTGCTCCGCCTCGACGGTCAGGTGCCGTCCGACGCTCACGCGAAGGGCTACCGCGGATGCAGCCACGTCGAACGCGACCGAGCCGTGCTGCGTCGCGAGCCGCTCCACCGCCGCGATGACGCCGTCGAGCTGCTGGCGAAGCGTGGCGACGAGCGCCCGTGTACGGAATGGGACGAGCGGGTACAGCACCTCGGCCTCGAGTTCGAGCTGAGGCAGGAGCGCCTCGTGGGCCCAAGCGACAAGGTCGTGCCGGGCGGAGTCCGCAGCGGTTTCCGCCGCAAGCAGATCGAGCAGCCGAGCGGTCCTGGCTGCGAGCTGACCCAACAGCTCCCCGTGGCGACGTGTGATCGCATCCAGCGCCACGGCATTCGCACCGGAGGCCGCCAGCACGAGGTTGCGTGCCGCCCACTCGCTCTGCGCTACGTGCTCGCCACCCGCGACGCTTCGCCGCCCATTCGAGCCCACGGCCAGCATCGGATGGGATAGCTCGGGAGCATGGCTCGTCGCGCGAGGTCGAGCGAGCCTCGGCCCGAGCAGGGTGATCATGAGGTGTGACGCCTCGACCGCCGCGAAGGAGTGCGGTAGCTCGCGCTCGAGGTGCACGATTGCACCCGCGGGCATGTCGATGTCTTCGCCGGCGACGCTCAGGGTGACTCTGCCGCGAAGGGTCTGGACGAGCATGGCCGCACTCTCGATGCGGTCCCCGAGCACCTGCCCGGCGTCGAACGACAGCCTCAGCACGCGAACGCCCTTGGCCTTCAGCAGCTGGCGGGTGCGGGCACGCCCGCTCGCGACCGGCAGGGAGTCGAGCAGCGAGTCCGTGCCGCTCGCGACGATCGAGACTGGCCGCACAGCTCGAGCGCGATGCGCCTCATCGTTCGACATCGGCATCCTCTCCCTCGACGGACAACATTAAACTGGATCGTACTCCTTTTTATTGGCTCGGGATAGGCACGAGGTAGCCCTGCGTTGCGCACCCCTCCCCCGCGCTGGCGCTAGGATTTCCTCATGAGCAGCCAGGCGACCACCTACAAGCGTGACCTTTCGAAGCCAGCCGCGGGAGGCCTCTTCCTCCTGCTCTGGGTCGTGGCCATTGTGGCCTGGAGCCTCTCCCACCTCGCCACCAACCCGCGCCTCGGCGCGTTCATCGTCGACGTCGGAATCGTCGCGGCGTCGCTCGGCTTCGCCGCCCTGTTCCTCACAACCGTCTCTGCGCTGCGGTCGGCGGCCGTGCTCGCGGCGATCGCCGTCGTGCTCTTCCTCGTCGGCGACCTGCTGCACGTGACCGCGCTGGTCTACCTCCTGCGCATCCTCGGGCCGTTCCTCGCGCTGCTCACGCCGATTTTCAAGATCGGCGACAGCATCCGAATCTTCAACTGATCGCTCGCCTCGGTCGATTTCGCGCGCGAATCACACGCGGTGCCGCGTCACGGCTCGCTAACATGTAGGCCGTGACCTCTCTCCCGCTGCGCCAGCGACCGATCGACATCTTCTTCGTCTGCATCTTCTCGATTTTCATCGTCACCTGCATCATCAGTGACTCGGTCGAGGGACTCGGGCTCGACCAGGTGGCGAATTCGCACAACATCCTGGTGCAGTGGAACTACACGTACTCGTCGAACTTCGACCCGCTGTACCAGTCGCACCCGGTCTGGCTCAGGTTCATCAGCGGAACCTCCGCCTTCGTCTACCTGCCGTTCTACGTGCTGCTCATCCTGGCGCTCGTGAAGCGCTGGAACTGGATCCAGTTGTACTCGGTGATCTACGCGACGATGATCATCAGCCTCACGGCCATTCCGATCTTCGGTGTCGAGTTCTTCGGCAGCGCCGCCGAGCGCACGCCGAACCCCCTCGTCTTCCTGCTCTACAACGGACCGTACGTGCTCGTGCCGCTGCTGCTGCTGATCCGCATGCGCAAGCCGGAGCCGTTCACGAGAAAGTTCTGAACCGGATGCGCGCCGTTCTGTTCCACGAGTTCGGCACCGCGCCGCAACTCACCGAGGTGCCCGCTCCCACGCCCGGGCCACGCGGGGCCGTCATTCGGGTGCGGGCCACCGGCCTGTGCCGAAGTGACTGGCACGGCTGGAGGGGACACGACGACGGCATCCGGCTGCCGCACGTTCCGGGCCACGAGTTCGCTGGTGTGATCGAGTCGGTCGGCGTGGAGGTCACCGGCTGGCGGCCGGGAGATCGCGTCACGGTGCCGTTCGTCTGCGCCTGTGGCCGGTGCGAGCAGTGCAAGAACGGTGACCAGCAGGTCTGCGACCGCCAGGAGCAGCCCGGCTTCAGCCACTGGGGCTCGTTCGCGGAGTTCGTCGGCATCGCCGAGGCAGACACCAACCTCGTGGCCCTTCCGGAGACCCTCGGCTTCGTTGCTGCCGCGGCCCTCGGCTGCCGCTTCGCCACCGCCTACCGTGCTGTCATGAGCCAGGGTCGGCTGCAGCCCGGCGAATGGGTCGCCGTGCACGGCTGCGGCGGGGTCGGCCTCTCGGCCATCATGATCGCCGTCGCCGCCGGGGCAAAAGTGATCGGCGTCGACCTGTCACCAGACGCTCTGACACTCGCGGAAGGGCTGGGAGCTGTCGCCGTGCGCGGCGACGGCGACGTCGCATCCGTGGTCCACGAACTGACGGGTGGCGGTGCCCAGCTCTCCCTCGACGCCTATGGCAGCAGGGCGACGTGCGAGAACTCGATTCGCAGCCTCCGCAAGCGCGGGCGCCACGTGCAGGTCGGGCTCATGACGGGTGGCAATGCGATCGCGGGCGTGCCCATGGACCTCGTGATCGCGCGCGAGCTCGAGATCCTGGGCAGCCACGGCATGGCCGCTCACGACTATCCCGCCATGCTGGAGCGCATCGCGAGCGGCGCGATCGACCCCGCGCTGCTCGTGGGCCGCACGATCGGCCTCGAGGAAGCACCGGCGGCGCTCGCCTCGATGGACGCGCACGCGCATCCGGGAATGACCGTCATCGAACTTCCGTAGGTAGCGGCCGGTTCAACCGATCGGTCCTTCGATGCGGAAGAGCGCCCGCGCGTTCGCCTCTGCGAACCTCTCTCGATCGACACCGTCGAACTCGCCCAGGAACTGTGCGATCTCGGCCTCGCTCGGTCGTTGGAACGGGTAGTCGGTCGAGAACAGCAGCCTTTCGGGCGTGGTGACCTCGAGCGTGTGGCGAAGCAGCGTCGGGTTCAGCATGCCGGAGCTTGTGATGAAGACGTTCGAACGGATGTACTCCGAGACCTTCCGCTCAAGCTTCGCGACGCGGGAGAGGCCGTCGGTGCGGTCGCTCCAGAACGGCAGCAGTTCGCCCCAGTGGCCGAGAATGAGCTGAAGGCCCGGGTGACGGTCGAAGGTGCCGCTGACGATGAGCCGCAGAGCCGCGAGGGCGGCCTCGAGGTGCCAGCCCCAGCCAAAGGTCGATAGGGCGAGCTCGGTCGTCGGAGTGAGGCCGCTGTAGGCCGCCTCGCGGATCGTGCGGGACGGAATCTGCGGGTGAATGAAGATCGGCTGCCCGAGCATGGCCGCGGCGGCGAACAGGTCGTCGTAGCGCGGATCATCGAGCGGAATGTCACCGCTGCGCCCGTAGAGCATGACCCCCACGAAGCCGAGGCCGGCAGCCCGCTCGAGCTCGGCCACGGCCGCGGCGGGATCGGGCGTCGGCAGGGTCGACAAGGCGCGAAGGCGAGACGGATGGCGGCGCACCGTCTCCGCGGCCGCATCATTGGCGCGCCGGCTGAGTGCCACGGCGTCGGCGGGGTCGAGCGGTTGCGTTCCGGGAGGCGCGAGGGAGAGCACCTGCAGATCGACGCCCTGCGCATCCATCACCGCGATCCTCTCATCGCCGATGTCGTTCAACAGTTCGAGATTGTCGCCCATCTCGTCGAAGACGAGGCTGTCGTCGCCGCGGTCTGGTGGTAGGCGCTTCACTGCGGCAGTCAACTCGGGCAGGTTCCAATGCTCTTCGATCGCGATCAGCGCCACGGTGCCCTCCGATTCCGAGTGACATTTCACTCAACGTTGTTGAGCGTTCACGATAGCACTATTCGCTCAACGCTTGTAGAGTGAGGCAATGGTCGAAACCTCGAGAGACGCCCAGCGTGCACGAACGGCCCAGCGCATCCTCGAAGCCGCTCGCGAAGCCTTCGCGACCAATGGTTTCGAGGGCGCGACGATTCGCGGCATAGCGAGTGCGGCTGGCGTCGACCCCTCGCTCGTGATGCAGCACTACGGCTCGAAGGCTGCGCTCTTCGGCTCCGCCGTGCAGCTGCCGAGCAACGATGGCGATTCGGCGGCGGAACACCTGGCGGAGGTTCTGGCCACGAGGCTCGGCGACTTGCCTCCCGAGATGCGGGCGCTCGTGCGCTCGATGCTCACCGTGCCGGAGGCTGCGGACTCGATGCGCACCTACCTCGACGAGCGCGTCGACAACCTCGAGCGATCGCTCGATGGCGAGGATGCGCGACTGCGCGCCCTCATGACGGTGAGCGGCATCCTCGGGATCACCATCGCCCGGCACTTCCTCAGGCTGAGCGCGTTCGAGGGCGCATCGGAGGAGTCGCTCCTCGAGGCGATGCGCGGCTGGATCGCCTCGCTATCAGACGAAAGAGAGTGATGCCGCGACGACCGGAGTGACCTGAGTGGAAGCTTAGTAAATCCGCGCAATCGGATGATTCGGAGGTTTCGTACCTACGGTGGAATGCGATGACGGACGCCCCCAAACACGCACTTCGACTTCGCTCCCTTGACGGGTTGCGGGGACTGGCCGCGGTGATCGTCCTCGCTCATCACCTGTCGATGACCATCCCCGCCATCTCGAATGCCTACGATTCTTCGAGCAACCTGGCCCCCTTCTCGCTTGCCTGGTGGTTCGTGGGCGGCCCCGCCAAGACACTGGTCGCCGGGCCTGAGTTCGTGCTCGTCTTCTTCGTGCTGAGCGGGTTTGTGCTCACGCTGTCGCCACTGAGCCGTGCCAAGCGAGAAGACAACGGCGACGCGACCGCGCGCTACGACTGGGCCGCGTACTATCCTCGTCGCATCGTGCGCCTCGGCATCCCGGTCGTCGCCTCTATGGTGCTCGCGTACATCGTGATCGCCGTGCCGCCGCACCCGACCGTCGGTGGCGCGGGTTCCTGGCTCACTCGCCAGGCGCACCCGAACATCAGCCTGTCGAATCTCGTGACCGAGACGCTGCTCATCGCGGATCCGCAGCGTCCATCGGTCAACCCGCCGCTGTGGTCGCTCACCTGGGAACTCTGGTTCTCGCTGCTGCTGCCACTCGCGGTCGTCATCGCCCTGTGGAGTCGGCGCGCTCCCGTGCTGTGGGGTCTCTTCTTCTGCGGCGCGAGCCTCGTCGGATACATCCATCACGAGACCGCGGCGATGTACCTGCCCGCATTTGCGCTCGGCGCCCTGCTCGGTGTGAACGCCCACCGCATTCACGGCGCTGTCGCTCGAGCCACCCACACCAAGCGGCTCACCGCGATCTGGATCGGGCTCGTGATAGCGGGCCCGGCGCTATCCACCAGCTACTGGATGCTGCGCCCACTTCTCAGCGGGCCGACCGCGGATGCCGCACTCGCCCTACGGGTGCCCGGCGCGGCCATCATGGTCGCGACCGTCGCGTTCTGTCCGGCGGCAAGTCGAATCTTCGAGAGCCGGGGGCTCGCCTGGCTCGGAAAGATCAGCTTCAGCCTCTACCTCGTTCACTCCCCCGTGGTTGTGTGCTTTGGCCTCTTGTTCGTGGGGTCGCCCTGGTGGATCGGCGCGGTGCTTTCGCTCGCGACCACGCTCGTGCTCACGCTGATGATGTACTCGCTCGTCGAGAAGCCGTCGATTGAGCTCGCCTCGCGCACCGGACGGCGAGTGTCTGCGCTGGTCGCTCTCGTCGCGGCTCGACTCGGCAAGGCAACTCCGACCGACCTCGCGGAACCGGAATCCGCTCACACGGAGTCGGTGCTGGGCGAATCGGTGCTCGGCGCGGGAGCACCAGACACTCGACAACTCGAAGACGCACTCAGGGGCAGCGCGCGGTAGTGACCAAGGGTGGAGATGGGGGGAATTGAACCCCCGTCCACTGCTGTGGTCGTGTGCCTTCTACGGGTGTAGCCAGTGAAAGCGTTCTACTCGGCTCCGGAATTTGCCACTGGCATCCAATCCGACGAGCCCAGCCCTGGTGAAAGTCCCTCGCAGCCCTCGGGCGTAACTACGAAGCAATCTCTCTAGATAACGCCAGAACCCGGGTAGAGAGCATTCCCGGACTGACGGACTTCATTTAGTGCTTTTGCTTAGGCAGCAAGAGCGAAGTCAGTGCGCTTTGAATTGGCACTTATATT
>DATNBR010000007.1:0-26277 GCA_035571875.1 Lacisediminihabitans sp. | reverse complement strand
GGTCAATTAAGAGTCGTGCGCAGCGAGATCGCTCAGGTGGCCTCGTCGTCGAAGGGCGCTGGACCCTCGCCGAGGGTGTTCTTGCGCTCCGCGGAGGCGGATGCCTGAACCGGTCGCGCCGTCACCGACTCGAATTCGTCGGCGAGAGCCTCGCGGATGATGCGGCGGGGGTCGTACTGGCGCGGGTCGAGCTTCTGCCAGTCGACGTCGTCGAAGTCGGGGCCCATCTCGTCGCGCAGACGATCCTTGGCACCGTCGGCCATTCTGCGCACGCTCTTGACGAACCGGGCGAGCTGAGCGGCGTACCCCGGCAGCCGTTCGGGGCCAAGCAGGAAGACCGCGATCACCGCGATCACCAGCAGCTTGTCGAAGGTCAGCCCGAACATTGGTCCAGACTAACCGGTTCCCGGGCCTGCGCGGTGCACTCACAGCACGCCGTGACGCGGCGCGCCAACGGAGTGCGCGACCGCCGCGGCCCTACGCTGATGGGCGAGGAGAACCACTGTGTCTGACAAAGATTCCAACTGGAGATTTGCCGAGGAATTCGGCACCGAACGCGAGGACATCGCGCAGCTTCGCCGGCACGCGCTGGAACTCGGCCTCGACCCGGTGACGCCCGCGATCGGCGCCCAGCTGGCTGTCGTCGCCGCGGCCACCTCTGCCACGAACATCATCGAGATCGGCACCGGAGTCGGCGTCAGCGCGCTCTGGATGCTGTGCGGCGCGCCCTCGGCGACACTCACGTCGATCGACATCGAGACCGACTACCAGCAGACGGCGAAGAAGGCCTTTCTCGACGCTGGGATACCGGCCAACCACATCCGGCTCATCACGGGCCGTGCACGCGAGGTTCTGCCGCGCATGAACGAGCAGTCGTACGACATCGTTCTCGTGGATGCCGACCCGCAGTCCGTGATCGAGTACGTCGAACACGGTCTGCGCCTGGTTCGCCCCGGCGGCTCGGTGCTCGTGCCCCACGCCCTGTGGCGAGGACGCGTTGCCGACCCTGCCCAGCGTGACGATATCGTCACGGGCTTCCGCACGCTGCTGAAGGAGATCGGCGACTCCGAAGCCGTGATCAGCGCGCTGTCACCCGTGGGTGACGGGCTGCTTCACATCACGCGGCTCGCCTGAGCGGCCGCTGCAGGAGCTGACTGCCGGCGCGGCTGTCGCTACGCGGCTGTCGCTACTTGGCTGCCGCGACGACTCCCGCGAGCGCGTCGTGCAGTTCCTTCGCCTCTGCGTCGTTCACTGAGACGACGAGACGGCCACCGCCCTCGAGCGGCACACGCACGATGATGAGACGACCCTCCTTAACAGCCTCCATTGGCCCGTCGCCGGTCCGCGGTTTCATGGCTGCCATGAGTGGTCCCCTTTCGTGGAATGTATTCCATTATCCCGTACTTTCGTCGTATCCCGAAAACGGGGGCGTCACACGGGGGCGCGAGAGGGGCGATTCGGTCAGGGTGGTGTCCAGTCGTAGCCGTCGGCCCACCAGCAGATGTAGATCCATCCCCACTGCCCGGCGACGAACAGTACGACCAGGCAGGCACGGTAGATTCGCGAGCGCGGTTGGGCGAGCGCACCAAGTAGCGGATTGAGTGGCATGAGCAGTCGGAAGGTGCTCGACTGCGGAAAGAAGACGGCCAGCAGGTAGAGCGAGTAGCTCGCGATCCAGAGCACGAGGTCCGTGCCGAGCCTGCGCACCGAGGGCAGGAACAGCAGCGTGGTGAACAGCGCCACGATGAGCACAAGCGCGACGATGCCGAGCGGCCCGGGCATCCAGAATCCGGCTCCCTGAATCCACGCGCCGAAGGGCACGAGCTCGTGGTAGCCGATGTAGGGGGCGCGCCAGGCGAGTTCGGTGTCGGTGTACGCGGAAGGCGAGCCCGTTGCCAGCCAGGCGATCGCCGGCCAGGCCAGCCCCATCATCCCGCTGAAGACGACGGCGATAATCGAGGTCACTCGTTCGCGCGCCGGATACGGGTCGCGCCCGCGCCGCACCCAGCGGAATGCGACATGCAGGGCGAGCGCCAGAGCCAGCGCGAGCCCGGTCGGCCGGGTCAGGGCGAGCACGGCGATCACGGGCAGCATGAGCAGGTAGCGCCGGCGTACAAGCAGGTAGAGAGTGACGGTGAGCAGGAACCCGGCCATCGACTCGGCGTACGACACCTGCAGAATCGGCGACAGCGGCGCGACACAGAACAGCAGCGTCGAGAACAGGGCGACGGATGCGGGCAGCACGAGCCGCATCAGCCGGTAGAACGCGAGCGCTCCCGCGAGAGAGAACGCGAGCGAGACGAACACCGACATCGGTTCCCACGGCAGCGCGGTGACTTCCATGAGCGCGCGCACGAGGAAGGGATAGCCCGGCATGAACGCCCAGGCATTCGCGGCGACGTGCCCGTCGATGAAAGGCAGCACCGCCGGATAGCCGGTGGTCGCGATCGTGTGATACCAGCCGCTGTCCCAGAACTGGGCGAACTGCAGATAGTCCGGATGCGCGCCAGTCCACTGGTTCGGACCCTGCCACGCCGCGAACACCAGCATCATCCATGTCGTGACCACGCGCGACAGCGTCCACAGCACGACGACCCGCAGCCACCACGGCGTGAGCCGGTAGCGCACGAGCAGCCACAGCCTCGCCGACCGGGCGCGGGGTCTCACCGCCGTGCCCGGGTTGTTCGCCACGACATGACAGTATCCTGTGCAGATGATCGGACGGTGGCTGCGCTCGGGCGTGGCAGCCTGGCCCGCCGTTCTGATCTCCGCGCTCAGCTTCGCCGCCTACACGCTGTACGGATGCCTGCAGTGGCGACGCATGTCCGTTCCGTCGTGGGATCTCGGCATCTTCACCCAGCTCCTTCGGGACTACGCCTCGCTGCAGGCACCGATCGTGCCGATCAAGGGTGCAGGGTTCAATCTGCTCGGCGACCACTTTCATCCGCTGCTCGTCGTGCTCGCGCCGTTCTACGCGGCGTTCCCCTCCGGCCTCACTCTGCTCGTGCTGCAGGCGGCGCTCGTGGCGATCTCCGCGTTCGTCGTGACGCGACTGGCGGTGGAAAGACTCGGGCGGATGCCGGGCCTCGCCATCGGGTTCGCCTACGCCGTCAGCTGGGGCATCGACAATGCCGTCGCGGCGCAGTTTCACGAGATCGCGCTCGCGCTGCCGCTGCTCGCCCTCTCGCTGGCTGCGGTGGTGCGGCAGCGCTGGCTGACCGCCGCGCTGTGGGCCGCACCGCTCGTGTTCGTCAAGGAAGACCTCGGGCTCACCGTCCTCGTCATCGGCGTCGTGCTGTTCCTGCGCGGTGCTCGCCAGCTCGGGGCAGCGCTGTGCGCCTGGGGGATCTTCTGGTTCGCGGCGACGACCCTCGTCATCCTGCCCCTGCTGAATCCGCACGGCACCTGGGACTACGGCGGAAGCTCCAACGTCGGCGGCTCGCTGCTGCACCTCGGCGACACGATCGCGTCGCTCGTCACGACTCCGAAGCTCCAGACGATCGTCATGCTCACGCTCGCGACTGCCGCTCTCGCCTTCCGCTCGACCATCTCACTGGCAGTGCTGCCGACGCTCGCCTGGCGGTTCCTCTCCGACAACGAGGCCTACTGGGGGCCGGGCTGGCACTACAGCGCGGTGCTCATGCCGATCGTGTTCGTCGCGCTCATCGATGCGCTGGTGCTCGTGCGGCGCTCTCGCCGCAACTGGTTGCGGATGTACGGGCGCGCGGCGGTGCCGATCTCCCTCGCGTTCGCGCTCGTGATGCTGCCTCAGCAGCCACTCGCCGAGCTGGTGCGGCCGTCATCGTATGCGCCCGCGCCCGCGGGGGCCGTCGCTGCGATGGCCGCGATTCCGGATGACGCCACCGTGGTCAGCGACCTCACCTACCTCGCGTACCTGTCGAGCCGCGACACGGTGTACTGGATCGGAAGCCCGGGCAATCCGGCCGCCGAGTACCTCATCCTTGACCGCAACAGCGGCTCGTGGGGAGGCAATCCGCCCCAGGACGCCGCGGCCTACGCCGAGCAGAGCTTCGGGGGCACGACGTATCGACTGGTCTACTCGCAGGCCGGGTACCAGGTAGCGAAGCGCACCGACTAGCCCCTGGCTTACCTCAGCCAGGCGCGCAGTCCGCGCTCGCACTCGGTGATCTGCGCGAGCGGCACTCGCTCGTCATCCGCGTGGGCCTTGAGCGGGTCGCCGGGCCCGTAGTTGACCGCGGGGATGCCGAGCGCGGAGAAGCGGGCAACATCCGTCCAGCCGTATTTCGGGCGCGCCTCGCCGCCGACCGCGGCGAGGAAGTCCCGAGCGATCGGCGCATCCAGACCCGGCCGTGCGCCATCCGACAGGTCGGTGACGGTGAGCTCACAACCGGCGAACACCTCGCGCAGGTGATCGATCGCCTCCTCGCCGGAGCGGCTCGGCGCGAAGCGGTAGTTGACCGTGACGACGCACTCGTCGGGGATGACGTTGCCCGCGACGCCGCCGGTGATCGCGACCGCGTTGAGCCCCTCGCGGTAGACCAGGCCGTCGACCTCGACCTCACGCGGGGTGTACGCAGCGAGCGCGTCGAGAATCGGGGCCGCGTCGTGGATGGCGTTGTGTCCCACCCAGGCGCGCGCAGAGTGCGCGCGCACTCCGGTGGTGCGCAGCTCGATGCGGGCCGTGCCATTGCAGCCGCCCTCGATGGTCGCGTTCGTCGGTTCGCCGAGGATGGCGAAGTCGCCGGTCAGAAGCTCCGGATGCGTCGCCGCGAGTCGGCCGAGCCCATTCAGTTCAGAGGCCACCTCTTCGTGGTCGTACCAGATCCAGCTCAGGTCGACCTTCGGTTCGGTGAGTTCGACCGCGAGTTTCAACTGCACCGCGACGCCCGCCTTCATGTCGACGGTGCCGCGGCCCCAGAGGTACCCCTCGCCGTCGATCGTCTCGCGCCTGGTCGGCAGGTTGTGGTTCACCGGCACCGTGTCGATGTGACCGGCGATGACGACGCGTCGCTCGCGTCCAAGAGTGGTGCGGGCGACGATCGCGTCGCCGTCTCGAATGACCTCGAGGTGATCGTGCGGTGCGAGCGCTGCCTGGATGGCATCCGCAATGGCCTGTTCGTTACCCGAGACCGACTCGATGTCGCAGAGTTGCCTCGTGATGTCGATCGAGGACGCGGAGAGGTCGAGCGCGGGAGCGGGCATGGGCGCAAGTTTATCGAGCGGCGAGACGCGGCCGCGGCACTCGCTACGCTGTGCACTCGGTAATCTGGGCGTATGACTGAACGCGCAGCCTGGGGTTACGGCCTCGCGACCATCGCCGGCGACGGAACCGTGCTCGACACCTGGTTCCCCTCCCCCGCCCTCGGCAGCCTGCCCGCCGGGCGCGACCCGTACATCGCTCCGCGCGAGCTCGAGGTGCTGCTCGGGGAGGACGAGCGCCGTAGTGTGCGCGTCGATTTCGTCACCCTCACGATCGACCTGGATGCTGCGCCGGAATCCACCTCGGACGTCTACCTCCGCCTGCACCTGCTCAGCCACCTGCTCGTGAAGCCGAACGAGCTCAACCTCGACGGCATCTTCGCGCACCTCCCGATCGTCGCGTGGACCACCGCGGGGCCGATGCTTCCCGCCGACTACTCCCGTCTTCGACCCTCGCTCCAGCGCGCGGGTATCTCGGCGCACGGCATCGACAAGTTCCCGCGGCTGGTCGACTACGTCGTGCCCGATCGCGTGCGCATCGCCGACGCCTCGCGCGTGCGCCTCGGTGCGCACCTCGCGCCCGGCACCACCGTCATGCACGAGGGATTCGTGAACTACAACGCAGGAACCCTCGGCACCTCCATGGTGGAGGGGCGTATCTCGCAGGGAGTGGTGGTCGGTGACGGCTCCGACATCGGCGGCGGCGCATCCATCATGGGCACCCTCAGCGGCGGCGGCAAACAGCGCATCTCGATCGGCGAGCGCGCCCTGCTCGGCGCAAACTCCGGCATCGGCATCTCGATCGGCGACGACTCGGTCGTCGAGGCTGGCCTCTATGTGACGGCCGGCACCAAGGTCGTCGTGCTCGGCACCGTGACCGCGGATGGCGCCCCGCGCGCCGTCAAGGCAGAGCAGCTTTCCGGCGTGCCCGGCCTCCTGTTCCGGCGCAACTCCCTCACCGGAACCGTGGAGGTACTGCCGCGCGCCGGAGGAATAGAGCTCAACGCGGCCCTGCACGCCTGACCGCGGCAGGCCCTGCGCCGCGCCCCGCAGTCACCTGCCTTCGCCCAAATGAAGGAGTGGAGCGCTCCCACGCTGCGCCGCTCACGTCATTCCGGGGAAGATTTTGCTCCACTCCTTCATTTGGGCGGTCAACGCTAGGTTGTCCACAGAACGGCGAGAGTGACCGCGACGACCAGTGCCGATCAGCCAGCATCGGCGCATGACCCTCAAAACCGTCATCGCGAGCCTCGGCGGACTTGCTGCTACGCATCAACTCCACGCGGCCGGATGGAGCAAGCACGCGTTGACCGCTGCCGTCGCCGCTGGCACAATCCTCCGCGTACGACAGGGCTGGTATTGCCTACCCAGTGCACCGGAACCTGATCAGCAGGCGGTCAGAGTGGGCGGGAGACTGAGTTGCACGTCCGGCGCCGAGCGGCACGGCCTACTCGTCCGCTCCAGTTCCAAGCTCCACGTCGCGGTCACACCGAACGCGGCACGTCTTCGCAGCAGGTCAGACAAGACCGTGCGACTCGCAACACTGCGCTCGCCGGACGTGACGGTGCACTGGAGCGACGCGGACGCATCCGGAAGCGCCTTCTGCCTGGATGTGCGCGATTGCCTCGCAGAGATGGCGTTGTGCCAAAGTCCGGAATGGGTGGTGGCCGCCGTCGACTCTGCGCTGCGCCTGCATAAGATCACCATGCGCGAATGGCTGGAGATTGTCGCCGAGCTTCCCGGTGGCCTCGGGACGCTGCTGGCCGAAGCGGACATCCTCTCGGAGTCCATTACCGAATCGGTCACGCGATTCAGACTTCACCGAATCGGTATCATCCCGCGCCTGCAAGTTAAGATCCGGGGTGTCGGACGCGTGGATATGCTCATCGGAACCCGGCTCGTGATCGAGGTCGATGGCTACGCGTACCATGCCGACCCCGAAAGATTCGAAGCGGATCGGCGCCGCGATGCTCGGCTGAGCGCGCTTGGCTATCGCGTTTTGCGCTTCAGCTACAAGCAAGTCATGCATCACTGGTCGGAGGTGCGCGCAGCGATCATCGCGGCTATGGACCGCGGCGATCACAACTAAGCGCCGACGACATCCGCAGCATCCCACTGTGTGACCGCCCAAATGAAGGAGTCGCGCGAGAACTACCCCCAAATCACGGGAGCCGACCAGGCGTGGGAGCGCTCCACCCCTTCATTTGGGCGAACAGGCGAACACGGCAGACTGTGACGGATGCGGGCGGGACAGCGGGCCGGAGCTAGCGCGGCCAGGCGCGCTCGGGCGAGCCCACGTAGAGCTGCTGCGGGCGCCCGATGCGGGTCGACGGGTCTTCGTTCATCTCGCGCCAGTGGGCGATCCAGCCCGGCAGGCGGCCGATCGCGAACAGCACCGTGAACATCCGCGCCGGGAAGCCCATCGCCTTGTAGATCACGCCGGTGTAGAAGTCGACGTTGGGGTAGAGCTTGCGCTCGATGAAGTAGTCGTCGGCGAGGGCCACGGCCTCGAGCTCCTTGGCGATGTCGAGCAGGTCGTCCTGCACGCCGAGTGCCTTGAGCACCTCGTCAGCGCTCTGCTTGACGAGCTTGGCGCGCGGGTCGAAGTTCTTGTACACCCGGTGGCCGAAGCCCATCAGGCGCACGCCCTCTTCCTTGTTCTTCACGCGCTCGACGAACTTCTCGACCGACTCACCCGATGCCTTGATCTCGCCGAGCATCTTGAGCACTGCCTCGTTGGCGCCGCCGTGCAGCGGACCGTAGAGCGCATTGATGCCGGAGGAGATGGAGGCGAACATGTTGGCCTCGGTCGAGCCGACGAGCCGCACCGCGGAGGTCGACGCGTTCTGCTCGTGGTCCTCGTGCAGGATGAGCAGCCGCTCCAGCGCGGTCGAGAGCACGGGGTTGACCTCGTACGGCTCGGCCATCGTGCCGAAGTTCAGCTTGAGGAAGTTGTCGACGAAGCTGAGGTTGTTATCGGGATACAGGAACGCCTGGCCGAGGCTCTTCTTGTGCGCGTAGGCGGCGATCACCGGCAGCTTGGCGAGCAGGCGGATGGTCGACAGTTCGATCTGCTCGGGGTCGTGAACGCTGAGCGAATCCTCGTAGAACGTTGACAGTGCCGAGACCGCGCTGGAGAGCACAGACATCGGATGCGCGTCGTGCGGCAGCGCGTCGAAGAACCGCCGCAGATCCTCGTGCAGGAGAGTGTGCCTGCGCACCCGTTCCTCGAAGTCCGCGAGTTCGCTCGGGCTCGGCAGCTCGCCGTAGATGAGCAGCCAGGCCACCTCGAGATAGGTGGAGTTGGCGGCGATGTCTTCGATGGCATAGCCGCGATAGCGAAGGATGCCCTGCTCACCATCGATGTAGGTGATCGCACTCTTCGTCGGCGCGGTGTTCACGAATCCGAGGTCGAGGGTGGTGTAGCCGGTCTGCTTGGTGAAGCCCGAGATGTCGATGCTGGACGCCCCGTCCACGCTCTTCACGATCGGGAATTCGGCAGTCCCACCGGGGAAGTTGAGGGTGGCCTTCTCGGCGCCTACAGCATCGTTCACGCCTACAGCCTAATTGCCGCGGCAGTCGACCGTCACATCCGCCAATAGCAGATGCAATTACTTGGAGAGTGTCGCCAAACGTTTCGCGGCCTCGGCGATGCGTTCATCCGTCGCCGTGAGGGCGAACCGCACGTGATCGGATGCCGCCCAGCCGTAGAAGGAACCCGGCGCCACGAGGATGCCGGCATCCGCGAGCGCGCCCACGGTGAGCCACGCATCGCCGTCTCCCCGGCTCGCCCAGAGGTAGAGGCCCGCCTCGCTGCGATCGATGCGGAATCCCGCAGACTCGAGGGCCTCGCGTAGCACGGTCCGGCGTGCGCGGTAGAGCTCGCGCTGCGCAACCACGTGCTCGTGATCGCCGAGAGCGGCGATCATCGCCGCCTGCACCGGGGCCGGCGGGATGAGCCCGGCGTGCTTGCGCACCTCCAGCAACTGCCCGATCACCTTCGAGCACCCCGCGACGAAACCGGCGCGGTAGCCCGCGAGGTTGGACTGCTTGCTCAGCGAGTACACCGACAGCACGCCGCTGCGATCGTCACCGATCACCCGCGGATCGAGAATCGAGGGCGTCGCTTGGTCCCCCGCCGCCTCCCAGTTGAGCTCGGCGTAGCACTCATCGCTCGCGATCACGGCGCCGAGCTCTCGAGCCCTCGCGACGGCGGCTTTCAACTGCTCAATCGAGAGCACCGCGCCATCCGGGTTGCCGGGGCTATTCAGCCAGACGAGCTTCGTGCCCTCCGGCCACTCGGCCGGATCATCGCTCGCGACCACGGATGCTGCGGCGAGCGCCGCACCGATCGCGTAGGTCGGGTACGCGACAGACGGATGCACGACCGTGTCGCCTTCGCCGAGCCCCAGCATGAACGGCAGCCAGGCGACGAGTTCCTTCGACCCGATCGTGGGGAGCACGTTCGCGACACCGAGAGTCACGCCGCGCCTGCGCGCATACCAGTCCACGATGGCCTCGCGGAGGGCGGGAGAGCCGGCGGTCAGCGGATAGGAGTGAGCGTCGGTGGCCGCGACGAGGGCATCCCGAATCGTCTGCGGCGTCGGGTCGACGGGCGAGCCGACCGACAGGTCGACGATGCCGCCCTCGTGCGCCCGCGCGCGCTCCGCGAAGGGTGCGAGCGAATCCCACGGGAAGTCGGGGAGGTCGAACGGCATCAGCCGGCCTGGGGAGGCAGCGCCGCGACGAGCGGGTGGTCCTTGGGGATGACGCCGACCTTGGCAGCGCCGCCCGGGGACCCGAGGTCGTCGAAGAACTCGACATTCGCCTTGTAGTAGTCCGCCCACTGCGCCGGGGTGTCGTCCTCGTAGAAGATCGCCTCGACCGGGCAGACCGGCTCGCACGCGCCGCAGTCCACACACTCGTCGGGGTGGATGTACAGCATCCGGTCGCCCTCGTAGATGCAGTCGACGGGGCATTCGTCGACGCAGGCGCGATCCTTCACGTCCACACAGGGAAGGGCGATGATGTAGGTCACTGCGCGGTCGTTCCCCTCGTGGTCTGGCTGGCTTCCATCGTATCCCGAGGCGGTGCGCCCGAGTCGCGCGCGACGGGCACGACGATGCGCGGCCAGGCGAGCACGAGAGCGACGATGGCTGCCGCGCCGTAGGTCCAGGCGTAGCCCGCCGCGTTCGCGGGCACCAGCACCGACCCACCGGCGCCGCCGATGGTGAGTGCACCCATCGAAGCGAGGATGCCGATGCCTGCGACGAGCGGGATGACGCGAGTGCGAAAGACCAGCCGTAGCCCGGCCATGAGGGCGAGGACGAGCAGCAGCGCGACGGTGACACCGCCGGGAAGCCTGAGCCCCGCGACCGGCAGGACGAGTTGGTGGTTCACCGTGCCGATGCCCCCGAGGGCGAGGCCCACCAGGAGCGCGAGCACGCAGGCGACGACGCGCGCGGTTGCGCCGAGATCGCGCCACGCGGTCGTGTCGTGAATCGCGGGGCCCGTGCCTCCGATGCGGCGGAACCGCTCTTCGGTCGCGATCGGACGGTAGGGCCCGCTCGAGAGCGCAAAACTGCCGCCCTCGACGGTGACCTGCGTTCGGTGGGCGCGCAGGGCATCCGTCTTGCGCTCGAGCACGGCGGAGACGTCGACCGCGACGTCGCCGGGCGCACGCGAAGCACCCTCGGCGAGCACGGCGTAGAAGGGAACACCCATCACGTCGGCCGCGCGTCGGGCCGCGTCGTGGGCGCGGATGTGATCCGGATGTCCGTAGCCGCCGTGCGCGTCGTAGCTGACCACCCGCGTGGCCGACACGTGCTGGATGACCGTGGCGATATCCGCTGCCACCTCGCCGAGCGGCGCAGCACAGAGCGAATCGGGATCGAGATCTTCGAGCGCCTCGGCACCATTCACGCCCCACTGCATGCCGGAGTCGACGTAGCGCCGAGGCGAACCCGAGACGCGCGCTTCTGCCGCACCGAGGAAGCGTTGATCGGCGACGCCGAGAACGCCCATGGCGGCCGCGAGCTCCGTCTCCCGGTAGTCGGCGAGAGCCCGCAGGTCGCCCTCGAGCGAGTGCAGTTCGACCGGGATAACCTCGCCGCGCTCTCCGCGAGTGCAGGTGAGCACGGTGACACCCACCCCGCGGTCAATGAGCGAGGCGATCGTGCCGCCCGTCGAAATCGTCTCGTCGTCGGGATGCGCATGGACGAAGAGCACGTGCTCGCGATCGGCATTGCCCTGGGCGGTGTCCACAGTGGACAGGATAATGCGCCGCACTGTAGAGTCAGCTTGTAAGGTAAGCCTTACCAACCAAAGTCAAGCCTTACCTGGCCCGAACGAAAAGACTCCCCGTGCTCGCGAACCTCCTGATCGGTCTGCGTGAAGGTCTCGAGGCCGCGCTCGTCGTGGGCATCCTCATCGCCTACGTGATCAAGATCGATCGCCGCGACGTGCTTCGCCGCATCTGGCTCGGGGTCGCGCTGGCCGTGCTCGTGTCGCTCGCGCTCGGCGCGGTTCTCACCTTCGGTGCTTACGGTCTGAGCTTCGAGGCGCAGGAGATCATCGGCGGCGGGCTCTCGATCCTCGCCGCGGCATTCGTGACCTGGATGATCTTCTGGATGCTGCGCACCTCGCGCTCGCTGAGCGCCCACCTGCGAGGGGATGTCGATCGTCACCTCAGCACCGCCGGCTGGGGTCTCGTTCTGGTCGCCTTCCTCGCCGTCGGACGCGAGGGGATCGAGACCGCACTGTTCATCTGGGCCGCCGTACAGGCGACGGGCGCGACCACGCTCCCCCTCATCGGTGCGGCCATCGGTATCGCCATCGCAGTGGTGCTCGGCTGGCTCATCTTCCGCGGCGTCATCCGCATCAACCTGTCGAAGTTCTTCGCCTATACCGGAGTGTTCCTGATCGTGCTCGCGGGCGGCGTGCTCGCCTACGGCGTGCACGACCTGCAGGAGGGCGGACTGCTGCCGGGTCTGCACTCCCTGGCCTTCGACGTGAGCGCGGTCATCCCACCAGACAGCTGGTACGGCACCCTGCTCAAGGGCACCGTCAACTTCTCCCCCGCCACGACCTGGCTGCAGGCGATCGTCTGGTGCGCCTACGTCATCCCCGTCATGGTCTTGTTCGTGAGGGCGATCCGCGGCCAGGGCCGCACGGGCGCCCCCACCGCAGCAGCCCCCACGCTCAGCACAGAAGGAGTTCGATGATCAAGCGCCACACCCGCAACGGCCTGATGGCCATCGCGGGCGCCGCCACCCTGCTCGCGCTCACGGCCTGCGTGCCGAACGGGAGCACCGCATCCGACAGTTCGGGGTCGACCCGGGTGACCGTCGACAGCAGCGCGACCGAGTGCGCCGTGTCGGCGAAGACCGCGCCGAGCGGACCGGTCTCGTTCAGCGTGACCAACTCCGCAGACAAGGTCACCGAGTTCTACCTGCTCGGCGAGGATGGGCTTCGCATCGTCGGCGAGATCGAAAACGTCACGCCGGGCGTCAAGCGCAACCTCACCGTGCGGCTTCAGCCGGGCAAGTACTTCACGGAGTGCAAGCCGGGGATGACGGGCACCGGGGTCGGCCGCGCGCCGTTCACCGTGACCGACTCGGGCAAGTCGATCAAGCTCACCGGCGACATCACCAGCCAGACCCAGCTTGCAGCCAAGAACTACGTCGCCTATGTGCAGAGCCAGGTGGCCCAGCTCGTCCCCGCCACCGATGCGTTCCTGGCGGCCTACCGTGCCGGCAATGACGACCAGGCTCGCGCGCTCTACGCAACGACGCGCGCGTACTACGAGCGCATCGAGCCCGTGGCCGAGTCCTTCGGTCACCTCGACCCCAAGATCGACTTCCGCGAGGCCGATGTGCCCGAGGGCGAGGAGTGGACCGGCTTCCACCGCATCGAGAAGGACCTCTGGCCACCGGCCGACGCCGCCTACGTGCCGCTCACCGGCAAGCAGCGCACCTACTACTCCGACAAGCTCACGAGCGACATCGCCGAGCTGAGCGACGAGGTGAACGCCAAGAACTACTCGGTATCGATCGACGCCATCAGCAACGGCGCCATCGGCCTGCTCGACGAGGTGGCGTCGGGCAAGATCACCGGTGAGGAAGAGATCTGGTCGCACACCGACCTCTGGGACTTCCAGGCCAATCTCGAGGGCGCTCGAGTGGCCTACGAGGGAGTGCGCGACATCGTGCGCGGCAAGAACGCCTCCCTGGTCAAGAGCATTGACGCGCGCTTCGAGGAGCTCGAGAAGCAACTGGCCGGCTACGGCAGTCTGGATGCCGGATTCACCTACTACGACAAGCTCACTCCCGCGCAGGTCAAGGCCCTCGCGAACGGCGTCAACGCACTCAGCGAGCCGCTCAGCAGGCTCACCGCCGCTCTCGTGAAGTAGCGTGACGGTCGTGCCCGACACCCCCGCAGATCAGGACTCGGAACCCACCCCAGCGCACGGCATCTCCCGCCGCGGCCTCTTGGGCCTCGCGGGAGCGGGCGTCGTCGGCGCCGGGGTGGGCGCGGCCGTCGATCGCTTCGCGCTACCGCACGACTCCCTCGCGACCTCGGGCGCGTCCGCAAGCTACCCCTTCTACGGAGAGCACCAGGCGGGCATCACCACCGCGGCGCAGGACCGCCTCCACTTCGCGAGCTACGACGTCGCCGACATCTCGCGCGCCGATCTGATTGGTCTGCTCAAGGACTGGACCGCGGCGGCCGCGCGGATGACGCAGGGCCGCGAGGTCGGACCAGACGGCGCCGTGGGCGGCGCGCTCGATGCACCGCCGGATGACACGGGCGAGGCGCTCGACCTCCCCGCATCCGGGCTCACCATCACCTTCGGATTCGGCCCCACCCTCTTTCGAACCGCGGATGGGCGAGATCGCTTCGGCCTGGCAGACAAGCGCCCCGAAGCGCTCATCGACCTCCCGCACTTCGCCGGCGATGCGCTGCAGGACGAGTTCGTCGGAGGCGACCTCTGCATCCAGGCGTGCAGCGACGACCCGCAGGTCGCGGTGCACGCCATCCGCAACCTCTCTCGGATCGCGTTCGGCCGGGCATCCATTCGCTGGTCGCAGCTGGGATTCGGGCGCACGTCGTCGACGAGTCGCTCACAGGTCACGCCGCGCAACCTCTTCGGTTTCAAGGACGGCACCGCCAACGTGAAGTCGGAGGACGCGACGGTCGTCGACGAGCACGTGTGGGTGCCGTCGGGCGACTCGGCGCCGTGGATGACGGGCGGCTCGTACCTCGTCGCCCGAAAGATCCGGATGACGATCGAGACCTGGGATCGCGCGTCACTGCGCGAGCAGGAGCGCATCTTCGGTCGCGACAAGGGCGAGGGCGCGCCACTCTCGGGAGGCAGCGAGTTCACCGAGCCGAACTTCTCCGCACAGAAGCACGGTGAGCCCGCGATCGATCCGCACTCGCACGTGCGGCTCGCGCATCCGACGAACAACGGTGGTGCCGTGATCCTGCGCCGCGGTTACAACTTCGTTGAGGGCAATGACGACCTGGGACGGCTCAACGCGGGGCTCTTCTTCCTGGCGTTCCAGCGCGACCCACGCACCCAGTTCGTGCGCATTCAGGATGCGCTCTCCCGCAATGACGCCATGAACGAGTACACGAGGCACATCGGCTCCGCGATCTTCGCCGTGCCGCCGGGCGTCGAGCGCGGCAGCTATGTCGGCGCGACGCTCTTTACCTAGGCGGGTTGAGTAGGCCGCCCGCGGCCGTATCGAAACCCGGAACGTGACACGGTTTCGATACGCTCGTTCCTCGCTACTCAACCCGCCTACCATTGCCCAACGCAAAAGGGCGCGACCCGCAGGTCGCGCCCCTTCGTACTGACTGTGCCTAGGCTTTCTGGGCGAGACGACGACGGCTGATCAGCAGCCCGGCGCCGAGCAGCAGCAGCAGCGATGCGACGGTCACCGGGACCGCGGGGTTCGCTGCACCCGTGGCCGCCAGCCCGAGCGCGACGGTGACGCTCTGCACCGCGCCGGACGACTGCCCGGTGATGACGAGCGTGTGCGTGCCGGTGGAGAGCTTCGCGAGTACAGCCTTGCTCAGCGTGATCTGAGCCACGCCGTTCACGACCGGGAAGGTGCCGACGAGGGTCGGGGTCGAGAAGATGTAGACGTCGACGTAGGAGTCGGGAGACGCCCAGTTGACGTTCGCGCTGTAGGTCTGGGCCGGGTCAAGCGGTCCTGCGGGCAGTCCAGCGGATGTCTGCGCGGCCGGCGTGGAGCCGGTCGTGCCAGCCGGCGCGGGGCCGGTCGGCTTCTTCGGTGCGGACACCACCGTGTCGAGGAGCGCGCTGACGGACGTGTTGCTGAAGCCCGCCTTCGTTCCGGTGACGATGACACCCACCTTGTTGCCGATGTAGGTGTTGGTCACCGTGTAGGTCGAGGCCGTCTGGCCATCGATCGAGCCGCCGCACTCTCCGCAGTTGTAGAACCATTCGTAGCTGAGCGTGGTGCCCGCCGGCCATCCGGCGGTGTCTGCCGTCAGAACGTTGCCGACGACGGGCGTGCCGGAAATCGACACGGTGCCGGCGGTGAGGGCGGGCGGAGTCGGCGTCATGACAACGGGGCTCCCGAGTGCCTTATCGCCATCCAGCACGGTGACACTCGCTGTCTTCGCGTCGTAGCCATCGAGACTGAAGTTGATCGTGTAGGTGCCGTCCGGCACGCCCACCAGCGTGAAGGTGCCGTCCGACGCTGTCGTGTCGCTGAGCACCGTGTCACTGTATCCAGGGTCGGGGATCGTGATGGATGCCTTGACGCCCGCGAGCGGCGCGGCGCTTGAATCGTTCACAACGCCGGTGACCGAGTAGTAGACGCCGTCTACCGCCTGGGCGGACGTCGCACCGAGGAGCGACGCTCCGGCGACCAGCGCCGCGGTCAGGCCGAGCGCTGCCGCCCTGGCGAATCGGGATCTTGTGCTAGTTGTTCTCACGCGCTACTACCTCGTTCTCGTCGAAAATGGACGCAGGCATAGCGTCGCGACATCGCGTGTGCGCGAATGCGACGACAACCGAACCCCAGAAACCCCAAAGCCCCCTGCGCAGAAAACACTACAGTATTTAGCGTTCGTGACCGGACGCCACGCTGCAGAAGAGGTTTCGATACGCTCGTTCCTCGCTACTTAACCCGCGTGCGAGGGTTTCGATACGCTCGTTTCTCGCTACTCAACCCGAGTGCGAGGGTTGAGCTACTCGTTCTGCTTCTTGAGGCGCGAAGCCTTGCGAGCGCGGGTGTTCGCGTCCAATTCGACCTTGCGGATGCGCACGAACTCGGGCGTCACCTCGACGCACTCGTCTTCGCGAGCGAACTCGAGGCACTCCTCGAGCGTGAGCTTACGCGACGGCGTCATGCGCTCGAAGGTGTCCGAGGTGGACTGGCGCATGTTGGTGAGCTGCTTCTCCTTGGTGATGTTCACGTCCATGTCATCGGCGCGTGAGTTCTCACCGACGACCATGCCCTCGTAGACCTCTTGGGTGGGCTCCACGAAGAACGACATGCGCTCCTGCAGGGCGACCATGGCGAACGGGGTGGCGACTCCGGCGCGGTCGGCGACGATCGAACCGTTGGTGCGCGTGGTGATCTCCCCCGCCCAGGCCTCGTAGCCGTGCGAGACGGCGTTCGCGATGCCAGCACCGCGGGTGATGGTGAGGAACTCGGTGCGGAAGCCGATGAGGCCACGCGACGGCACGATGAACTCCATGCGCACCCAACCGGTGCCGTGGTTGCTCATGCCTTCCATGCGCCCCTTGCGGGCGGCGAGCAGCTGAGTGATCGCACCGAGGTATTCCTCCGGTGCATCCACGGTGAGGTGTTCGAATGGCTCGTGCACCTTGCCGTTGACCTGCTTGACGACCACCTGCGGCTTGCCGACGGTGAGCTCGAAGCCCTCGCGGCGCATCTGCTCGACGAGGATGGCGAGGGCGAGTTCACCACGACCCTGCACCTCCCAGGCATCCGGGCGCCCGATGTCGACGAGCTTGATCGAGACGTTACCGACGAGTTCGCGGTCGAGGCGGTCCTTCACCATGCGCGCGGTGAGCTTGTGACCCTTGATCTTGCCGATCAGCGGGCTCGTGTTGGTGCCGATGGTCATCGAGATCGCCGGGTCGTCCACCGTGATGGTGGGCAGCGGACGCACGTCGTTCGGGTCGGCGAGGGTCTCGCCGATGGTGATGTCTTCGAAGCCTGCGACGGCGACGATGTCACCGGGGCCCGCGCTGTCGGTGGGGAAGCGATCGAGAGCCTTGGTGATGAGCAGCTCGGTCACGCGCACGTTGTGCACTGATCCGTCGTGCTTGACCCAGGCGACGGTCTGGCCCTTCTTGATGTGGCCGTTGAAGATGCGCAGCAGCGCGAGGCGGCCGAGGAAGGGCGAGGCGTCGAGGTTCGTGACGTGCGCCTGCAGCGGGTGTTCGTCATCGTAAGTGGGTGCCGGAATGTGCTTGATGATGGCGTCGAACAGCGGCTCGAGGTCGTCGTTGTCGGGCAGTTCGCCGTTCTGGGGCTTGTTCCAGCTCGCGGCGCCGTTGCGACCGGAGGCGTAGACCACGGGCACGTCGAGGATCGCGTCGAGATCGAGATCGGGGTGCTCGTCGGCCATGTCGCTCGCGAGACCGAGCAGGAGGTCCTGGCTCTCCGCGACGACCTCGTCGATGCGGGCATCCGGTCGGTCGGTCTTGTTGACCAGCAGGATGACCGGCAGTTTCGCCTCGAGCGCCTTGCGCAGCACGAAGCGCGTCTGCGGCAGCGGGCCCTCGCTCGCGTCGACGAGCAGAACGACGCCATCCACCATGCTGAGGCCTCGTTCGACCTCGCCCCCGAAGTCGGCGTGGCCTGGGGTGTCGATCACGTTGATGGTGATCGGCCCGCCCTTGCCGTGCTCGGCAGCGTGGATGCCGGAGTACGAGACCGCGGTGTTCTTCGCGAGGATCGTGATTCCCTTTTCGCGCTCGAGGTCGTTCGAGTCCATGGCGCGCTCCTCGAGGTGAGCGTGCGCCGCGAAGGAGTTCGTCTGCCGGAGCATGGCGTCGACGAGCGTCGTCTTGCCATGGTCAACGTGCGCGACAATCGCCACATTACGCAGGTCGGTGCGGGTGGCAATTGCCATAGCTGTACATCCTTGAAAGTGAGAGTCTCTGAAAAGAGAGAGGGAAGGCGAGGTTGCAATCGTGAAACCCGCGCCGACAAGTCTACCGCTATACCACGGTTGCGGCTTTTCTACCCCTTCTCAACCGGCTTCCACGCCCAGATATTCCAGAGCACACCGGGGGCGAGCGGCGAGGGAGACACGCCGGCGACGGTGCGCCGATACGCGCTGATCGCGGGGAATTGGTAGAGCGGCACGCCATAGGCGTCTGCCCAGAGCAGCGTGTCCACCTGGGTCAGCAGCTCGCGCTGCTTCGACCGGTCGGAGGTCGAATCGAGCTCGTCGAGAAGTTCGTCGACCTTCGGATTCGAGTAGTAGCTGTGATTGGTCGCCTTCGCCGTGGAACGGAACGACGAAGCGGTTCCCGTGACGGCCAGGGTGGATGGGCGCAGCGCGTACAGGGCCGCGTCGTACGCCCCCGGCGTTCCGAGCAGCCCACGCCAGTCGGGGCTGGAGCAGTCGGTCACGACGAAGCCCGCGAGTGCCGCCGACTTCTGGATGAAACCGAACTCGGCGATTCTGCGCGGGTTCGAGGAGTCGAACAGGATGCACACCTGGGGACTCGCGACGCCGGCCTGCGAGAGCAGCGCCTTCGCTCCGTCGACGTCCACGCGAGCGTAGGCCTTCGATCCGTTCGCCTTCACCGCCTCGGCGTAGCCGTCGGAGCCGGGCAGGAACACCTGCGAGGAACGGAGGACCGCGTCTTCCTGCAGCGGCAGCACGAGCTTGTCGAGAATCTGCTGCCTCGGAACCACCTTAAGAAAGGCCTGGCGCACGAGCGGGTCGGAGAACACACCGCTCTTGCCGTGGTCGAACTGCAGGTCGAGGTGCTCGTAGGCTCCATCGAAGCCGCTGCGCACCGTCACGTCGCTCGCCGAGACGAGCGCCTTGGCCACGTCCTCGGTGGACTGCGGCGCGATCACGTCGACGTCTCCGGCCTTGAGGGCGCGCACCGCCGCGAGCGGGTCGGAGATGAACTTGATCGTGACCTTCTCGAACCTCGGCTGGTGATCGCCGACGTAGTGCTTGTTCGCCGTGAGCGTCGCGTAATCATTCGCCTTCAGCGCGGTGAGCACGTACGGGCCGCTGCCGACCACGAGTTCCGGATCCTTCGGCATGCTCGTGAAGTTGAAGCCTGAGTTCCAGAAACGCGAGATCTTCGCGAGCGCCGCGTGGTCGTCGTTCGTGATCGCCTTGACCAAGGCATCCTTCGCCTTCTGGTGATCGGTGATGCCGAGCGCCTTGCCCGCGACGACGTGCGCGGGCACGCCAACACCGAAGACGAGTCGCCAGTCGACGAAGTAGTGGTCGTAGCTGAGTGTGATCGAGTTGCCGCCGTCGCCGATCACGGGCGCCTTCGTCACCAGTTGCAGACCGTTGCCGCTGAACCCGTCGAAGTACACGACGTCCTTCGGAAAGGCGCTCGTGAACTTTCCCGTCTCGCGGTCGATGTATCGCGAGGCGTCGAAGCCCTTCGTGTTCAACGCACCGGAATTGGCAGCCCACGCCAGCAGCAGGTCGGCGGCATCGACGGGAGTGCCATCCGACCAACTCACGCCGTCGCGGATCGTGTACTTCACCTTGAACGGATCACGCGAGACGATCTGATAGCTGCCGAATGACTGGTCTTCGACGAGCTTCGGAACGTTGTCGTAGTAGTTGAACTGGGAGTTCGTCGCCGAGACGATGCTGCTGTTCGCCGTGGAGTTGCCATACGAGGTCTTCGGGTTGTAGGAGAAGAACGACTGGCTGGCCGCCACCGTCACGGAAGTGCCCTCGACGAGCACGGGCGCCGTGCAGCCCGAGAGCAGCAACGCCAAGGCGAGAACCGCGCCCCACACCGCACTCGTTCTGCGCTTCACTCCACTACCCCGCCCGCTGTCCGACCCGTTCGCACGAGCGCCCATCGTACCGGCCGCACCTCCACGCCGGCCGTCCGCGAGGCGCGCGCTGTCACGCACCGAGAGAGAGCGTCGCCCCCGGAATCGCGTTGAGCAGGTCGCGCGTGTACGCCTCTCTCGGGTGATCGAACACCTCGTCCGTGCTCGCGGACTCCACGATGCGACCCTTCTCCATCACGCAGACATTGTCGGCGATGACGCGCACCACGGCCAGGTCGTGAGTGATGAACAGGTAGGTGAGTTTCAGCTCCTCCTGCAGCTCGGCGAGCAGCTGAAGAATCTGCGCCTGCACCAGCACGTCAAGTGCCGATACGGCCTCGTCGAGCACCACGATCTCGGGCTTCAGCGCGAGCGCACGGGCAATCGCCACGCGCTGGCGCTGTCCACCCGACAGTTCGTTCGGATACCTCGTGGCCACCGCGGCGGGCAGTGCCACCTGGTCGAGCAGTTCGCGCACGCGTTCGCGCCGCGACTGCGGGGTGCCCACCTTGTGCGTGCTCAGCGGTTCCGCGATGGTGTTTCCGATGTTGCGCAACGGGTCGAGCGAACCGTACGGGTCCTGGAACACCGGCTGCATCTTGCGGCGCAGCTTGAAGAGCTCGCGCTCGCCCAGCTTCGCCGTGTCGGTGCCGTCGATGACCATGCGGCCGGATGTCGGCTGCTCGAGCTTCAACAGCATCCGGGCCACCGTCGACTTACCGGACCCCGACTCGCCGACGAGCGCGGTAGTGGTGCCCTTCTCGATGGAGAAGCTAACACTGTCCACCGCCGTGAAGTCGGTGCTCGTGAAGCGCTTACCGCGGATCTTGAAGACCTTGGTGAGGTTCTCGACGACGATCGCCGGCTCGCTCTTCTGACTGTGGTCGACGGCCTCCGCGCGACGTTCAGCAGCGGCGACAAGGTCGAGGCCGTCCGTCACGCCGATCTGAGGCACTTCGCCCGCAGCGGCGGCGAATCCGACGGACTGGATGCGTCGCGAGGCGAGGCTGGGCGCCGCGGCCACGAGTCGTTGGGTGTACGGATGCAGCGGGTTCTCGAGGATCTCCTTCGAGGGGCCTGATTCCACGACCTTGCCCTTGTACATCACGACGAGCTTCTCGGCGCGCTCGGCCGCGAGGCCCAGATCGTGGGTGATCAGCAGAACTGCGGTGCCGATCTCGCGCGTCATTCCCGCGAGGTGGTCCAGGATGACGCGCTGTACTGTCACGTCGAGCGCCGAGGTCGGCTCGTCGGCGATGAGGAGCCTGGGCTTCGACGAGAGACCGATGCCGATGAGCACGCGCTGGCGCATGCCGCCCGAGAACTGGTGCGGGTACTGCCGCATCCGGGCCTCGGCGTCGGCGAGGCCCGCATCCTTCAAGACCTGGATGGCGCGCTGCTTGATCGCCTTCCTGCCAGTCTCCACGCCGTTGGCCTTGATGGCCTCCTCGACCTGGAACCCGATGCCCCAGACGGGATTGAGATTGGACATGGGGTCCTGCGGCACGAAGCCGATGAGCCGGCCGCGCACATCCTCCATCTCGCGGCGGGACGCCTTGGCGAGGTCTTTGCCCTCGAACAGAACGTTGCCGCCGCTGATGCGACCGGTTCCGGGCAGCAGGTTGATGATCGCATGCGCGGTCGTCGACTTGCCCGAACCGGACTCGCCGACGATGGCCACGGTCTCACCCGGCATGATCGTGAGATCGATGCCGCGCACGGCGGAGACGACGCCGCGCTGCGTGGTGAAGTCGACGCGCAGGTCTTTCACCTCAAGCAGAGCGCCCTGGTGGGACGTTACGGGGTTGGTGGGGGTGTTCATCGCAGGGCCCTCGCCTTCGGGTCGAGAGCGTCGCGCACGACCTCACCGAGCATGATGAAACTCAGCACGGTGATGGAGAGGGCGATCGACGGGTAGATCAGGGTCTGTGGTGCACTGCGCAGGTCTGTCTGGGCCTGGCTGATGTCGTTGCCCCAGGACATCACGTTCGTCGGCAGACCGACGCCGAGGAACGAGAGCGTCGCCTCCGCCACGATCGCCGCCGCGAGCGAGATGGTCGTGACCACGATCACCGGGGCAATCGAGTTCGGCAGGATGTGCCGCAGCAGGATACGGAACCGCGACACTCCGAGCGCTGTCGACGCCATCACGAAGTCCGAGGTCTTCACCCTGAACACCTCGGCTCGCAGCACTCTGGCGGTCGCCGGCCAGGCGAAGATGCCAATGGCGAGCGAAATGACCCAGACGTTCCGGTACGCCACGAGCACCGACATGATGACCACCGCGGCCAGGATGTAGGGGATCGAGAAGAAGATGTCGCCGAGGCGCGACAGGAGGCTGTCGAGCCAGCCGCCGTAGAAGCCGGCGAGGGCGCCGAAGACAATGCCCAGGCTCGCGGTCAGCACAGTCACGATGATCCCCACCGAGAGCGAGGTGGCCGCTCCGTGCACAATGCGGGAGAAGATGTCACAGCCCTGCCTCGTGAAGCCGAGGATGTGACCCGAGGTCGGACCACCGTTGCTGTGCGCAAGGAGGCACTGGTTGTTCGGCGGCACCGAGGTGAACAGACCGGGGAAGAGCGCGACGAACACGACCAGCAGGATGAGCACCGACGAGATGTAGAACATCGGTCGAACGCGCAGGTCGCGCCACGCATCCGCCCACAGGTTGCTGGTCTGGCTGTCGGCCGCGACCGAATCGATCGAGAGCAACGGGGTCTCTTCGATCGGTGCGACGAAATGGTTCGCGGAACGCTCGGGAGGGTTCGGCGGAAGATTACTTGACATAGCGAATCCTTGGGTCGAGCACGGCGTAGAGCAGGTCGATGATGAGGTTGACGCCGAGGTAGATGAGCACCATGACGGTCACGAACGACACGACGGTGGGGCCCTCACCTCGCAGAATCGCCTGATACAGGGTATTCCCGACGCCGGGCACGTTGAAGATGCCCTCGGTGACGGTCGCGCCAACCAGAAGAACGCCGAGGTCGGTGCCGAGATAGGTGACGACCGGAATGAGCGAGTTGCGCAGGATGTGCACGGGGATGACTCGGCGGCGGCTCAGTCCCTTGCTGTACGCGGTCTGCACGAAGTCGAGGCTCGAGGTCTCGATGACCGAGCCGCGGGTCAATCGCACGATCTGCGCGAAGCTGATGCTCGCCAGCACGAAGGCCGGCAGGATCAGATCCTTCGTGGGTGCGCCCACGCCGACCGTCGTTCGAGCCCAGGCGAGCTGCACGCCGAAGAAGTACTGCGCGACGAACGCGATCACGAAGATCGGGAGCGAGATGAGGATGAGGCTCACCACGAGCGAGCTCGCGTCGAACAGCTTGCCCTTTCGCAGCCCGCTGATGAGGCCGACGAGGATGCCGAAGAACATTTCGATCGCGAGCGCGATGAGCGAGAGGCGAATCGTCACCGGGAAGGTGCGCGCGAGAATCTGTGAGACGGGCTCGCCGGAGAAGGCGATGCCGAAGTCTCCGCGGAAGATGCCGCCGAGGTAGATGAAGTACTGCACGAAGAACGGCTGATCGAGGTGGTACTGCTCTCTCAGCTGCGCCACGATCGCGGGGTTCGGCGTCTTGTCGCCGAACATGGCAATGATCGGATCGCCGGGGAGGGCGAAGACCATGAAGTAAATGAGGAGTGTCGTGCCGAGAAGCACGGGGATGACCTGCAAAAGGCGCCGAAGGATGTAGAGCAGCATCGCCTACGACTCCTGTATCAGGAACGCGCGCATAAAAGACCCATCTGTGAAATTAGACGGCACGACCGGGCTCATCGCCCGCAGTCCGCCTGCACAGTCGTGGGACGGGGCCGCGAAGCCCCGCCCCACACACTGCACGGTACTAGTGCCGGACTATGACTCGGACTTGGTGATCGCGTAGTACAGCGGCACCGAGTTCCAGCCGAACTTCACGTTGCCGACCGACTCGCTGTAGCCACCGACCACGTTCGAGTACCACAGCGGGATCGCCGGAAGGTCCTTGAACAGGATCTTCTGAGCGTCCTGGAAGTCCTTGTTCGCGTCCTTGAGGTTCTCCTCTGACGAGCCCTTCTTCAGCAGCTTGTCGAAGTCGGGGTTCGAGTAGTCGCCGTCGTTCGAGCCGGCGCCGGTGGCGTAGATCGGACCCAGGAAGTTGAACAGACCCGGGTAGTCAGCCTGCCATCCGGTACGGAACGCCGTCTGAATGGTGCGGTTGGTGATCTCCGTGCGGATACCGGCGAAGGTCGGCTGCGGAGCACCCGATGCATCGATACCGAGCACGTTCTTGATGCTGTTCATCGTGGCGTCGACCCAACCCTGGTGGCCGCCGTCCGCGTTGTACGCGATCTGGAAGCTTCCCGACCACGGTGAGATGGCGTTGGCCTCGGCCCACAGTTTCTTGGCGTTGTCGGGGTTGTACTTCAGCACGTCCGAACCCTCGATGTCTGACGAGTAGCCATCGATGACGGGCGAGGTGAAGTCGGTCGCCGGCGTGCGAGTGCCGTCGAAGATCACCTTGGTGATCTCGGGGCGGTTGATCGCCTCAGACAGCGCCTGCCGACGAAGCTCGCCTTCCTTGCCAGCGAAGTGCGGCAGGCGGGCCGGGATCGTGAACGACTGGAAGATCGCCGCGGGCTGGTTGACCGCGCGCTTGCCCAGATCCGACTTGTAGTTCTTCAGCTGACTGTCCGGGATCGCGTCGAGCACGTCAAGCGCGCCACTCTGCAGGTCGGAGTATGCGGCATCCTGGCTGGCGTAGAACTTGATGTCGACTCCACCGTTGGCGGGCTTGCGGCCACCGGTGTAGTCCTTGTTCACGACGAGGTTGATGTCGACGTTGTGCTTCCAGCCGTTCTTCGCGACCTTATAAGGGCCGTTGCCAACCGGGTTCGCGCCGAACTTCTTCATGTCCTTGAACGCGACGGTCGGAAGCGGCATGAACGCCGTGTAGCCGAGGCGAAGCGGGAAGTCGCTGAGCTTCGAGGTCAGCGCGACGGTGAAGGTGTGATCGTCGACGACCTTGAGGCCGGTCAGCTTGCTGTCTTCGTCGTAGCTGAAGCCCTCGATGTCTTCGAAGAAGTAGCTGTTGAGCTGCTTGTTGCTGAGGAGTGCACCGTAGTTCCAGGCGTCAACGAAGGACTTCGCCGTCACTTCTTCGCCATTGGTGAACTTCTCACCCTTCTTGATCTTGATCGTGTAGTGCTGAGCGTCATCGCTCTTGATCGATTCGGCAAGGTCGTTGACCGGCGCACCCTTGGCGTCGTAGTAGATCAACCCCGCGAAGATGTTGTCGACGATCTTGCCGCCACCGGTCTCGTTGGTGTTGGTCGGGATCAACGGGTTCTGTGGTTCGCTGCCATTGACGGTGATGATGGAGCCGCTCGATGCAGAGGGCGTCGTGCCTCCACCTGTTGAGCAACCGGTCAGCGCCATGGCGCTGGCTGCGGCAATGGCGAGCACGCCGATGCCAATGCGTCTTATTTTCAATTTTCCTCCTGTGCAAGATGAACTCACGGCAGCGGATTCCTAGGTCGCGCTGACGTGCTTGATACAAGGACCCTAAAGGGGGTCACCCGCATTCAAAAACTGTAGGCGGAAAATTCACCAGGTTGTAACAGTTGGTGGAAATATGTGCACCGAACGGCGGATCCTTGCGTCGAAACGCGCCTCTTCGCACAAATTGCCCGGGTGCCCGCGATCGGGCGTGCCGAATCCCGCCTACCGGTAGCATCGACGGATGCAGCCAGCCGAGTCCTTCGAGTCCGAGCAGACGGATGCGGCGGGCGAGCGGTCAGCGCTGAGAGGTGACCCGACAACGGCGTCGCGAGCCCGCATCCGCACCGAAATCCTGCTCGTGCTCGGACTGTCGCTCGGGGCATCCGCGGTGTATTCGATCGTCACGATCGTCGATCGCTCGACCCGTTCGATCCCGCTGGCGCGCCAGAAGACGACGCTGAACGGCGCCCTCAGTGATCGCCAGGTCTTCGACCTGATCTACCAGTTCCTCGGCATCTTCTTCGACCTGGTCCCCGTCGTGCTCGTGGC
>DATNBR010000006.1:0-2836 GCA_035571875.1 Lacisediminihabitans sp. | reverse complement strand
TGCGATCCACTCGCGACTCGACGCTCGCTGGCCGTGCGTCCACTGCCTGATGATCCCCGACGCGAGATATAGGGCGAAGGCCGGTACGAACCCGATCAGATACCCACGTCGACTATCGGTCTGGTTGGGCACCACAGTGTGAAGCTGGAGTAGCAGATACGCATAGACGGAAACGACTGCAAGGTCGAGATGGATTCTCGCGGTTTCGGGTGAGCTAGTGGCGTCGGCCGGCTGGAAGAGCGAATAGGGGTTGCGTTCCATCGTGATGTGCCAGTCGAGCCAACTACGAATCGTGGTGTAGTAGATGGCGAGCAAACCTGTAACGAGTACTGCGTACTTAAGCTCAGGTGCGTCGATCAGCACGACTCGGAACAGCAGGAGTCCCTGCGCGCGCCTCACGTCAATCTCGGTGCGCTGTCTCGAGTCCTGTCGAGTCCCGCGTCAACCGAGCTCCGTTGCCGCCACCGTGGGGCCGCTCTCGGACGCCCTCCCGCACGAGCAGAGCAGGCGTCGAACGCACATCCGGCGACTGCTCGGGGCTCCCACCAACCCTGAGGGCAGCCCTACTGAGCGCCCGCGTCGGCCTCGTTGTAGCAATCGACCCTCGGGGGAGGTAGGTTCTTTCTCGTGTCTGGGGTCGCCCCGCTGGTAGGCAATTGGGTGTTGTGGCGCGATTTCGCAGTGCGTAGCGCTGGATTCCCGGTGTCCGGCTTGGAGGCCTTTGGCTCGGGGGATGAGTCGGGCCGCTTGGCTGAGGTGGCCGCCGATCCGCTGTTCGGTGAGGCGGTGACCTGGCAGAACCGAGCGGCCTATGCCAACGCCGTTGCAAAAGTGGCGGCGCGGTCGCCGACCAAGCCCAGCCGAGCCCGCCAGCGAGAGGAGGTGGTGGCGAGCTACTGGCAGCGCTACTGCGCGAAGAACGACACGATCGGGTTCTTCGGGCCGCTCGCGTGGGGGCGCGTGACAGACGACGGCCCGCCGTTACGTGCCCGTTGCGGCAGACTCATCGCTCAGCGCGACGTGCACTTCGAGGCATGGGCCGTGCAGGCGCTCGCAGAGACGCTCGATCCTGAGCTGCGGGTTGCCGCCGGGCCGCGCACCGAGCACGAGCTGCGTGCAGCCCTCGAACACCACGCCGACGAGAACGTGCGAACGCGAGGGCTCGCGGCCCTCGGCTCGCTCGAGGCCGCGCGAGACGCTGTGGCGGCAGCCTCGCCGGACGCGTTGGAGGAGGCCCTGGCGCGGCTCGACAGTGTGTTCGTCGAGTTGACGGAACGCGATCCGACCCGCAATCCAGGGATGGCGTACGGCGCCCGCACCCTCTGCTACCTGGACTGTCTCCGAGATCTCGAAGTGACCATGGGACCTGGGTTCGTTCGAGACGTTGCGCCTGCGCTTGAGGTGCTGTTCGAGGCCGGCCGCTGGTACTCGGGAAGAGTGGAGAAGGTCTGTTGGCCTGTGGTCGAGGCGGCGCTTCCCGAGAAGGGTCGCGGCCCCTTCGGGCCCGTGCTTGGGCGCGTCCTGGGCACGCTGTTCGGGTTGGGTGCCGATCTTGTGGGCGACCTGAGCCGTGAGGTGCAGGAGCTTCACGGACGACTCGAGGTCCTCCTGGAGGATCCCGACCCGACCACGATCGGTAGCAGAGCGGTCGCCGCATTCGCCGACTTCGAACCGGCGTGGAGACACTCCGTCTTCTCCTCGGTCGACTTGCAGGTCGCCGCATCGGACGAAGCCACTCTCGCCGCCGGCGACTATCTCGCGGTGGTGGGGGATATCCATCTCGGAGGCAACCCGCTGATTCAGGGCGTGTTCGCCCACCGCCATCCCGACCCGTCGGGATTCATGGACCGGTTCGTCAGCGGGGTGGGAAAGGGCTTGCCGCTGTTGCTTCCCCCATGGTCGCCCACTACCGGGGTCGAATCGCGCGGACTGCCTGCAACCACGGATGACATGGTGCATATCGCCGTCCTACCGCACACTCGTGCACAGGCTGGCCGCCGGACATGGGTGCCCGATGAACTGCTGGTCGACGACACTGACTTGGTCGATCGCGCGGGCGAGCTTCGCGTCCCTCTCCGAGATGTGTTCGCGCTGCCAATCTTCATCGCCGGGATGCGAGTGCTCCGCCTGCTCCCCGACGAGTCACACGCTCCACGGGTCACGATCGGAAAGACGGTGCTTCGACGGGAGGGCTGGAATGTGCTGGCCGCCGACGTCCCGGAACGAGCCGAGGACGTCGCAGCCTTCGCCCGTGACCTCGGGATGCCGCGGCGGGTATTCACGAAGTCGCCGTTGGAACGGAAGCCGATGTACCTCGATGTCGAGAGCCCCACACTCTGCCGGATCTTCTGCCGTCAGGCTCGGCAAGCTGCCGCACAGTCGACGCAGACCGAGATAAGCATCACAGAGATGCTTCCACTGCCCGAGCAGTGCTGGCTCGCCGACGGGGACGACAACCGATACGTCGCCGAACTTCGCCTTGTCGCCCAACGACGAGGCTAGACGCATACGAGCGGAACAGATGGTCAGTGCACCCGCGCAGTGCCCGATCGGGGCGGCTCGCGCTCCACCAGCATTCGCCTGCGGTACGGTTCGCGCCTCGCACGTGGGGTCCCAGCAGCCTTCCCCGCGAATTCTTGACTCCGTCCGACCCCTCTGCAACACTGTGATCCGAACACACGTTCGACCCCAGGAGGGCGGCGATGGATCTGTCCCAGCGGCAGAAAGAGATTCTCGACTTCGTGAACACCCACGTGGATGCCAACGGGTATCCGCCGACGGTGCGCGAGATCGGCCAGGCGGTCGGCCTGACCTCGCCGTCCACCGTGCACGCGCA
>DATNBR010000005.1:0-22643 GCA_035571875.1 Lacisediminihabitans sp. | reverse complement strand
GACCGGCGGCACCGAGAGCTGCCTGCTTGCCGTGAAGACGGCGCGGGACAGCTGGCGTGCGGTCCATCCTTCCGGCACGCCGCGATTGCTCGCTCCCGTGACCGTGCACGCGGCGTTCCAGAAGGCGGCGCACTACTTCGGTCTCGAACTCGACCTCGTGCCGGTCGATCAGGATGGCACCCTATCGGCGTCGCGGCTCATCGAACGACTCGGCGACGATGTGGCGCTCGTCGTGGTCTCCGCGCCGTCCTATCCCTTCGCGGGGCTCGACCCGATCGAGGAGGTCGCCGCGGCCTGCCTCGCCTCGGGAGTGGAGTGTCACGTCGACGCGTGCATCGGCGGATGGGTGCTGCCGTTCTGGTCGGAGCTCGCGCCGTGGGACTTCCGCCTCCCGGGCGTCGCGAGCGTGAGCGCAGACCTGCACAAGTTCGGCTACGCGCCGAAGGGGGCATCCGTTCTGCTGCAGCGCGGGCGCGACCGACAGCGCGCGCAGTATTTCGCGACTACCCGCTGGCCGGGGTACCCGGTGGTCAATCCGACCATGCTCGGCTCGAAATCGGCCGGCGCGCTGGCTGCGGCGTGGGCGATCATCCACGCGCTCGGCACACAGGGGTTCGCGGCGCTCGCCGAGTCGTGCGAGCGTTCGACGGCATCGTTGGTCGAGCTAGTCGAGACCATCCGGGGTCTGCGCGTCGTAGGCAACCCGGTTGGTCCGCTACTCGCGGTCGCCACCGATGATTCCGTGCCCGCCGCCGATCGCGTCGACCCGCACCACTGGGCGGATCAGGCGCGGAGTCACGGCTGGCTCCTGCAGTTGCAGCCCGGGATGGTGCAGTCCGACGGGACCCATCTGCCACACACCACGCACCTCACCGTCACTCCGGTGACCGAGGGCGTGCTCGGCGACCTCAGCGCGGCGCTGGTTCGTGCCGCCGACGAGGTGCGCGGCGTGCCGCCGGTCACCGCATCCGATGTTCTGAGTGCCCTGCCGCCCGAGATCGTGGCGGGCCTGTCGTCTCCGGATGCCGCCCAGCTGACCTCGGAATCGGCGTACGGCCTGCTCGTGCAGATCGGCCTGATCACCCCGGGGGACGACTCCGCGCAACTGCCGGAGCGGATGGCGCCGTTCATCGCGCTCATCGAGGCCCTGCCCGCCCCGCTCACGGTGCGGCTGCTGACGGAGCTGCTGGCGCGGCTGGTGGAGCCGGTCAGCTGAGCGTCGGGCGCGGACCGCGGGCGGCGAGCAGTTCGGCGACGGCGATGATCGCTGCTGCGGCAGGGTCATCCGGGTCGCTCAACACGATCGGGATGCCGGTGTCGCCACCCGCGCGCAGCGAGACGCTGAGCGGGATCGAGGCCAGCAGCGGTACCTGCTGCTGCTCCGTGGAGAGCCGCGCCGCGGCATCCGCACCACCGCCGCTGCCGAAGAGGTCGAGCACGGTGCCGTCCTGCTGCACGAGCCCGGCCATGTTCTCGACGACGCCGATGACGCTCTGTCCGGTCTGCCGCGCGACGAGAGCACTGCGCTCGGCAACGTCGGCCGCGGCGGGCTGCGGAGTCGTCACGACGAGTACCTCCGCGAAGGGCAACAGCTGTCCGATCGAGATCGCGACGTCGCCGGTGCCGGGCGGGAGGTCGAGCAGCAGCACGTCGAGTTCATCGAAATAGACGTCGGTGAGAAACTGCTGCACGGTGCGATGCAGCATCGGCCCGCGCCATGAGACGGCGGTGCCCGACTCCACGAACATGCCGATCGAGATCACCTTCACGTCGAAGGCGATGGGAGGCAGGATCATGTCCTGCACGCGCGTCGGCTTCTCGGCCGCGATACCGAGGATGCCGGGGATCGAGAACCCGAAGACGTCGGCGTCGACGATCCCCACCCGCAGCCCTCGCGCCGCCAGGGCCACGCCGAGATTCGCCGTGAGGGTGGACTTGCCGACGCCGCCCTTGCCACTTGTGACGGCGTAGACGCGGGTGCGGGTGTCCGGTCCGAATTGCAGCGCCTTCGAGCGGCCGTTGCGCAGCTTGTGGGTGAGCTTGTTGCGCTCCTGCGTGGTCATAGAGGTCATCTGCAGATCCACCGCTGTGACGCCGGGCACCGCCGCGATCGCCGCGCGCACGTTGGTCTCGATGGTGCGCGCCGCGGGGCAGCCGACGATCGTCAGCTTGATCTCTGCGCTCGCCTCGCCGGCATCCGTCACCGTGATCCAGCTGACCATGTCGAGTTCGGTGATGGGCTTGCGGATCTCGGGGTCGATCACCTGGGTGAGCGCGCGGAACACCCGCTCCTCGAGCGGGTTCGGGTCATGCACGAGCGCCGGTGTCTCCGCCGGCGGCTCGGAGTCCGGCGGCGCGGAGCTCACGGGCTCGACATGCAGTGCTTCCGGGTCGGTCATGTTTGCGGAGTGGACGATGAGTTCACTCCGCGGTCACCTCGTCCGTCTTCTCTTTGTCGAGCTCCTCGAGCAGCGAGCGCAGTTCCGCTCGGATGAAGTCCTTCGTGGCCATGTCCTTCATCGCCAGACGGAGCGCCACGACCTCGCGGGCGAGGTACTCGGTGTCGTTGAGGTTGCGCTCCGCGCGCTGACGGTCCTGCTCGATCTGCACCCGGTCGCGGTCATCCTGCCGGTTCTGCGCGAGCAGGATCATCGGCGCCGCATACGAGGCCTGCAGCGACAGGATGAGCGTGAGCAGCGTGTAGTTGAGCGCGCGCGGGTCGAACTGCGCCTTCTCGGGTGCCCAGGTGTTGTATCCGAGCCACAGCACGCAGAACACCGTCATTCCGACCAGGAACCACGGGGTGCCCATCGCGCGAGCGAACGACTCGGAGAAGCGCCCCATGCGGTCGCGATTGCCCGAGCCGGTGAATCGCGGCACGAAACTTGTGCGCAGGCCCTTGGGGGAGTCCAGGGGGAGGTCGTCGCGGTTAGCTCTGGCCATTGCCTGTCCTCCTTGTTCGAGTGGTGTTTCGTTTCACCTGCTGTATCGCTATGGGGGCCGTCACAGTCGTGACTGCGGACTGCCGTGCTCGCTCGCGCGGCGGGAGCGGTTGGTCTTCGTCGTGACTTCGCCAGTCATCCGGCAGCAGATAGTCGAGGACATCGTCAATGGTCACCACCCCGACGAGTCGGTGGTTCTCGTCGACGACCGGCACCGAGACGAGGTCGTAGCTGGCAAGGATGCGCGCGACCTCCGCGGCAGAGGCATCCGCCCGCACCGGGTCGAGCTTCTGGTCGATCAGGGTGCCGAGGCGTTCATTGGGCGGATAGCGCAGCATCCGCTGGAAGTGCACCATGCCGAGCAGTCGACCGGTGGGCGGCTCGTATGGCGGCAGGGTCACGCAGATCGCGGCGCCGAGCGCCGGGGCGAGTTCGTGACGACGGATGAGCGCGAGGCCCTCAGCGACAGTCGCTTCGGCAGACACGATGATCGGGTCGGTGGTCATGAGTCCGCCGGCGGTGTCTGGAGCGTAGGCGAGAAGCATCCTGACGTCCTCCGCCTCCTCGGGCTGCATGAGCTCGAGGAGGGCTTCGCCGCGCTCCTCGCTGAGCTGCGCGATGAGGTCTGCCGCGTCGTCCGGCTGCATCTGGTCGAGCACGTCTGCCGCACGATTGTCTTCGAGTTGATTGAGGATGCCGACCTGTTCGCTTTCGGGCATCTCCTCGAGCACATCGGCGAGGCGCTCATCCGACATCTCTTCGGCGACCTCGAGCATGCGCTGCTCCGGCAGGTCCAGCAGGGCGTTTGCCAGGTCGGCGGGCAGCAGGTCTTCGTAGGTGGCGAGCAGCTGGGTCGCGGACTGCGCCTCTCGCGTGCCACCGATCTCGCGCACGTCGCTCCACTTGGCGAACAGGGTCTGACCCTTGGCGAAGGGGCTGCCGCTCGGCTTGGGGCGACGCACGAAGAGTTCGGTGATCGACCACTCGAGGTCGTCGCCCTCTTCGATCGCGACATCCTCGATCGTGGCGGTGCCGGAGCCGTCGACAAGGGTCATCTTGCGGCCGAGGAGTTCGGCGATCACGCGCACCTCACCGCCGCGCTGCTCGAAGCGGCGCATGTTGATGATGCCGGTCGTGATGATCTGGCCCGAGCCGATGCTCGTGACCCTGCCGATCGAGAGAAAGACCTGGCGCTTCCCCGGCACCTCGACGATGAGTCCGACGACGCGGGGGGAGGCGGTGTTGCGGTAGACCACGAGCACGTCTCGTACCCGCCCGACCTTGTCGCCGGCGGGGTCGAAAACGGAGCACCCGACCAACCGGGCGACGAAGACTCTCCTGGCGCTCACAGTCTCTAACTTAGCCCTTCTCCCCGTGATCCCAGCGGGTAGGAACGGCTCCAGCGCGCCGTGACGATGGCCCTGTCGAGGCGCTTCGAAGGTTCACCGGGGATAATGAGTCGCATGAGCGGCCAAAACCCATTCCTGCGCGGCGGGCGCGTATTCCCGACGCTTCCCCGAGGGGATGTCCTGGGCAGCTACGACACGTACCCCGAGGCCCAAGCGGTGGTCGATCGACTCGCCAAGGCGGAGTTCCCGGTGAAGCAGCTCGCGATCGTCGGCAGCGACCTCAAGACCGTCGAGCGCGTCACCGGCAAGCTCAGCTACGGCCGCGCCGCGGGCGCCGGGGCGGCGAGCGGGGCCTGGTTCGGACTCTTCATCGGCCTGGTGCTGTTCATCTTCTCGCCGATCGCGAACGCCCTCGTCTACGTGGGTGCCTCGGCGCTCATCGGCGCGGGCTTCGGCATGCTGTTCGGCATCGTGAGCTACGCGCTCGGCCGCAGCCGCCGGGACTTCACCTCGACCCACCAGGTACTCGCGAGTCGCTACGAGATCATCGTCGACCCGAACCTGCTCATCCGTGCGCAGGAGCTGCTGGCCCGGCCGATTCCGAGCGAGTAACCGCTCGACGGCTGCAGTGGGTCGCGGCGGCGGTTGTTTGTAGGTCAGCCCTCGCGACAAACGGCAGCCCTCGGCGAGAGGAACGGCCGTCGGGTGGCGGTCAGCCGCGCAGCCAGGCCTCCACGTCATCCGCGGTCCTGGGGATGCCGATCGACAGGTTCTCTGCGCCGTCCGCGGTCACGAGGATGTTGTCTTCGATGCGCACGCCGATGCCGCGGAACGCGTCTGGCACGGTGAGGTCGTCGGGCTGAAAGTAGAGCCCCGGCTCGATCGTGAACACCATGCCGGCCTCGAGCACACCGTCGAGGTAGAGCTCGCGCCTGGCCTGCGCACAGTCGTGCACGTCGATCCCAAGGTGGTGGGAGGTGCCGTGCACCATATACCTGCGGTGGAACTGGTTCTCCGGCTTGATCGACTCCTCGGCGCTCACCGGCAGCATTCCCCACTCCGCGGTCTTCTCGGCAATCACGGCCATCGCCGCGGCATGGATCTCTCGGAACCGGATGCCCGGCCGCACGATCGCGAACGCCGCATCCGCCGCCTCGCGCACGGCCTCGTAGACCAGCCGCTGTGTTTCGCTGAAGGTACCGCCGATCGGCAGCGTGCGAGTGATGTCTGCGGTGTAGTAGCTGTCGAGTTCGATGCCGGCGTCGAGCAGGATGAGGTCTCCCGGCCGCACCGGTCCATCGTTGCGGGTCCAGTGCAGGATGCAGGCGTGCGGCCCGCTGGCCGCGATCGTGTCGTAGCCGACCGTGTTGCCGTCT
This sequence comes from Lacisediminihabitans sp., assembly GCA_035571875.1. Classification (GTDB taxonomy): domain Bacteria; phylum Actinomycetota; class Actinomycetes; order Actinomycetales; family Microbacteriaceae; genus Parafrigoribacterium_A. The sequence goes on along the minus strand of DATNBR010000005.1, from coordinate 16,976 downwards.
GCGCGGGCACGGCGATTGAACGTGCCCTCGACGAGCCGTTCGCCCCGCGGATGCGCCGTGATCGACGGCAGGTCGGCGATCACGTCGTCGAAGCCCTGCTTCGTCGCGGCGACGGCGAGGCGCATCTGCTCGATCTCGAAGGCATCCTTGACGAGGCGAAGCTCGGAGAGGTCCCTGGCGAGTGCGGCATCACCGTCGTTCGACTCGAGGTCGTCGAGAGTGGCGGCCAGCAGCCTGCGGCCGTCCACCTGGTCTGTGATGTCGCGGTCGGCATCCCGTACCAGGAGCGTGTCGGCGTCGACCGAGTCGAGCACCCCCGCGAAGTCGGCGATGCCCGCGGTGGTGATGCCGAGGTCGGCGGCGACCTGAGCGAGGGAAGGGCGCGGCCCGATCCAGAACTCGCCGATCTCGGGGTTCGCGTAGAACTCGTCGGAATCGCGGCCTGCGCGCTCGCGGAAGTAGAGCGTGCCCTCATGCCCGGTGGCCGTCGGCTCCATCACCAGCACGGAGTCGGGTTCGCTGTCGGAACCCCAGCCGGTGAGGTGGGCGAAGGCCGAGTGCGCGCGATAGGGAAAGTCGGTGTCGTTCGAGCGCACCTTGGCGGCGCCGGCCGGCACGATGAGCCGCTTGCCCGGATGCTGGGCCGAGATGCGCTCACGGCGCGCCGCAGCAAAGGCAGCCTGCTCCCTGGGCGCGGGGAGAGCGTCCGTCCGCTCCGCCCAGTTGCTGGAGATGTAGTGCTTGAAGGTGTCGGAGCCCGGCACGGTGGAGCGGTTGGAGGTTGCGCGCGGAGCGTCAGCTTTCGATTCGGCCATGCTCCATTGTCTCTCGCGAGACTGTGCTGTGTCTCAGCCGGCGTGCTGCAACTGCACCACGATCGGTCGGTGGTCGCTGCCGGCCTTGTCCCGGTCTTCGATCACGCGCATGCCGGTGACGCGCCAGTCGTGCGTCACCATGACGTGGTCGATGGGCGCCCCGAGCAGCGCGGGCAGCGCGGTCGGCCACGTGCCGACGGCTGCATTCCTCGTGCTGTTCGCGGCGTCCGTGCAGTCGCCGAAGTCCTTGCCCGGTGTCGCGAGGCCCACCATGTGGTCGAGGGTCGCGTTGAAGTCGCCCGCCATGATCGTGTTGCCCGAGCAGTGCTTCGAGAGCCACTCAAGGTCGGACCTCCAGTGGTGCAGCTCGCTCGGCAGGGGGGAGACGGCGTGCACGGCGACGATCGTCGGTCCCGAGCCACTCGCCGGCCGCACGATGATCGTGGGCAGCGTCGAGGTGGAGCCCATCCGGTCGTCGACCCGGTACTCGCCGAGTTTCGCACTGATGAGCATCGAGGTGGATCGCGCCTTCGAGACCTGGTCGAACGCGATCGAATGCACGGTCATCGGATGCCCGCCCTCCTTCATGAGACCGGCCACGGCATCCGCGGTGGCCCGTGTCGTCTCGGGCAGCACGACAACATCCGCACCGGCGTCGAGCGCGAGGCTCGCAATCGCGTCGGACCCAGGGGCGTCGCCGAGGGTGTTCCACGACAGCACCGTGATGTCGGAGCTCGATTTCGTGCTGAACGCCGGATTGCCGATGCCGCGGGTCGCGAGCACGGCGGCGTTGACGAGGCCGAACGCGAGCACGAGCAGGGCGAGCGCCGAACCGAAACGCCGGAACGAGCGATTCATGAGCACGAACAGCAGGAGCATCACGACGATGACGAGAGCGGCCATCGCCGTGGCACCGCGGAGCGAGACGAGCTGGGCGATGATCGCCGTGCGCTGCAGGCGGAACGGCCCCGGCCAAGCCACCACCACGAGGCCCGCGGTGAGCGCGAGCAGCACGGCGGAGGCGAGGATTCGACGGAGCATGGCCCCCCACCCTAACCGCTCGGTCACGGCCAGGACTGGAAGGAGGCTTAGCATGGCACCATGCCTGGGCCGATCGATCTGCACACTCACAGCAGCGTGTCAGACGGCACCGAGACTCCCGCCCGGCTCATCCGCTCGGCGGTCGCGGCGGGGCTCGGCACGGTAGCGCTGACCGACCACGATTCGACCGCGGGCTGGCAGGAGGCCTTCGGGGCGGCATCCGGCACCGATCTCACCGTGATCCCGGGCATGGAGCTGTCGACGCGCTACGAGTGGAAGAGCGTGCACCTGCTCGCGTATCTCTTCGACCCCAGCAACGGTGGCATCATCGCGGAGACCGCGCGCATCCGCCAGGCCAGGCTCCTGCGCGCCGAGAGCATTGTCGAACGACTCTCGGTCGACTACGACATCGACTGGGCGGATGTCGTGGCCCAGACCACGGAGGGAGCCACGGTCGGCCGCCCACACATCGCCGACGCGCTCGTGGCGAAGGGACACGTGCCCAACCGCAGCGCGGCGTTCGCGAGCATCCTGCACCCGCGCACCGGGTACTACCAGCCGCACTACGCACCGGACCCGCTCGCCGCGGTGAAGCTCGTGCGCGCGGCCGGGGGAGTGCCCGTGCTCGCGCACCCGGGCACGCGCGATCGCTCGGGCGTCATTCCCGAGGACCGTTTCTCGCAACTTGTCGACGCGGGGCTGTTCGGCCTCGAGATCGACCATCGCGAGAACACCGAGTCCGGTCGTGCGAGGCTGTTCGAGCTCGCCGAGCGCTACGGACTCGTGATCACGGGGTCAAGCGATTACCACGGCGACGGCAAGCCGAACCGGCTCGCTGAGAACACCACGGAGCCCGAGGTGCTCGAGCGGATCGTGGCCGAGGGGACGGGGAGCGCGCCGTTCCGCGGCTAACGCCGTTCCGGCCGGTCACGACCTCGCGGCGGGAGAAATGCTCTTCAGCGGCGGGAGAAACCGTCTCGTGGCGGGAGTCGTAACTCCCGCCACGAGCGAGTTTCTCTAGCCATGAGCTCGGGGTGAGCGGTTGAGCGGGTGAGGGGATGAACGAGTGGTTCCCGTTACGCGGCAGAGGGCGGAGTGCTTCCAGTGCTCGGGCGACGAGTGCGGTTGCGACGACGACGGGTCGGACCCGTGCCGTCGTGGGTGCCAGCACCCTCGGACCTCTGGGCGGGATCCGCGCGGGTTGCCTCAGACACGCCGCTGCTCCGGGTGCGCTCGCGAGGAGCGCCGGAGCGTGGGCCGCCCGAACGGGAAGCACCATCGCGAGAACCGTGCGAGCCGCCGCGATCGCCGCCGCGTCCGGACGCCGAAGCGTTCGCGGAACGGGGCTCGCGCTCGCGGGCGGGCCCTGCGGTCTTCAGGCGACCCTTGGCATCCGCGGGGATGTCGAGGTCGGCGTAGAGGTGCGGCGACGAGGAATAGGTCTCCTGCGGCTCCGGCTGCCCCATGTCGAGCGCCTTGTTGATGTGCGACCACTTGTGCATGTCGTCCCAGTCGACGAAGGTGACGGCGATGCCGGTCTTGCCCGCACGCCCGGTGCGGCCCACGCGGTGCAGATACGCGTCGTGGTCCTCGGGGATCGTGTGGTTGATCACGTGCGTGACGTCGTCGACGTCGATGCCGCGAGCCGCGACATCCGTGGCGATCAGGATGTCTTTCTTGCCGGCCTTGAACGCCGCCATGGCGCGCTCGCGCTGCTCCTGGTTGAGGTCACCGTGCACGGCGGCGGCGTTGAAGCCGCGGTCGTTCAGTTCTTCGACGAGCTTCGCCGCCGCACGCTTGGTGCGGGTGAAGATCACGGTCTTGCCGCGGCCCTCGGCCTGCAGGATGCGCGAGATCACCTCGTCTTTGTCGAGCGCGTGCGCCCGGTAGACGACGTGCTTGATGTTCGCCTGCGTGAGTCCCTCATTGGGGTCGGTCGCGCGGATGTGAATGGGCTTGTTCATGAAGCGCCTCGCGAGGGCGACGATCGGCCCCGGCATCGTGGCGGAGAACAGCATGGTGTGGCGGGTCTCGGGCGTCTGGGCGAAGAGCTTCTCGATGTCGGAGAGGAACCCGAGGTCGAGCATCTTGTCTGCCTCGTCGAGCACCATGACCTCGACGTTCTTCAGCGACAGCATGCGCTGGCTTGCGAGATCGAGCAGGCGACCCGGTGTGCCGACGACGACCTGCGCGCCGGCCTTCAGCTGGTCGACCTGGCCCTCGTAGGCCTTGCCGCCGTAGATCGCGGCGACCTTGGTCGAGCGGTTGGCGGAGGCCATCACGAGGTCCTCGGCCACCTGCACACAGAGCTCGCGGGTCGGCACCACGACGAGCGCCTTCACTCCGGGTTCCGGATCGGTGCCCAGGTGCTGAAGCAGGGGCAGCCCGAAGCCGAGCGTCTTGCCCGTTCCGGTCTTGGCCTGACCGATGATGTCCTGCCCCGCGAGACCCATGGGGATCGTCTGCGACTGGATGGGGAACGGTTCGAGGATGCCGTGTGCTGCGAGTGCTTCGACCATGTCCTGGTCGATGTTGAGTTCAGAGAATGTCAAAAGTTCAGTGCCCTTGTTTGCGTCAAGCGGATACGCCCGCTTTGTCCTGGGGCGTAGGGCCCCCGTCAGAGTGGGAGGCGATACCGCCAGTTTAGCGGGCTTCGCCGCGTCGGCCCCGTTCGCGGGCCTCATGCGGCGCGCCTGAGGGGGCTCCCGGCTAGGCTTAGCGGCGTGGTGACTTGGTTCGGACGGCGCAGGAAGCGCGTTGACGTACCGCGATTGCGCTCGCGTGCCGACGCCCCGGCGAATGTCAACCGGGTCGCCCTCGGCGAGTTGACTCCCGCGCTCGTTCCCTTCCTCGGGCAGGCCGCCTACATCCAGCTCTCGATCTTCGAAGCCCTGACCCAGGCGATCAACTCGGCGCCGACGCCTGGCGCCAAGGTCGCGGTCAGCAGGGTTGCGGCCACCTCGCTCGCCAAGCACCACGGCCTCGTCGCCGAACTCGAGCGCAATGGCGCGAACGCGGGGGAGGCCATGGCCCCGTACACCGAGCGGATTGATCACTACCGCCGCATCACCCGAGGCGACGACTGGTACGAACTCGTCACCGCGTGCTACCTCACGGCAGGCATTCTCGACGACTTCTTCCTCAGCCTCGCCTCCGGGCTTCCGCGAGCGGCGGCCGAGCGCATCGAGACCGTGCTCTCGTCGGACGCCGGGGGCGACATCCTCGCGCACGAATTGCAGTCGGCGATCGACACCGACCCGCGGCTCGCCTCCAGACTCGCCATGTGGGGCCGCCGCCTGGTGGGTGACACGCTGCTCGTCGCGAGGTCGGCGCTGGCCATGCCGCCGTCGAGCGCCAGGGACGAGGAAAAACTCGAGCCCGTCGTCACCGAGGTCATCGCGGCGCACACTCGTCGCATGGACGCGATCGGCCTCACAGCGTAAGCGCTTGCACGAGATCGCTGTCCGGAGGCCGCCGGGAGCGCTCCCGCGGCACCGTTTCATAGCGAATGAACCCGTTTTGGGGGCATGGCCGGGAGCCGGTAACCCGCTTCTACGGGTAATAATCAATGATGACCGGATCACACCAGGCACTTCCCGCCGAGCGTCCTGCTCGGCCGGAACGCCGCGCGATTTCGGTCAGGTTCCGCATTCTCGTCGCAATCCTCGTCGTCTCCGCGGTCGGCCTCGCGGTCACCGGTGCCGCCTCCTACCTCGTGCAGCGACAGCGCGCGTTGACGTCGGTTGACACCCACTTATCAGATACCGTCGCGGCGCTGAAGCAGGTCACGAAAGGCGCGGGTGCAGGCACGACCGACGCGACCGTCGATGATGTGTTGCGCTCGGCGATGGAGCGTCTCGTTCCACCCGAGAGCCAGGCCGTGCTCGGTTTCGTCAACTACGCACCCGCTTTCGCTCCGTCATCGAAGCGGGCCTTTCAGATCCAGGATGATCCCGCGCTCGTCAAGCGGATCGTCGTCGAGGCGCGCGCGAACAGTGTCGTGCAAGGTACCGCCAAGAGCACGATCGGCACCGTGCGCTACGTGATCGTGCCGGTGAACGTGCCCGGCGATGACCGGCTCGGCCTCTATGTCGCGGCGGTCAACCTCGACACCGTGCTCGCCGACGTCGCACAGTCGTTCCAGAGCTTCCTTCTGGTCGCGCTACTCGCGCTCGTTCTCATCGGCCTCGTCGCCTGGTTCGTCGCCGGACGACTGCTGCGACCCATCCGGCTGCTGCGCGACGCGGCCGCGGCGAACTCGGCCACAGATCTGTCCGCGCGCATCCCCGTCACCGGCAATGACGACATCTCGGAGCTCACCGTCACGATCAACGGGATGTTCGAGCGACTCGAAGACTCCTTCGCGAGCCAGCGACGCCTCATTGACGACGTGCGACACGAGCTGAAGACGCCCATCACGATCGTGCGGGGAAACCTCGAACTTCTCGACTCCTCAGACCGGGCGGATGTCGACGCGGTTCGCGCGGTCGCGCTCGACGAGCTGGGGCGCATGAGTTCGATGGTGTCGGAGCTGTCTCTCTTGGCCGAGGCCCGCACGCCCGACTTCGTGGAGCTCGCCGCCGTGGACGTGAACGACTTCACGGCCGCGGTCGCGATCAAGGTGCGAGCCCTCGACTCCGCGCGGGCATGGCCGGTCATGGTCGGAGCCAGCGGCACCGCGATAGTGGACCCGCAGCGACTGACCCAGGCCTGGCTGCAACTCGCTGACAACGCGGCGAAGTACGCGACCAAGAACACGCCCATCTCGATCGGCAGCGACATCGGCTCCGACGGTGGCGTCGAGTGGCTGTACCTGTGGGTGCGCGACAGCGGCCCTGGCATCCCCTCGCACGCGCACGCGCGAATCTTCGAGCGCTTCGGTCGCCTTGAGTCGAATCGCGGCACCGCCGGCTCGGGGCTCGGTCTCGCCATCGTGCTCGCGATCGCCGAAGCACACGGCGGCACGGTCTCGCTCTCGAGCGAACTCGGCCAGGGCTCCACGTTCACCATCAGGGTGCCGCTCAACAGCCGGGCGGCCACCGCCGCGGTGGCGCAGGAACAGCCATGACCAGGATCCTGATCGCCGAAGACGAGGCGCGCATCTCCGCCTTCGTGGAGCGCGGGCTCAAAGCCGCGGGATTCGCCGTGCACGCCGTGGCGGACGGTGCGGAGGCGCTCGAGGAGGCACGGTCGGGTGCCTACGACCTGATGATTCTGGATGCCGGCCTGCCGACCATGGACGGCTTCGAGGTGCTCGAAGCGCTCCAGACCGCCGGTGACCCAATCGTCGTCATTATGTTGACCGCCCGCGATTCAGTCGCAGACACGGTGCGCGGACTGGAGGGTGGCGCGAGCGACTACCTGGCCAAGCCCTTCGGCTTCGATGAATTGCTCGCACGCATCCGGCTTCGCTTGAAGGACACCCAGCCCGGGCCCGTCGACACCGTGCAGGCTCTCGGTCTCGAACTGGACCTCAGAACCCGACGAATCAGCGTGGACGGACGGCATCACGATCTCTCGTCGCGCGAATTCGCGCTCGCGGAGGAGTTCATGCGGCATCCCGAGCAGGTGCTGAGCCGTGAGCAGTTGCTCAGCCGCGTCTGGGGATTCGACTTCGACCCGGCGTCCAACGTGGTCGAGGTGTACGTGCGGTACCTACGCGGAAAGATCGGCTCCGACCGCATAGAGAACGTGCGGGGGATGGGCTACCGCCTGAGGCAGGGTTCAGCCTGATACAGGGGTCCGGGGGCGCCTAACCCGAATAGGCGCCCCACGACCTGCGACCGGTTCCCCAACCGGGCTGGTGGTCAGGGACGCCTACCCGAGGGGCCCCTGACCGAGCTGTCAGCGCCGAGCGCGGACAGAGTCTGTGTAGTTGTTACTTGTTGTGGCCGGGAGCGTCGCCGCTCTTGCCCGGACCGGAGTTGTCGTCGTTGCCCTTGTTCTGGCCCGGCGCGTTAGCAGATTTGCCTGGGCCGGGGGCAGCCGGAGCCGGCGCGTCGTCCACGTTGCCCTTGTTGTGGCCGGGCGCGTTACCGGAGTTGCCGGGTCCGGTAGCAGCGTTGCCCTTGCCCGGCTTGTCGTCGTTGCCCTTATTGTGGCCAGGCGCATCGCCAGAATTACCGGGGGCGGAAGTGGAGTTGCCCTTGCCCGGTCGCGGCGATTCGTCAGAGCTTGGATCGGTGCCGGTGGCACCCGCCTCCGTGGAGGCCGAGTCTTCACCTCGCGCGCTGGCCGCGGTGTCTGCTGACCCGAACAACGAGACAGCCGCGGCCTGCGCGACGAGTTCAACGCCGTCTGACTGACCCGCTTTGAGCATCATCAGTCGAACTTCGGCGCTGTGCTGCACAGCATCGGCACCCGAGCCGACGCCCTGCACTTGAAGCACTTGTCCGGGGGTGTCGGCCACGAAACCCGATCCCGTGGCTGCGAATGCTCCCCCTGCGACAATCACGGCGCCGACCAGGCCAGCCGCCCCCGCGACCAGAACCTTGGCACCGTTCTTCACTGTGCTCCCCCGATTTTCTTCCCCTACTGGACCTGCAATACGGCCACTATGCTCTGCGAAAATGAGGGCATAGCGAGAAACGAATGAGAGAACTCTTATTCAGCTTTCAGGCCCTGCTGAGCGACTCGAGTATCCGCTGGTCCGCCGCGACGCGCTGTCGCGACAGCAGTGCGGCGACGAGGATGCCCGCGACGGCAGCCAGGAGAAGGCTCGCCACCCAGATCCAGCCGCCGTCGAAAGGCCAGCGGAGCCAAGTGAGCCCCGACCAGACCGCTGCGGAGACGGCGCCGCCCACTGCGGGAAGCAGCAGCACACCGTAGCTGTGCCGGTTCGGCAGCAGGTAGCGCAGGCCGCCCGCGATCGCGATGCCACCGAGCACCGCGAACAGCAGTTCCATCTTCACGCCACGAAACCGACGCGCCTGGTGGACTCCGAACCGATCTCGATGTAACCGAAGGACTCGAGCGGAACGAGGTACACGCTGCCCTTGTCGTCGTTCAGCTTGAAGAACTTCGCCGACGACTCGAGGGCGTCTGAGACGACCTTCTCGATCTCGCTGGCGGGCTGCGCCGACTCGAAACTGATCTCACGGGGGCTGTTGATGATGCCAATGCGAATGTCCACGTGCCCAGAGTACGACACAGCGCCGCGCGGGTTCAGCCGCGTTCGCTGTGGGCTGTACCGAGCGCCGGCGCTGTCGGTGGTAGCCGATAGTTTGGAGCCATGTCGGCATCCGGGTTCCTGCGCACGCCACGCGACGTCGCAGCGGGCGCGACGGTGACGCTCGACGAGGCGCAGCAGGCCATACTGCGGTTGCCGGATGACGCATCCGCGGTCGTTCTCGGAGCACCGGGCACCGGCAAGACCACGGCTCTCGTGGAGTTCGTGGCCGACCGCGTGCACCGCCTCGGCTTCGCGCCTGAGCAGGTTCTCGTGCTCACCTCTTCGCGCGGAACGGCCACGAGGCTGCGCGACCGGCTCGCCCTGCGCGTGGGCGTGCCCACCAACGGGCCGCTCGCTCGCACCGTCAACTCGCTCGCCTTCGACATCGTCGGGCATGCCGCGCGGGCCGCCGCCACCGAGCCGCCGCAGCTCGTCACCGGCGGCGAGCAAGACAGCGACCTCAGCCAGCTCCTCGCCGGCCAGGTCGAAGACGGCACAGGGCCGACCTGGCCGCAACACCTCGGGCCCGAGGTGCGACGGCTGCGCGGCTTCCGCACCGAACTGCGTGAACTCATGGCGCGGGCCACCGAATTCTCGGTGACGCCGCAGCGGCTGCGCCAGCTCGGCGAGCAGCGGGATCGGCCGGAGTGGGTCGCGGCGGCGGAGTTCATCGCCGAATATCTCGCGGTCATCAGCAGCTCGCGGCCGCACCAGCTCGACTCGTCCGAGCTCGTGCAGTTCGCCATCGCCGCCGTCGCGGGCAACGATCCGGGCACCACGGTCGAGCGACTGCGGCTCGTCGTCATCGACGACCTGCAGGAGGCTCCGCGGTCGACGCTGCAGCTGCTCCGCGCGCTCGCGGCCCGCGGCATCCGCGTCGTCGCCTTCGGTAACCCGGATGTTGCGGCCAACGCCTTCCGCGGCGGCGAACCGGATGCGCTCGCTCGCCTCGGATCGGTGCTGGAGATTCCCGAGATGCTGGCCCTCACCCTCCACCACAACCATCGCGCGGGCGACGAGCTCACCGCCTTCACCAGTCGCGTGACGGAGCGCATCGGCACAGCGGGAGCGGTGGGACATCGCGCGGTGACCGCCGCCGGGGAGCCTGCCACGGCGGGCATTCCGGCCATCCGCTCCATCCAGGCTCCGACGCCCGCGCGCGAATGGTCGGCGATCGCCGCGCAGCTGCGGGAGTGGCACCTGCTGCGCGGCGTGCCGTGGAGCAGCATGGCGGTGGTCGCTCGCAGCGGCGCTCAGCTGCCCGTGATCGCCAGGGCGCTCGCGCTCGCCGAGGTGCCCACCCGCACGGCCGTGGGCGGCAAGGCGCTGCGCGACGACCACGCCGCGCGGGGGCTGCTCGCGGTGATCGACGTCGGTATCGGGCGGGCACCGCTCACCGCGGCGACGGCGAACGACCTGCTGCTCGGGCCATTCGGCGGTCTCGATCGCCTCGCGCTGCGCCGCGTGCGGCTCGCGCTGCGCGCGGAGGAGGTCGCGGGCGGCGGCAACCGATCGAGCGACGAGCTGCTGGTCGAGGCGCTCTCGGCGCCCGGCCGATTCATCACGATCGACGCGCGAGTCGGCCGCAATGCGGAACGCATGGCGACCACCCTCGCGGCGCTCGCGAACGCGTTCGCCGCGGGCGACACGATCGAAGAGCTGCTGTGGCTCGTCTGGGAGCGCAGCGGTCTCGCGAAGCCCTGGCTCGAGCAGGCGCTCAGCGCCGGCATCACCGCGGCGGAGGCGAATCGCAACCTCGACGGCGTGCTTGCGCTGTTCACCGCGGCCAAGCGCTTCGTGGAGCGCCAGCCCGGCACCGCCGCCACCGTCTTTCTCGAGCAAGTGCTCGACGCGGAGGTGCCTGAAGACACACTGTCGCCACAATCACGGGCCGAGACGGTGCTCGTGACCACGCCGTCCGGCACCGTCGGTCTCGAGTTCGACGTCGTCGTGGTCGCCGGTCTGCAGGAGGGCGTGTGGCCGAACCTCAGGCTCCGCGGCTCGCTGCTCTATCCGCAGCAGCTCGTGCGCGTCATGAGCGACCTCGGCGACGTCGCACTCGACGAGCGTCGCCAGGTTCGGGATGACGAACTTCGCATGTTCGCACTCGCCGTCTCCCGTGCGCGCAGGCAGGTCATCCTCGCCGCGGTCGTGAACGACGACGAAGCCGCGAGCGTGCTGTTCGCGCTCGCGCCGCAGGCCGTTGCCGTCGATGTCGCGAAGCTGCCCTCGCTCTCGCTGCGCGCGCTCACCGGTGAGCTGCGCCGCGAGCTCGTGTACTCGCGAGGCACCGCGTCCGACCGTGAGGCCGCGGCATCCGCGCTCGCCCTGCTCGCCGATCAGAAGGTACCGGGCGCCGACCCTGCCGAGTGGCACGGACTGCTCGAGCCGTCCAGCACGGAACCCCTTTACGGCGAAGACGAGCGCGTGCGGGTCTCGCCCTCCAAACTCGAGGCCTTCGAGCAGTCTGCCCTCGACTGGTTCATCGAGTCCATCTCCGGCACCCAGTCGAGCGTCGCCATGGGCCTCGGCACGATAGTGCACTGGGCGATGGAGACCGCGACGGACCCCACGGTCGACGCGATCTGGAGCGCGATCGAGGGCCGATGGAGCGAGCTCGTGTTCGAGTCGCCCTGGCTCGCCGAACAGCAGCGCCGCGCCGCACGCATCCTCGCGGGCGGCGTCGCGGAGTACCTCGCAGACTTCGAGCGAGACGGCAAGCAACTCGTGGCCGCGGAGGGTCGGTTCGAACTCGAGATCGGCACTGCGACGGTCAACGGCTCGATAGACCGGGTCGAGCGTGCGGCAGACGGCACGGTTGTGATCGTCGACCTCAAGACGGGCAACGCGCTCACGAGGCAGGATCAGATCGACGCCCATCCGCAGCTCGGCGCCTACCAGCTCGCCTACGCCGAGGGCGTGCTCGATGAGTTCCTCGACGAGCTCGGCGAACACCGCGGCGGGGGAGCGAAGCTGCTCTACGTGAAGAAGGGACTGCGGTCGAAGCTCTATCGCGAGGGGGTGCAGGCGGTGCTCGGCGAAGAGCAGCTCGAAGGTTTTCGGGAGCGCATCCGCCAGGCCGCCGCGGGCATGGCGCAGGCCGCGTTCCTCGGGGCGATCGACCTCGACCAGTGGAGTTCCTTCGACGTGGCCACTCGCAGGCTGCACCGGGTGAGGGCGGTGAGCAGTGACTGACGCGCTCCCCTTCATCAGCGCGGATGCGATTGCTGACGCGATCGGAAAGCCGCGGCCCACCGCGCAGCAGCGTGCGGTCATCGAATCGCCGCTCGAGCCAGCGCTCGTTGTCGCGGGCGCGGGCAGCGGCAAGACCGAGACCATGGCGAACCGCGTGCTCTGGCTGCTCGCCAACGGTCGAGTCGGCACGAGCGAGATCCTCGGCCTCACCTTCACGCGCAAGGCGGCGGGCGAACTGTCCGCGCGCATCCGCGAAAGGATCGGCCAACTGCACGAGGCCGGGCTGCTGCCCGGCGACTACGACGAGTTCGATCCGCCGGTCGTTGCCACCTACAACTCCTTCTCGAACACCATCTACCGCGACAACGCGATTCTCCTCGGGCGGGAGAGCGATGGGGCGGTGCTGGGTGAGGCATCCGCCTGGCAGCTGGCGAGATCGATCGTGGTGCACGCGACGGACGAGCGACTGCCGGAGCTCGGCAAGAACGTCGACACGGTCACGCGGGCGGTCATCGCGCTGAGCCGCTCGCTCAGCGAGAACGTCGCGGACGCGGGAGAGGTGCGGTCGATGGCCGAGGCCTTTGCGGCGCTCGCCGACCTGCCCTCGGGTGGCCGCGGGGACTATCCGGAGGCCGTGGCCCTCGCGCAGACCGTCGGATCGCTCCCCGTACTCCTTGACCTAGCCGAGCGATTCGCCGCCGAGAAGCTGCGCCGCGGATTCATCGAGTACTCAGACCAGGTGGCGCTCGCACTCGAGATCATTCGTACCGTGCCGAGGGTCGCCGAGGAGTTCCGCGACCGCTTCAGGGTCGTGCTGCTCGACGAATACCAGGACACGAGCGTGGTGCAGACCTGGCTGCTCTCCGAGCTGTTCGCCGGGCATCCGGTGATGGCCGTCGGTGACCCCAACCAGTCGATCTACGGATGGCGTGGCGCCAGCGCCGCGAACCTCGAGGGCTTCGCGCGCCAGTTCGGCGGAGGCACCGTGCTCGACTTCGCACTCGCCACGAGCTGGCGCAATGGCCACGGCATTCTCGCCGTGGCGAACGCGCTCGTCGAGCCACTGGCGGCCACCGGCACCGTGGGGGTGCAGCGACTCGACGCCGCACCGACCGCATCAGCTCTGCCGGTCGACGTGATCTACGAGGAGACCCTGCCGGAGGAGGCCGAGGCCGCGGCGCTCTGGCTGAAGCAGCGGCTCGGCACTCAGAACGACCAGCGGGGACACGACGGCGACGCCCGTCCCACCGCGGCGATGCTGTTCCGGGCCCGCAAGACGCAGGGCGTCTTCATCGAGGCGCTGCGCCGCCACGACGTTCCCTTCCACGTGCTCGGCATCGGCGGCCTCATGGCCGAGCCCGAGATCGCCGACCTCGTGTGCGCCCTGGCTGTCGTGAACGACCCCACGGCGGGCTCCGAACTCGTTCGGCTGCTCGCCGGATCGCGCTGGCGCATCGGCGTGAAAGACCTGCACGCGCTCAGCAGGCTCGCCTCCTGGCTGCGCGACCGCGACATCGCCCAGCAACCGCTCGACGATGTCGTCAAAGAACGGATGCGCGCCTCCGTCGCCGAGGGGGAGGGCGGCTCGATCGTCGACGCGCTCGACTTTCTCGCCACCGCGCGGGAGGGCCACAGCGCTCTCGCCCGGTTCAGCGAGGTGGGACTCGTTCGCCTGCGCGACGCCGGCACAACCTTCGCGAGGCTCCGCGCTCGACTGGGGCTCGACCTGCTCGACTTCGTCACCTTCGTGCAGCAGGAGCTTCTGCTCGACATCGAGGTGGCCGCGAACGAGATGCGCACCGGCGGCACCGCCAACATGGAGGCGTTCTTCGACGCCCTCGCCAGTTACCTCGTCGTCGACGACTCGGCGAGCCTCGGCGGCTTCCTCTCCTGGCTGCGCGAGGCCGAGTGGCGCGATGGTCTCGCACCCAGGCCCGAGGATGCCGAGCCCGGCACGGTGCAGTTGCTCACCATCCACGGCGCGAAGGGCCTGGAATGGGATCTCGTCGTGGTGCCGCGCCTCGTGGACAAGGAGCTGCCCGGTGCGCCCAGCGAGGGTTTCAGCGGCTGGCTGTCGTTCGGCAGCCTGCCCTACGAATTCCGCGGGGATGCCGCCGAGCTGCCCGACCTCGACTGGCGCTCGGTGAGCACGCGCAAGGAACTGCTCGACGCACGTGCCGCGTTCAAGGAGGCGGTCAAGCGCCGCCACGAACTCGAGGAACGCCGACTCGCCTACGTCGCGGTCACTCGGGCGCGGCACTCGCTGCTCATGAGCGGATCGTTCTGGGCGACCCAGACCACCCCGCGCCCGCCGAGCCCATTCCTCGTCGAGCTCGCCGAGTCGGGCGTGATCGCACCGCTACCGACGGGCAGTGAGCATGAGGAGAATCCACTCGGCGATGAGGTGCGGCTGTTCCTGTGGCCACAGGATCCCTTGGGCCGGCGCCGGGCCGCGGTGGAGAATGCCGCGGAACTCGTACGCACGGCCACGGCGCGAGGCGAGACGCGGGTCGAGAGCGCGGGCAGGTGGGCGGTCAACCTCGAACTCCTGCTGCGGGAGCGCAGGGCGAGGCTCGAGTCGAGCGGCCTCGTCGCGCTGCCGAGCAGGGTGCCCGCATCCCGATTCAAGGACTATGTGACCGATCCGGCATCCGTGGCGGCCTCGCTGCGTCGCCCCATGCCGGAGCGGCCCTACCGAGCGACGAGGCTCGGCACCCTGTTTCACAGCTGGGTCGAGGAGCGCTACGGTGTCGGCGGATCGGTCGAGGCGATAGACGCGCTCGACTCCGAGCTCGATGAGCTGTTCGGCGAAGCGGTCGCCTCGGGCGCTGCGCCGGCGGAGCAGGCCGAACTCACCCGGTTGCGCGAGACCTTCGAGCGCTCCGAGTTCGCGGCGCTCAAACCCGCCGAAGTCGAGATCGAGATTCACCTTGTGCTGGATGACGAGGTCATCGTCTGCAAGCTCGACGCCGTCTACTTCACCGAGGGTCGCTATCGCATCGTGGACTGGAAGACCGGCAAGGCGCCTCGCGACGCGGCCGACCTCGAGGCCAAGCAATTCCAGCTCGCCCTCTACCGCCAGGCCTTCGCCGAGTGGAAGGGCATCGACCCCGAGCAGATCGACGCGGTCTTCTACTACGTGAGCGACGATCGCGTCATTCGTCCAGAGCGCATCTACGCGCGCGAGGAGCTCGTCGCGCTGTGGCGCGGCGTCGCCTCCGCCGCATCCTGAGTGACGGCGTGCGGGTGTCTCGCGGGTCGGGTAAGTCGCGTGGTTCCGCGGGTCGAGTAGGTCGCTCCTCTTCGCGGGCGCGGGGGTCGCTCCTCTCCGCGGGCGCGGCGTCGCTCCTTTCCGCGGGTGGAGTAGGTCGCTCAGCGACCGTATCGAGGCCCCCCGTCCCGCGTTGCCCTGTGGAAAGTCTCTGCAGGGTTCGCGGGATTGCCCTACCGTCGTGCGTATGCGGTTTTCCTCTCGGCGTTCCCCCGACCGTGGTGGTGTCCCTTCCGGCACCCGCCTGCCGCTGCGCCTCGGCATAGCCGGCGCGGTCGCGCTCTCGGCGGTTCTGCTCAGCGGATGTGTGCAGCCGGCACCGGTTAAGACTCCTCAGGCACACGCCACGGTGAAGCCGCTGTTCGCCAGCGACGCGGATGCCCTGGCCGCCGCCACGAAGGCCTACGCCGCCTACCTCAAGGTCGCTGACAACTTGCTAAATAGCGAGACTTCTGACCCGGCGGACATCCGGAAAGTTGCAACGGGTGACCAGCTCAAAGCGGATTTGGCTGCGATCACAAGCCTGCGGAATGACGGACTTCACGGGACGGGATCGACGACGTTCGACGAGGTGCAGCTACAGCAGTACTCGCCGCAAGAAGATGAAGGCGCCGTCGTCATCTACGTATGCGAGGACGTTGCAGCAACCGACCTGCTCAACGCCTCGGGCGTATCCGTCGTTGCGCCCAATCGGGCCACTCGAACGATGTATGAGGTGACGTTTGACGCTCTGAAGAAGGAGCGGGAATTGCTTGTGGCCAACAAGGAGAAGTGGGGCGGAACATGTTGACGGTCGGCAGAATCACCCTTTTCGCTGCTCTGCTCTTCACGCTAGTGGTGATGCCCGGCCTTTCAGCGCGTGCCGATTCATGCAACTTGGTTGACTCGCGGGCTGGCACTTGCTCTTCCGGGGCAAGTGCACAAATCGCCAACGGTGGTGTCGCCATCGGTGCGACGAAGACGCGTCCTGGCAAAAAGATCGGTTCCGGTGGCGTCGTGCGTAAACCCCTGCCGGGTGCGGCGCCGCGCCCCTCGACCCTGCTACCGGGGGGTGCGCCGGAGATTCCGGGGGTGTGGATCGGCCGCGATGGAGTCACGGTGAACGACCCGGTCACGGTTTCTGATCTTGTGAACTTCAAGCCTGTGCCCGGTGTCGACCACATGGAACCCAACGGCTGGGTGATCGTTGGGCTCGATACGAACTTTTATGCGACGGTCCAGCCGCAGGTGCAGAGCGGATTGTTGTTGGGGCAGCAGGCTTCGGTTCGTTTCACGGCCGCGGGGTTCCACTGGTCCTACGGCGACGGACACGGCCGGTCCGCGGCGACGCGAGGTGCGACGTGGAAGGCGCTCGGTGTCCGCGAGTTTGATCCGACGGGGACGAGTCATGTGTATGAGAAGCGGGGTGAGTACGACATCGACCTGACCATCGATTTCACTGCGGAGTACCAGTATGCGGGTGGTCCGTGGACGCCGGTGATCG
>DATNBR010000004.1:0-22451 GCA_035571875.1 Lacisediminihabitans sp. | reverse complement strand
GTCGGCTAGCCGCGCGTCGGGTGCGTAACTCAGGAGATTCTGGCGACATGCCGCATCCGCAGCCCCGGAGGACGGCGCGTCTCCCAGATCTCCTGAGTTACGCACCCGAGGTTGGTCAGCTCAGCCGAAACTGCGAGCGGCGCGTGCTCACCGTCGCGAACTTGCGTCGATGACGGCGGATCGTGCCGCTCGACACTAAGTTTGCATTATGACTATTAAGCCTCCGGCGTCGACGGGAAACCTGGCGTGACCAAGGCGGATGTCGAAGGTCGGCGCGGGGGAGCCACGACTCGCGCGCTCGCGAAGGTCAACAGCACTTCGATCACCGAACTCCTGCGTCGAGTCGGCGCGCTGTCGCGGCGCGAGATCGGAGCCCGAACGGGACTGAGCCCGGCCACCGTCAATCGGCTGACCGCCGAGCTCATCAAGTCGGGCATCCTCGTGGTGGCCGGGCATGAGCCATCGAATGGAGGCCGCCCCTCGATCCTGCTCCGCTATGCGGGTGACGCGCGGCTCGTCGCCGCGGTCCAGCTTCATGCGGAACGGGTTGCCGGCGTGCTCGTCGACCTCGACGGCCAGATCGTGTTGCGACGCGAGGTCGCCCTGCCAGGGCCGCTCGCACCGGACGCGAGCGCCGAGGCGATCGCCCGCAAACAGTCGACGCAGCTCGAGCTGATGATCGAACTGATCAACGTTCTCGTCGATGCCGCCCGCGGTCTGGGTGCTCCGTGCGTCTCCATCGGTGTAGCGGTGCCGGGCACTGTCGCGCCCCCAGATGACCTCGTCGCCAGGATGCCGGAGATCGGATGGAACGAGGTGCCGCTCGGGCGCATCCTGCGCGAGCGCTTCGAACTCCCGATCGTCGTGGAGAACGACGCGAACGCTCTTGCCTTCGGCGAACTCAGCCGAGGAGCGGGTCGTGGCACCTCGAGCCTCGTCTCACTTCTCCTGGGCCGAGGCCTCGGCGCGGGAATCATCACGAACGGCGAACTGCATCGCGGAGCGGGTGCCAAGGCGGGCGAGGTCGGCTACCTGCTGATGGACCGCTCGGCCTTCGCCCGTTCCTATGACGAACACGGCGACCTCGAAGACCGCATCGGATCTGTCGCGCTCACGAAGCAGGCACGGGAGCGCGGAATCCCCGTGCCCGGCAACGGCAGGGTGACGGCCGAAGACATCTTCCAACTCGCCTCGGATGGCAATGACGCCGCGCGGGAACTCGCCGAGGAGATCCTCGACCTGATCTCGCTCACGATCGCCGCCCTGGTGACGGTGCTCGATCCAGAGCTCGTGGTCGTCGCCAGCAGCTTCGGCAACGGCGAGCGCTTCGTGCCCGCGATCTATAAGCGGCTCACCGGCAGAATCATCGAGGTTCCGCGACTGGTGCCCGCCACCTTCCGCGAGGATGCCGTGCTCATGGGCGTCGCGGAGTTGGCCGCTGCAGAAGTAAACGAGTTCACCTACCTCTCCTGAGGCACGCCGCAGGTTCCGGGCTGCTCGACCGCGCCCCTTGACGACGTCTTGGCGCGGCCATAAACTGCTGATACTTTCGTATTAGAGTGATACAAAAGTTCAGCAGAGTGGCTAGGACCCAGTGATCGTTGGAATCGACCTCGGTGGCACGAAGACCCATGTGATGGCCGAGGACAACGGCGTCGTGGTCCTCGATCGAACGGTGTCGACGCGAAGCTGGCAGAAGCAGTACCTGCTCGCCGACGAGACGAATCCGAGCCGACTGTTCGCATCCATAGCCGAGTCGATCGACCTGCGTGGCGCTGCCATCGTGATCGGCGCTCGCGACCTCGACAGTGTGCAGCAGATGCGCGTCTTCGGTGATCGAGTGCAGCGGGCACACGATGGCCCCACGCGAGTCGTCAACGACGTCGAACTGCTCGCACCCGCCGCGGGTCTCAAGGATGCCATCGCCGTGATCGCGGGCACCGGATCGAAGGTGGTCGGCCACGGCGCAGACGGCGCGCTCATGTCGGCCGGCGGCCACGGCTTCCTCGTCGATGACGAGGGAAGTGCTCCCTGGATTGCGCGGGAGGCCGTTCGCGCGGTGCTGGAAGCAGACGATGAGGGCCTGGAACCCGACGTTCTCGCCCACCTGCTCATGGAGCGTTACGGCGTCACCGGCGTCGCCGAGGTCGCGCACGCTTTCGCGGCCGAGGTCGGGCTGACCACCTGGGCGCGGCTGTGCCCACTCGTGTTCGAGGCGGCCGATCGTGGAAGTGCGCTCGCCGCATCCGTGATCACCGCTGCCGCCGCCGCACTCGCCCACGACGTCGGCCTGGTGCATCGCCGGGGCGCCGTCGGCGGCAGCGTGCTCTGCGCAGGCGGAGTCATCAGCAATCAGCGCCCGCTCTACGACGCGCTCGTTCGAGAGATCGACGCACTCGGCGTCGGCCTCTCGGTAAGTCTCCTCACCGTTCCACCGGTGATGGGCGCCCTCGCCCTGGCGAGGGAGATGTGCAACACAACCACGGCAAGGTGACCAATGGAGGATCACATGAAAATCAGAAGCAGAGGCATCCGCAAGCTCGCAGGAGGTGTTGGGCTCGCCATGGCCGTCACGCTGCTGGCATCCGGCTGCAGCGTGACGGGAGCCAGCACCGTATCCGGCGCGGGCGGCGGTCAGAGTGGCACGATCAATGCACTGTTCATGAAGCAGGCGGGCTACTCGGAGACCCAGATCAACGAGATGATCGCGTCGTTCGAGAAGAAGTATCCGAAGATCACGGTCAAACCCACCTACGTCGCCTACGAGGCGCTGCACGACAAGATCGTCACATCCGCCCCCGCGGGCACCTATGACGTCGTGCTGACCGACGTGATCTGGCCGGCCGAGTTGGCGTCCAAGGGTCTGATCACCGATGTGACGAAGAAGATTCCGGCGAGTTGGAAGTCGGAGATGCTGGGCGGCGCCCTGTCGACCGCGGAGTACCAGAACAAGTACTACGGCGTGCCATGGGGGCCGTCATCCAAGATGTTCTTCTACAACAAGGCCATGCTCGCCAAGGTCGGTGCCACTGCTGACGACATCAAGACCTGGGCGGGAGTGCTCGAGGTGGCGAAGAAGCTCAAGGATGCCGGCGTGGTCAAGTACCCGCTGTCGTGGAGCTGGTCGCAGGCCGAGGCACTCATCTGCGACTACGCGCAGATCCTCGGTGCATTCGGCGGATCCTTCACGGACTCCAGCGGCAACCTCAGTGTCAACGACGCTCACGGTGTCGAGGCGCTCACCTGGATGAGGAAGACCATCACGGATGGTCTGACCGACCCGGCCTCGCTGACCTTCCTCGAAAACGACACCGACAAGTCGATGGCCGCGGGCAAGACGGCAATGGAAATCAACTGGGAGTCCACCCTCGCCGACATGAACGACTCGAAGATCTCATCGATCGTTGGCGATGCTGCCGTCGCGGTAACGCCATCCGGCCCGACCGGGCTGCACCCCGGTGTCAACGGCTCCATGGCGCTGTCGATCCCGACGGGTTCCAAGCATCAGGATGCCGCGTGGACGTTCATCAAGTACGTCACCAGCCAGCCGGTACAAGAGAAGTACACGACCGGATGGCTGCCGAACTGGAAGGCGAGCTACACGAATGATGCGATCACCAAGGTGAACCCCGAGATCTTCGCGGTGGGCGCGAAGGAATACGATTCGCTGATCGATCGCCCCGAGGTCACCAACTACAACTCGGTGTCCCAGATTCTGCAGGTGCAACTGCAGAAGGCGCTGCTCGGCGACGAAACGCCGCAGGCAGCTCTGGATGCGGCTGTCTCGCAGGCGAAGTCGGCAAAGGGCTGAGACTGTGACGGTTGTCAGTGCGAAGAGCGCGCCTGGTACGCCAGGAGCGACGGACGGGATCAAGCGCCGCAAGCGCGACAGGCAGGGACGCCTCGCGTTCTGGCTGCTGTTGCCCGCGGCGGTCGCCGTCTTCGGCGTGATCATCTACCCGATCTTTCGCACCGTGCTGGTCTCGCTCTTCCAAGTGAATTCCGCGCTGGCAACCGTCACGCCCTTCGTCGGACTGGGCAATTATGCGCAGGCTCTTTCGGAGCCGCAGTTCTGGGACTCTCTCGGGCGCACGCTCTACTTCACCGTCGTCTCGACAGCGCTCGAACTCGTCGTCGGCCTGGGGGTGGCGCTGCTGCTCAATGCGAAGCTCAAGGCGCGGTGGCTGTTCCGCACCATCGTCGTGATTCCGTGGGCGATTCCCACGATCGTCAACGCGGCGATGTGGAAGGGCATCTACAACGCGCAGTACGGTGCGCTCAACGCCCTCCTGACGCAGCTTGGCATCCTCCACGAGTACAAGGCCTGGCTGGGCGAACCCTTCACCGCATTGAACGCGGTGATCATCGCGGATGCCTGGAAGACGATCCCGCTGGTCGCGTTCTTCATCCTCGCCGGGCTGACGGCCATCCCGGGGGAGCTCTACGAGGCGGCGCGAGTCGACCGTGCCGGTCCCTGGCGCATCTTTCGCTCGATCATGCTCCCGCTCCTCGTCCCATCGATCTCGATCGTGTTGGTGCTGCGCACCGTGGAGGCGTTCAAGGTCTTCGACATCATCTACGCGATGACGGGCGGTGGCCCCGTCAACGGCACGTCGACCATTGCGTTCTTCGCATACACCCGAGCGTTTTCCGACCAGAACTTCGGGATCGGTTCCGCGCTCTCCGTGCTGATCGTGATCGTCATCCTGATTCTCACCTCGATCTACCTTCGACTTCTGCGCAAGTCAGAGATGAGCCTGCTATGAATCACGCCAGACGCAACTCCGTACTCACGCATGTCGCCGCATGGATCGTGGCCATCTGTTGTCTCGCGCCCATCGGCTACATGGCCCTGGCCAGCATCACCCCTCAGCGCACGCTCATCACCACGCCGCTGAAGTGGATTCCGGATCACTTCGACTTCAGTCGCTTCGCCACGATCTTCTCGGGAGACGGTGTCGGCGGCGCCTTTCGGGCGGCCCTCGTCAACTCGACGGTGATCGCGGTCAGCACCGTCGCCGTCGCGATGGTGGTCGGAATACTGGGCGCCTACGCGTTCGCGCGGCTGCGTTTCCGCTTCCGTCGAACCGTGCTGCTGCTGTTCCTCGGCACCTACATGCTGCCGCAGATCGCGCTGCTCATTCCGCTCTACCTGATCCTCAGCTCGCTCGGGTTGCTCAATACGTTGACCGGCCTCGTCATCGTGGACTGTTCGCTCGTGGTGCCGTTCGTCCTGTGGATTCTCAGCAACTACTTCATGACGATTCCCGAGGACCTCGAGGATGCGGCCCGCATCGACGGCACGTCGCGGCTCGGTGCGCTGTTCTACATCGTGTTGCCCGCGGCCAGACCCGGCATCTTCGCCGCGCTGATGTTCGCCTTCCTCCTCGCGTGGGACGAATTCATGTACGCGCTGGTCTTCACTTCGAGTGACGCCGCGAAGACCCTTCCCGTCGCGATCAGCGAATTCGCGGGCCGGTACACGACCGACTTCGGACTGGTCGCCGCCGGTGGCCTGGTTGCGGCCATCCCGCCGCTGATCATCGCGCTGATCTTCCAGCGCTACATCGTCAGCGGCATGTCCGCCGGATCAATTAAGGGGTAGCGGATGCCAGAGATAGATTTCGATTCAGCCGTGCGATCGCAACCGGCGCAGCTCGCGCTCATCCGGGAGACGGTGATGGCGCAGCTTGCCTCGGCTCCGCTTGCGGCCCTCGGCGCGACGGAGACACTCGGCATTGTCGGCATGGGTGCGTCCCACAACTCGGGGCACGCGGTGGTCGCGGCGCTCGCCGCGGCCGGTCGGCGTGCCGTCAACCTCACCGCCACGGACCTCCTGAACGCGGCATCCGGCTATCAGCCCGCCGATCGCTACCTCGTGGTGTCAGAGTCTGGCCGCAGTCCGGAGCCCATCGCCGCGGCAGAACAACTGACGGCCGGTGCACGGATTGCCGTGACCAACGTGGCAGCGTCGCCGTTGAGCCGCGTCGTCGATGCGACGGTCGGTCTGGGTGAGGTCCCGGACTCCGCCATCTACACCGTCGGTTACACCGGAACGCTTCTTGCCTACGCGCTGGTGCTCGAGCACCTGGGAGCGCTGCCGTCCGACGAGTCGCTGGCGGCCATCCCCCGCAGCGTCGAGAGTGCGCTCACCGGGTTCGCGAAACCGGCCACACGAGCAGGCGAATGGATAGCGGCAGCGGCCGCCGTGGACGTGATCGGGCGCGGCACCTCGTTCGCATCGGCGACTGAACTTGCGCTCATGTTGCGCGAGGGACTGCGGATGCCGAGCGGCTGCTACGAGAGCTTCGAGTACACCCACGGGCCCATCGAGGCCGCGTCACCTCAGACCGTCGTGGTGATGTTCGGCGATGGACGAGAGCTCGAACTCCTCGCGCCTCTCACGTCCCGCGGGGTGCGCGTCGTCTTGGTCACGTCTGTGCCCTCTGCTGAGTCGCGTGCCGCGGATCCCGATCTGCTCACCGTTGTCGAACTGGAGCCGACGCTGGTGGGGATTCCGCGCGCGATCATCGAAGCAGTATTCGCGCAACTCGCTCTGTCGGCGGCTGCACAGCGGCGCGGCATCCGACTTGGAGATTTCACTTACAACGACCTGGGCACGAAGATCGCCTGACATGGTCTGCGTGGCCCGAAGTCGAGCCGAGTTGGTTGGCGGTTCGCGCTCGCCTTGTCAGCTCGGAGCCAGCCAGTATTCGCCAAGCCATTCGAGAAACTGCTGCGCCTCGTTCTCTGCGTGCTCGAGTCGTGACTTCCCGCTGCGGGCAAAGAAATCTTCGAACCCCTCGAGCTGCTGCACAGACTCGTCGGAGAGAGGGCGGAACCCCATAGTCCATCGCGGGAACTGGCGAGACGCGACAACCCGTTCGCGCATCGTTTGTATGTTGCGATGCCGCGGGTCTGCGGCGATGATCGCGAACCTGGCGTGCACGACGTCGTCTGGTCCTTCGATGATCTGGATGAACCGGCCATGATGGTAGAGCAGCGCCCCGGTGATGCCGGCGCGCTCATTGTTGGCGCGCGAGCGGACCAGGATCTCAGCGATGTCTTCATCGGAAACCGGGTCAGTAGCGGCACTCACGTAAGCGATCGACAGCACAACCAGTCCCTCCAACTCCAGCCGCGTCCAACGGATTCATCTCCCTTTCGAGGAGTTCCCCGGATGCCGTGGACGAGAGTGGTCACAGCCTATAACCGCCGCCTGCGTTAGGTGCGCGGCGGGGTCACTCCAGACGGAACTGCGAGCGGGTCATGCTGTCGAAGAGGCGGTCGGGAAGCCGGCTGAGCGCTACCGCGAGGCCGGCTCCTCGTCCAACGCGGTACCGAGTGCGCGGCCTGCGCGTGGTGGCCGCCGTGGCTATCGCGGCGGCCACGGCATCCGGATCGCTTGCGACGGGAGAGTCCTGAGCGTTGCGGTGGTAGCGGCTCACCGCCGCGGCCATGTCGGCGTAGGCGCCCCTGCCTGAGGTGGCGGTGAGCAGTTGCAGTGCCTCCTCGTGCCAAGGGGTGCGCACCGGGCCCGGCTGCACGACGACCACGTCAACTCCAAAGGGCGAGAGCTCCAGCCGCAGGCTGTCGGAGAGCGCTTCGAGCGCGAACTTGGACGCGTGATACCAGCCGCCGAGGGGCGAGCTGAACTCGCCCGCGAGACTGGACACGTTGACGATCCGCCCGAAACCGCGTTCGCGCATCGGACCGACGATCAGCTGCGTGAGCCGCGCAAGCCCGAAGACATTGACCTCGAACTGGCGGCGAGCTCGGTCGAGAGGCGTCTGCTCGACCGACCCGAATTCGCCGTAGCCGGCGTTGTTGATGAGCACGTCGATCGGCCCGATCGCCTCGGCGGCTTCGAGGGCCGCCGCTTCGATGCTCTGGTCGGCTTCGAGATCGAGGTGCACGGGAGCGACTCCCGGCAGTGCGGCCACTTCCGCGACGCGGCGAGCAGCTCCCGCGACGCGATGACCGTCGGCGGCCAGCCGCGCGGCAGTGTGGGCACCGATCCCGGAGGAGGCGCCGGTGACGAGGATGGAGAGGGGACGAGGCGAGTTACTGTAAATGGTATTCACAGTTACGAGACTGTACTGTGAACGGTATGCACAGTCAAGAGCCAGCCGCACTTCGTCTCGTCTGGGGCGCGTCCGCAAGGCCGACGAGGGGCCCGAAAGCGCGCTTCACGCTCGAGCAGGTCGTGGATGCCGGCATCGCCGTCGCGGACAAGCAGGGCGTTGGCGAACTCTCCCTCGCTGCCGTGTCGGAGCGACTAGGCCTCGTGACGACGGCCCTCTACCGCTACGTGAGCTCGAAGGACGAGCTCGTCGAGCTGATGGTAGATCGCGCGCTCGGGTCGCCAGCGTCGTGCGACGGCACAGAGTGGCGCATCCGGGCCGAGCAGTGGACCGCAGAGCTACTTGCGCGATATGCCAAGCACCCCTGGATCGTCAGCCTGCAGCCCTCGGGCGCCCCACGGCATCCGAATCGCGTCGCCTGGATCGACGCGATACTCGCCGACCTGGCGGACGGGCAGGTCGCCGCCCCGCTCCTGGTCGCGCTGATCCTCGACAGCCTTGCTCGCACGTTCGCGCCCTTCGCGGTGTCGAGCGCGCCCGACCCGCTGCCCGCGTGGCTTGAGGATCTCATTGCGGAGCGGCATCCGCGCTTCGCCGGCGAACTGACGCGCGACTGGGGCGGCCTCGATGACGACTTTCGAGCGGCCGTGCGGGTGGTGATCGACGGGGCGACCGTCACCACCGCGCACTAGCCTTCAGGCGAGGAATGACGCGTGGCGCGCACCAAACGCGCAGGTCATCGGGCGTCTGGGTGACGTCGACGGTCAGCCCTCGGGGATCGGCTTGACGACCCGGCACGGGTTGCCGACGGCGATCACGTTCGCGGGGATGTCTTTCGTCACGACGGAGCCGGCGCCGATGATGCTGTTGTCGCCGATGGTGACGCCCGGTGTGATGGTGACCGAGCCGCCGAGCCAGACGTTGTTGCCGATGGTGACCGGGATGGGAAGCTCCCAGCCCTCCAGGCGGCGGGTCACGTCAGGCGCGTGGTTCGGCGTGTAGATCGCGCACCGCGGTCCGATGAGACAGTCGGCGCCGATGGTGACGAATCCGCCGCCGATGATGAGGAAATCGGCATTGATGAAGGTGCGGTCACCAATCGACAGCCGCATTCCGTAGTCGATGCTGATCGGCGGCCGGAAGTCGATGCCGACTCCGGCACTCGGGACGAGCTCCTCGAAGAGTCGCTGCGCCTCGGCTGGCGAGTCGTAGTAGACGCGGTTGATCTCCGCGCAGATCGAGTGCGCTTCCTGCGTCAACTGCTGCAGCGCGGGGGAAGTGCGGTATCGCATCCAGTCGCCGGCGAGCAGGCGCCTCAGGTCTTCGTCGCCGTCCGCGAGCCTCTGCACGCGGTCGTCGGTGAGCTCGTCTGCTTCCATGGCGTCTCCTACATATGTTGTTTCACACAACATACAGGATGACGGCCCGCGCAGGACACCCGATCAATCGATTCAACCCGGATGCTTCGTAAGTTGAGTCTCTACCCACCACCTTCTGGCCGGGGCGGGCATCCAACGCGCGGGCCACGCCAGAAGGGAGAGCGAGAGCGCCAGAAGCAGCCACCCTATGACGAGCGGCAGGAGGCTGGGTGTGTAATACGAATAGGTGCCGTTGACCCCTTGGGCGGCTGCCCAATCGCCGAAGATGTAGGCGCTCAGTGTCACGAGGGTGCCGACAACGACTCCCGCGACCGTCACCTCTCCGTTGCCGAGCCAGGCTCGCCTCCTCGGACCGATGAGACGAATCGGCAGTCCGAGGAGCCCGACGATCAACCCCGTGCTGACGAACACGAGCCCGGCCGCGACCGCCTCTACTGTGGCGTCCACGCCGCGACCGACGAACCAGGCAAGAATGTTGTCGAACTCGCCGAAGATCGCTTCCGGCGTCAGCGTTAGCTGAACGACCACGACGACGCTGAGTACGCCCATGACGGCAGCGGTGACTACGAACTCCCCGAGCAAGAGCACCCACGGAACCCACCCAGCGGACCGCGCACGCGTGGCGGGCCGCTCGACGGCAGGCCCCGACTGGGGATCATTGCCGTCAAGAAGGACTTCAGGGGCTGAGTTCATCATGCTCCGTTCGCTGAATGTAACTCAGGCAATTATGTACCGGCGCTCCCGTCACGCGTTATCGCGAAATCCGCCGTGGCCACTTCACCGGCGAGCGGGCAACGCGATTCGCCGCGCTGCTTCAACGACGAAGCGGCGACGTGCTGCCCGCTCGTCCAGGTCGTCCGGTGTGGCACGCGTGATCATCTCGGCCAGCTGGGGAACCGTCTGCCACCAGGCGGCCAGGGCGATCAGGACGAAGACGAGGTGGCCGGGATCGATGTCCGGATCGAGGTGGCCGTCACGTTGGGCGGCAGCGAAGCGCGCCACCTTCTCCAGGTAGTGCGTCGCGCGCACTGCAGCATGCGCGGGCGGACCTTCCTGCAGACCCTCCCACTGCAGGAGGCGGCCCAGTTCCGGATGAGCGGCGTGGTAGTCATATGTCGCGCCGGCGAACTCGCCGATGTCGTCGAGGCTCGTCCCGGTCAGTTCGACAGCAGTGGCGAGACGCTCCAACTCGGTCGTCAACACCAGGTCCCAGAGCGCCTTCTTGTCCCCGAAGTAGCTGTAGAGCCTCTCCTTGTTCACGCCGGAGCGGGCTGCGATGGCGGCTACGGTCGTGCCCTCGAACCCGCGCGCGGCGAACTCTACAAGTGCCGCATCGCGAAGGCGCCGCTGCGTTCCGTCGGTGTCCCAGGCCATCGTTCAACGTTACCAACAGTTGAGTTGGAGATTAGCGGGATCAAGAGTAGCCTTCCAACTACATCGTTGGAGTTGGAGAGGAATATCATGGCAGACCGCGACCGCCTTCCCGCAGAGATCCATTCACCCGCGCCGGGCTCGGTCGCGCTCGTCACCGGAGCGAACAGCGGCATCGGCTTCGAGACGGCACGACAACTGCTCGATCACGGCGTGACCGTGTGGCTCGGAGCGCGTGACCTCGACAAAGGGCAGCACGCCGCCGAGGCGTTGGGATCAACCGCGCGCGTCGTGCAGCTCGACGTCACGGATCCGGCCTCGATCTCCGCGGCGGCGCAGCGCGTCGGCGAAGTGGACATCCTGGTCAACAACGCGGGCATGAATCCCGGCGGCGAAGACATCCACGGCACCACCCTCGAGCAGTTGCGCACCGCGTACGAGACGAACGTCTTCGGACTCATCGCGGTCACGCAGGCGTTCCTGCCGGCTTTGCAGAGATCGCCCCACCCGCGCGTCGTCAACGTCTCCAGCGGAACGGGATCACTCACCTGGAACAGCGGCCCCAACCCCCAGTTCGACTGGGCGCGCGTCAAGGGGGGCGGCTTGGCATATCGGAGCTCGAAGACTGCCGTCAACGCCGTCACGATGCTCATCGCTCAGGCGCTCGGCGAGGAGATCAAGGTGAATGCGCTCGCACCCGGTCTGCGCCGCACCAACCTCATTGCAGGAATGTCGGTCGGCGGCGACCCGGCCGAGGCGGCCACGGGGGCCGTGCGCCTCGCGCTCCTGCCTGACGACGGCCCAAGCGGAGCCCTCTGGTCATGGGACGGCACGCGCGTCCCCTGGTAGAGACAATCCACGTAAGCACCGTGTAAGCGCCGCGTGAGCGCCCTGTAAGTGCGTGCCCGCACTGTGGTAACCGACACAGTTTCCACAGAAAGGACACGCTATGTCCACCAGTTCAGAATGGGCCGTCGAGGCCCACGGACTCGTCAAGGTCTTCGGCACCAACCGTGCCGTCGACGGCGTCGACCTCAGCGTTCGCACCGGTTCCATCTACGGAGTGCTCGGGCCGAACGGCGCGGGCAAGACCACGACGATCAGCATGCTCGCCACGCTCCTGCGACCCGACGCTGGCACCGCGACCATCTTCGGCCACGACGTGCAGAAAGAGGCACAGGTCGTGCGCCAGCTTATCGGGGTGACGGCGCAGTTCGCGTCCGTCGACGAGCGGCTGAGCGCATCCGAGAATCTCATCATCTTCGGCCGCCTGCTCGGCCTCGGTCGCGCAGAAGCGAAGCGCAAGAGCGCCGAGCTGCTCGAGGAGTTCTCGCTCACCGAGGCGGCCAAGCGCCCGATCAGCAAGTTCTCCGGCGGCATGCGTCGCAGGCTCGACCTCGCGGCCAGCCTGCTCGCGCAGCCCCCGCTGATCTTCCTCGACGAGCCGACCACCGGCCTCGACCCGAGGACGCGCGCGCAGATGTACGACACCGTGCGCCGCCTCGTCTCGACCGGCTCGACGGTGCTCCTCACCACGCAGTACCTCGACGAGGCCGACCAGCTGGCCGACCGCATCGCCGTCATCGACAGGGGCAAGGTCGTCGCGGAGGGCACCTCCAACGAGCTCAAGGCCTCGGTCGGCGAGTCGACCCTGCAGCTCAAGCTCGTCGATCCGGCGGATGTCGAAGACACCAGGCGCGCGATCACGAGCGTTCTCGGCGTGGAGGCCACCGCTGCCTCCGAGCCCGGTCGCATCACCGCGCCGATGACCAACCCCGACGCCGTGACCGACCTCTTCATCACGCTCCGCGAGGCGGGCATCCGCCTGGCAGAGATGTCGGTGCAGAAGCCCACCCTCGACGAGGTATTCCTCACCCTCACCGGTCACGGTGTCGACGAAGCAACAGAAGCGGATGCCGCTTCCGAATCAGAAAGGGTCAGCGCATGACCACCACAACCCTGGCCAGAACGCCCATCACCCCGGGGGCGAGCAGAAAACTGCACAACTACGTCGACTTCGAACAGACGGTGCGCAACTCCTTCACCATGGCGTACCGCGGCCTGTTGAAGATCAAGCGCACGCCGGAGCAGTTGATCGACGTCACCGTGCAGCCCATCATCTTCACGCTGATGTTCACCTACATCTTCGGTGGAGCGATCTCGGGAGACATCGCCAGCTACCTGCCGATCATCATCCCCGGCATCCTCGCGCAGACCGTCATCACGACCTCCGTGGTCACCGGCGTTCAGCTGCGCGAAGACATGGACAAGGGCGTGTTCGACCGCTTCAAGTCGATGCCGATCGCCCGCATCGCGCCGCTCGCCGGCGCCCTGCTCGCCGACACGATCCGCTACCTCATCGCCACGACGCTCACCTTCGTGATGGGCTTCATCATGGGGTGGCGGCCCGGTGGCGGCCTCGGCGGAGTCGTGCTCGCGGGCCTGCTCGTGATCGTCTGCGCCTGGGCGCTCAGCTGGATCTTTGCCTTCTTCGGCGTGATCGCGCGCAGCGCCTCGAGCGTGCAGGGAATCTCGTTCCTGATCCTGTTCCCGCTGACGTTCCTGTCGAACGCCTTCGTTCCGGTCAACACCATGCCCGAGTGGTTGCAGGGCTTCGTCAACGGCAACCCCGTGTCGCACCTCATCACCGCGGTGCGGGAGCTCACCAACACCGGGGCGGTGACCGGGGACCTGTGGCTTGCACTGCTCGGCTCCGCCGTCGTCGTGGCGATCTTCGCGCCGCTCACCGTGCGCGCGTACATGCGCAAGGCGTAGCCGTACTGCGGGTTGAGTAACGCGCTCTCGCGCGTGTATCGAAACCTTGAACCCGGTTCTTGGTTTCGATACGGTCGCTGGGCGACCTACTCAACCCGCCTGGTGTGCGCTGGGCGACCTACTCAACCCGCTTAAGTTTGAGGACGCGACCTACTCGACCCGACTAGCACGAGGAGCGGATCGCGCAGCAGCTCGGTGGCGAGCACGAAGGCCTCGCGCGGTGAGAGCCCCGCGACGGATGCCCGAGCCGTGTCGACCGCGGCCGGTCCCTGGGCGGCGGCCGCGGCATCCACCCACTGCTCACGACCGAGGGAGGGCATGTCTTGACGACCGCCCATCACGTCGGCGAGCAACAGCATGCGCAGCCCGAGCTCGTGCGCGCGTGCCGACTCGGGCCCCGCGGTCGCCATCAGCCAGGCGGAGATTCCGACGAGCGAAGCACCCGCGACCGGCAGGTCCATGAACTCGCGCCGCGTTCTGCTGGAGACGAGCACCCGGATGCGCACTCGCTGCACGAGGTTCTCGAGATAGGCGGCTTGGGACTCAGCGGCGCCTGCCAGGACGTGCGCGCCGATGCAGGCGGAGGCGACGATGAGGTACCAGGGCGCCATCCGCCCGTTTTCCCGACCGAAAGCGTCGACCGACCTGCGGTACAGCGCGAGGCCGTCGGCGGTGCGCCCCTCGCCGAGGGCGATTTCTCCCAGACCCGCCCAGCCGATCGAACGCAGGTCGGCGAAGTCGGGCCCGAGGTCCTCCTCGCTCTGGGCGACAAAGCTCTCGAAGGTGCCGCGCGCGTTCTCCGGTGCCGTCCGCAACTCGTTCATCGCGATGACCCAGTTGAGCTGCTGCAGATCGCCGTTCGCCTGCAGCGCGTTCATGCCCTCGCGCGACCTCCGGGCCCATTCGAGTGCCTTCTCGGTCTCGCCGCGCTGGCTGTGCAGGTTCGCGAGCGCTTGCGCGGCGGTCGACTGCAACCACACGTCGCCGACCGATTCGGAGAGGTCGTAGGCACGGTGCGATGACGCGATGGCGGTGGCGAGTTCACCACCATTCTCCTCGAGCTGTGCGCCGAGCAGCGCGCCCAGCGAAGCCACGCCGTCATCGGCGGAGTTGCGGGCTTCGGCGAGGATGGCGATCGCCTCCTCCGGTCTGCTCGCGACGAGCAGAAGGCGCGCGAGCATCTCGATGCGCGGGTCGCTCGCGGGGCCGATGCGCTTGACCGCGCGCAATCGACCGCGGGCACGCATGGCGTTGCGAGTGTCGCCCATGAAGGTGGCGGCGGCCACGATCAGGTAGCTCGCGGTCGCGGCCGTCAGGTGGGCGGCATCCGGTGTGTAGCCCGTCGTCGCGCGCAGGACCGCGGTCGCAAAACCGCCGATGTCCGACTGCGCGCCGCGCATGGCCCAGTAGTAGGCGAGGCTCGCGAAGATGGTGACCACCGCATCCGCAGTGCCATCATCGAGCGCGCTGCGCAACACGGCCACCAGGTTGTCCTGCTCGAGCGCGAGCAGGTGGAAGGTGCGGATCTGGCCGCTGCTCGCAAGCGATGACATGAGTCGGGCGGCAAACGATTCCGCCCATTCGGCCATGGCGGCTCGCACCGCGAGGTCTTCTCCAGCGTCGACGAGCGCCATCTCGCCGAACTCGCGCACCGTCTCGAGCATGCGGTAGCGCATCTCTCCGGTCGACGCGTTCTCGGATGCCGACACGAGCGATTGCGTGACGAGCCCGTCGAGCGCGTCGGTGACATCGGCT
This sequence comes from Lacisediminihabitans sp., assembly GCA_035571875.1. GTDB lineage: Bacteria > Actinomycetota > Actinomycetes > Actinomycetales > Microbacteriaceae > Parafrigoribacterium_A. The sequence goes on along the minus strand of DATNBR010000004.1, from coordinate 7,087 downwards.
CCGTCCGTGCTGCCGACGATCTGCGCGGCTTCGGCGCTGAATCCGTCGGGAAAGCGTGAGAGCCGGCGCAGGAGGGCGCGTTCGCTCTCGCCCAGCAGGTTCCAGCTCCAATCGATCACGGCGATGAGGGTGCGGTGTCGTTCCGGCGCGGTGCGTTCGCCGCTCGTCAGCAGGGCGAAACGGTTGCCGAGGCGCCGTTCGATCTCCTCGACCGACATCGAGCGCACTCGCGCGGCCGCCAGCTCGATCGCAAGCGGCAGCCCGTCCAGTCGGGTGCACAGTCTGGTGATGGTGCTGAGAGGCAGGTTCACGCCGGGTCTAGCGGCCAGCGCCCGCTCCACGAAGAGTTTGCCCGCGGGGCCGAGGCCGGACTCCTCATTGCCGCTCTCGAGCGAGTCGAGCGGATAGACGCTCTCGCCGCTGATCGCCAGTGGCGATCTGCTGGTGGCGAGAACGCGAACCGTGGCCGTCGAGGCCAGGATGTCTGCGATCCAGGCCGCTGCGGCATCCGCGACGTGCTCGCAGTTGTCCATCACGAGCAGCGTCTCGCGCTCGCCGAGGGTTGTCAGGATGCGTTCCCTCACGTCGAGGCGCACGTTCGGATCGCTGATCTTGAGACTGCTTCCGCTCGCCTCGCGGATGCCGAGGGTCGAACCGAGGGCCAGCGTCACATCGTCGCCGGAGCGCACGCTCGCCAGTTCAACGACCACGACAGCGGGGTCGGATGCGCGGTGCGCGAGCTCCTGCGCGAGTCGCGTCTTGCCGAGACCACCGGGACCGAGGATCGTGGCGAGGCGCGAGGAGCGCATGAGGTGCTCGAGCGCCACGAGATCGCGGTCCCGACCGAGGAGCCCGTTGGGGGCCTCGCGAAGGCCGATGCGCACTCGGCCCGACCTTTCTGTGGGTGCCGCGGGAGGGTCATCCCGCAGCAGTTCGGCATTGAACTGCACGAGCTGCTGCCCGGGTGAGGTGCCGAGTTGCTCTCGCAGCGCCGTGCGGAATCGCGCGAAGGAGGCGAGAGCGTCGTTGCGGTGCCCGGCCGCGGCGAGCGACCGCATGAGCAGCAGCTGGAGTTCCTCGTCGAGGGGCGCGGACGCCATCAGCGCTTCCAGCGCGGTGATCGCCTCGGCCGACCTGCCGAGCCGCACGAGACTGTCCACCCGGATGCGCTGCAGTTCTGAGCGCAGCGACGACGCGCGCGAACGGAGGTCGGTGGCCGGTGCCTCGCTCAGCTCCACGCCGGGTTCCGCGCGCCAGAGTGCGAGGGCCGCGCTCGACTGCTCCTGTGCAACCGCATGATCGCCGGCAGCAACGGATGCCCGCGCCGCGTCCCGAAGCGCGCTCGCCTGCCCGAGGTCGGTGGCCTCCGGTGCCGCGGCCAGGGCGTACCCGCCGTTCGCGGAGACGAGCAGTCCATCGGCGCACTCGGCGCGCACGCGCGACACGAGGGTCTGCAGCGCGGCCTTGCTCTGGCGCGGCGGTTCGTCGCCCCACAGGTCATCGATCAGCGCAGCCGCAGACAGTGCTCTGCCTCGAGCGAGCGCGAGCGCCACGATGAGACTCTTGCCGAGAGCGCCTGAGGGCTCCACGAGCGTTCCGGCGCGACCCTCGACGAGCACGGGTCCGAGCACGGCGACTCGGGTGCCTGCACCGTCTGCACCGCGGGTCACAGCCATTCTGCCGATTTTAGCGGCCCCGATCATCCGCCTTCGTCCTCCCCTCGGCGTATTCCTCACACTGCTCCCGCCGAGCGTGCACACTCGCGCCGAGCGTGCACGGTGCAGCGTGCACGCTCGACGCGAACGGGCACCGTCGACGGGCACGCGGGCTGCGCGGAACGGCGTGCACGCGAAAGGCCCTAGATTTGTAGCGCACGAACGTGCCGCCGACGAGGGAGGTCATCATGAGCGAGCCAGACGCGGCGACGCAGCTGCACAGCCTGCGCAACAGCATCGACAATATCGATGCCGCGCTCATCCACCTGCTCGCCGAGCGATTCAAGTGCACGCAGCAGGTCGGTCACCTCAAAGCAGCGAACGGCATGCCACCTGCAGACCTCGAGCGCGAGCGTCAGCAGATCGGGCGATTGCGCGCCCTCGCCATCGAGTCGCACCTCGACCCGGCCTTCGGCGAGAAGTTCCTCAACTTCATTGTGGCCGAGGTGATTCACCAGCACGAGCAGATCGCGAGCACCGGTGCCGTCTCCGTGGTCGCCGACGACGAGGCCGAAGACGCGTGAGCTGGGACCCGATCGCCCTGCCCTCGCAGGCGGGCAAGACCTTCGTGGTGACCGGCGGAGCATCCGGAATCGGCTACTTCATCTGCGAGCAGCTCGCGAGCACCGGCGCGCGCGTGATCATCGCGGGGCGCAATAGGGACAAGGCGGATGTCGCCATCGCGTCGATCGCGCGTCACGCGCCGGGCGCAGACGTCGGCTTCGTACACCTCGACCTCGGCTCCTTCGAGTCGGTGCGCTCGGCGGCGGGGGAGCTGGCCGCACTCGGACGCATCGACGGTCTCATCGAGAACGCCGGCGTGATCATGCCGAGCAAGGAGCGGGAGGAGACGGTCGACGGCAACGAGCTCATGTTCGGCACCAATCATCTCGGCCACTTCCTGCTGACCGCGCTGCTCTATCCGACGCTGCGCGCGACCCCGGGCAGCCGGGTCGTCACGATGGGCAGCGGCGCGACCCACCTCACCCGCATCGACCTCGACAACCTGCAGAGCACGAAGAACTATTCGAGCTGGCGCGCCTACGGGCAGTCCAAGCACGCCACTCAGTCCTTCGGCTTCGAGCTGGATCGTCGGCTGCGCGCCTCGGAGAGCCCCGTGACCGCGCTGGTCGCGCATCCGGGTGCAGCGCAGGACGCGAAGAGCCCGTTCCGCGCGGGAATCGTCGAGCCGACGCAGCTGCAGCGGGCGCTCGGCCTCATCTATGTGATCGCTCGGGGCAAGAACACCGCGGCCTGGCCGATCGTGCGTGCGGCCTTGGATCCGGATGCCGAGGGCGGCCAATACTGGGGACCGCGCGTATTCACACCCATGCCTTCCCTCGTGAAGCCCGCCCGGGTGAGCCAGGAAGAGGTGCTCGGCCGGGCACTCTGGGCGCGCTCGGAGGAGCTGGTCGGGCAGAAGTTCGACGTCTGAGCCGTTTTGCCGCTCGAGTAGGCCGCCCACGGCCGTATCGAAGTCCGGTGGATTGAGTAGGCCGCCCACGGCCGTATCGAAGTCCGGTGGATTGAGTAGGCCGCCCACGGCCGTATCGAAATCTAGCGCCCGAACGGGTTTCGATACGCTCGTTCCTCGCTACTCAACCCGCCTTAGCTACTGCTCCCGCGCACGCCTCTCGGCCTTCGCCGCGCGATCCGCCTTGACCCTGGCGTTCTCGTCCTGCACCGCGGCGTGCACCGCACGCTCGGTCACCAGCCACTGGGGCGGGCTCTTCAACAGTTCGCTGATCTCCGCGGTCGTGAGCGGCTCGGTCACGCCTCCGCGAGCAAGCCCCGCAATGGAGACACCGAGCTTGCGGGCGACCTCGGGTCGCGGATGCGGCCCGGTACGCCGCAGCTCGACCAGCCAGGCCGGCGGCTCGGCGATGAGCGCGTTGAGCTGGGCCCGACTCACCGGTGCCTCGCGAAATTCGGAGGGGGCGGCCGGCAGGTAGATCGCCAGCTTCTTGGCCGCCGTTTCGGGCTTCATCGTCTGGTCTGCTCGCTGCTCGCTCATCGGGCCAGCGTATCCGTTGCGTTAGCCTGTGGAAAACGCGTCAGCACTCCGAGCGCGCAATCGACGGTGGAAAATGATGAGCATGCACGACGAGGACCCCGCTGAGCGCGCCACCGATGCCGGGGCCGACGGGGGCTCAGACCCGCTCGCGATCGCCTTCGTTTCCGGTGTGACCGTCACGAAGTGGACTCGAGCGTGGCGCGACAGACGACCGGATGTGCCGCTCGCGGTCACCGAGGTCGCCGAAAGCGAGCAGGTGGCCGCGCTCCACGACGGCAGGGCGCACCTCAGCTTCGTGCGTCTGCCGCTCGACCGCGAGGGGCTCAACATCATCCCGCTCTATCGCGAGGTCGCCGTGGCCGTCGCCGCGAAGGATCACGCGATCGCGGCGGTCGACTCTCTCCTCTTGGCCGACCTCGCCGCCGAGTCCGTGCGCACCACAACCGACGCGGATCGCAGCGACTTCGATCTCGTGGCCGCAGGGGTCGGCATCCTCATCGTGCCGCACTCGATCGCCCGCCTGCAGAGCCGCAAGGACGTCGTGGCGAGACCCGTGACGGATGCCGACGAGACCCAGATCGCCGTAGCCTGGCTCGCAGACCCAGCGCCGGAGCCCCTCGCCTCCCGCATCGAGGAGTTCATCGGCATCGTTCGCGGCCGCACCGCGCGCAGCTCCCGCGCGACGGCGGCGGAACCGACCGCGCAATCCGACTCGAAGTCGAGCTCGAAATCTGCGCGGTCTACTCCCGCATCGTCACGCAAGGCGAAGCCTGGCGGCGGCGCCGCCTTCGCCCAGCAGCGCAAGAACGCCGCCGCGCGCAAGAAGCACCGCGGCCGCTGACCCAGCATCCGATCGGATTGTTTGCACTTTCCGCCCCAAAATCCGAGTCTTAGGGCGGAAACTGCGAACAATCGCGAGACGATCGGCGCAGCTTGGCGCCGCGCATCCTGTTGGGCCCCACCGATTGCGCGCGACTCGGTACAGTTGGCGCAACCCGAGCAGCGGTACCGACCTCCCCCGAAGGCGACGCATGAGCACCCCTCGCCCCACCACGCGCCACTACGCGATGGACCCGCTGCCGAAGCCGCTCAGTTCCCTGCCGCCGAGCGACCGCGGCCGTGGACTCGCGCTCGCGTTCGTGCTCGCGGGACTGTTCGGCGCGGCCGCATCCGGTTCGCTCTTTCTGGGTTTTGTGCGCGATCAACTGCACTACCAGTGCAGCGTCGCTCCCGGAGTCGCGATTGGCTACGTGTGCCCGCAGGGTCTCGCATACTTTCCCTACGGCGCGTGGGTCTTCGTCGCCTATGCCGTCGTTGTGATCATCGGCTCTGTGCTGCTCGCGCCGCCCGTGCGCCGCTCGCGACTGAGGCGCATCCGCGCGCAACTGCTCGCGGTCGTGGCGCTGCTGCCGAACGCGATCTTCGTCTACGCGGTGCGCTACGTGAACCCGAGCACGACGGACTGGAACCAGAATCTGCTCGTGCCCATGGTGTTGTTCGGCACGGCGGAGCTCGCGATTCTCTTCGCCGCGGTGGTTCCGCTGCGGCTCGTGCTGCAGACCTGCGTGTATCTCGCGCTGTCGCTGTGCTTCGTGGGTGCGGTGATGCAGCCCGGCTTCATCCCGCACGTGGCGGTGACCTTCGGCATCCTCGTCGCGGTGCTGATCCTCGACTACCGGCGTTCGCTCATCAAGTAGCGAGTGCGCGCGCCGGTCGGCGGTTTCGATACGGCTCGCCCGCGCGGGTTGAGTAGTGAGGAACGAGCGTATCGAAACCCCGTCAGGCGCTAGGTTTCGATACGCGGGCTCGTGCCTCGCGCGCTACTCAACCCCCGCTAGCCGACGACGGGACCGAAGTGCCTCGGCAGGGTTCCGCGGTGCACCCGGCGCAGCTCATCGATCGGGATGGTGAACTGGTCCTGGATCTCGAGGGCTCCCGCACCGGCCTCCGCCGAAGCGTCGGTGACCCCGATGCGCAGCACCGGGTAGCCGCGGCCCTCGCACAGGCCGACGAACTTCACGTCGTCCTCGCGTGGCACGCTCACGATAACGCGGCCGGTGGACTCGCTGAACAGCGCGGTCGTCGCATCCACGCCGTCGCGCTGCATGATCTCGCCGATCCATACGCGAGCTCCGACGCCGAACCGCAGCACGGCCTCCGCGAGCGCCTGCATCAGGCCGCCGTCACTCAGGTCGTGCGCGGAGGCGAGGATGCTCTGGCTGCCACCGGCGCGGATGAGGGCTGCCAGCGCTGCCTCGGCCGCGAAGTCGACGAGCGGCGGATGCCCGCCCAGGTGATCGTGGATGACTCCGGCCCACGCGGAGCCGTCGAGTTCCTCGCGCGTGATGCCGAGCAGGTAGATGTTGTTGCCCTCGTCCTGCCAGCCGCTCGGGATGCGCAGAGCGACATCCTCGATCACGCCGAGCACGGCGGCCACGGGAGTCGGGTGGATCGGCTGGTCGCCGGTCTGGTTGTAGAAGCTCACGTTGCCGCCGGTGACCGGGATCTCGAGCTCGAGGCATCCGTCTGACATGCCCTCGACGGCTTCGCTGAACTGCCACATGACCTCGGGGTTCTCCGGTGAGCCGAAGTTGAGGCAGTCGCTGACGGCGACCGGCGTCGCGCCGGTGACGGCGACGTTGCGGTACGCCTCGGCGAGGGCGAGCTTCGCTCCCTGGCGCGGGTCGAGCTGGCAGTAGCGTCCGTTCGCGTCGGACGCGATCGCGAAGCCGAGCCCGCTCTCCTCGTCGACCCGGATCATGCCGCCGTCATCCGGAAAACTCAGTGCCGTGTTGCCGCCGACGTAGCGGTCGTACTGGTTGGTCACCCAGTCCTTGGACGCGAGGTTCGCGCTGCCGAGCAGGGTGAGAGCCTGCTCGCGCAGCTCCTCTGCTGTCGTGGCCCTAGGCAGGCGGGATGCCGAGTCTGCCTGCAGCGCGTCGATCCAGCTCGGGTAGGCGACGGGTCGGTCGTATACGGGCCCGTCGACGGCAACCGTGCGCGGCTCGACGTTGACGATCTCCTCGCCGTGCCAATTGATGACCAGCCGCCCGGTATCGGTGACCTCGCCCAACACGCTCGTCTCGACATCCCATTTGGCTGTGACCGCGAGGAAGCCCTCGAGCTTCTCGGGAGTCACGACCGCCATCATGCGCTCCTGGCTCTCCGACATGAGAATCTCCTCGGCGGTGAGCGAAGGGTCGCGCAGCAGCACCCTGTCGAGCTCGATGAACATGCCGCCATCGCCGTTGGAGGCGAGCTCGGACGTGGCGCAGCTGATGCCCGCCGCACCCAGATCCTGGATGCCCTCCACCAGTTCGCCCGCGAACAACTCGAGGCAGCACTCGATGAGCACCTT
>DATNBR010000003.1:0-15633 GCA_035571875.1 Lacisediminihabitans sp. | reverse complement strand
GCTTCGGTTCGCCTCGCTGGTTCCGACCCAGCTGCTGCGGCTGCTCGACGCGGCGGAAGAGGACCTGACCGTGCTCGACCGGCTGCGCCGCTTCGACCGGCTGCTCATCGGCGGCCAGGCGACGCCGCCGGCCCTCATCGCGCGCTCGCTCGAACTGGGTCTCAACGTCGCGCGCAGCTACGGCTCGAGTGAGACCTCCGGCGGCTGCGTGTACGACGGGGTACCGCTGCCAGGGGTGGGGGTGCGCATCGTCGACGGCGAGGTGCAGCTCGGTGGAACCACGCTCGCGGAGGGTTATCTGGGCGACGAGGAGCTCACCCGACGCACCTTCCTCGACGACCGCGGCCAGCGCTGGTACCGCACGGGTGACTCCGGCCAGCTGAACGACGGCATCCTCACGGTGACCGGGCGACTCGACGCCGTGATCAAGTCGGGGGGTGTGAAGGTGTCGCTCGCCGCGGTGGAGAGAGTCGTGAGCGGCCTGCCCGGGCTTGCGGATGCCGTGGTCGTGCGGGCGCCGCACGCGCAGTGGGGAGAGGTTCCGGTGGTGTTCTTCGCGCCCGAGGTGTCGGCCGATGCACCGGGACGACCGGTGCGGATCTCGGGTGCGCGGTTCGAGGAGGTGCGCTCGTCCGTGCGGGTGGCGCTCGGAGCCGCCGCGCGGCCAGCAGCCCTGTTCGCGATCGATCGCATTCCGCTGCTACCGAGCGGCAAGCCCGACAGGGTTGCGCTCGCCGAACTCGCGGCGCGCGAGGGAGCTGGCCCCGCCGCGTCCGCACGGTAGCTCTCGGCGCCCCATCCGCTCAGTAGGATTTGTGCGTGGCCAACAGAAAACCCGTTCAGAAGCGCATCGATCCCTCCAGAACGCCAGCGAAGACCGTGTCGAAGGGCGGGCGCCCCGGTGGCAAGAAGCCACGCGTGGTGGTGCGCAAGGCGACCTTCGGCGACTGGGTCGGCGGGGCGCGCATCCGCACGCTGCCGCTCGCGGTGGCCCCTGTCGCGCTCGGAAGCGGTGCGGCCTACCTGCTGTCCATGCCCGGGTGGCACTGGGTGCGCATCCTGCTGTGCCTCGCCGTCGCGGTGGGACTGCAGATCGGCGTGAACTACGCGAACGACTACTCCGACGGCATCCGCGGCACTGACGCTTATCGCGTGGGGCCGTCGCGGCTCACCGGATCGGGTGCCGCGAAGCCACGCACGGTGCTCACCGTCGCGCTGGTGTTCTTCGGGCTCGCCGCCATCGCCGGCGTGATCGTCGTGATCCTGAGCGGCGCGTACTGGCTGCTCGCGGTAGGGGCGGTGTGTATCGTCGCGGCGTACTTCTACACGGGTGGCAAGCATCCGTACGGCTACTACGGCCTGGGCGAGGTCTTCGTCTTCGTGTTCTTCGGACTCGTGGCGACCGCGGGCACGACCTTCGTGCAGGTGGGCACGGTGAACATCGAGAGCTGGCTCGGCGGCGTCGCGGCCGGCCTCCTCGCCTGCGCCGTGCTCATGGTCAACAACCTGCGCGACCTCGATCAGGACAGGCTCGCGGGCAAGCGCACGCTCGCGGTGCTCGTGGGCAGCCGTGCCGCCCGCATCCTGTTCGGAGTGTTCGCGCTCGTGCCGTTCGTGATCCTGGCGTTCTTCTGCGTGTTCTACGCGAAGGCGCCGCTCGTCTACTTCTCGCTGCTCGCGATTCTGCCCGCCGTCATCATCACGTCGACCGCGAAGACCGCGCCGGAATTCATGGTGGCACTGAGGCTCACGAGCATCACGGCGCTCGTCTACGGGCTGGGGCTCGGCGCGGCGATCGCGTTCTAGGAGGCCGGCGCGTTACTCGGCCGGGTCGGCCTTCTCCGACTCGAGCCGATCGAGCGCGGCGTTCTCGATGTCGTTGTCGGCATCGTGCTGCTCCTCGTGCCTGCGCCGGTAGAGGTCGCGAGCGAGTTCGTCTCGAGTGCCGCGGAAGAAGATGTACGAGATGCACAGCCCGATGATCGCCGCGGCAACCGCCGACACCCACGGGTTCACATTGAGCAACAGCAGCACGGCCAGTGCGATCGCGAAAATACCGAGTCGGATGACCGTATAGAGAATCCACGTGCGCGACGATTTCACGCTTCCAGTCTAGGCATCCGTGATGGTTCCGAAATCTGACCGCGCAGGCGCCGTTCAGCAGGCGAGGCTTAGAATCGAGGCATGGCCCGTCTCCTCTTCATCGTTGGCATCGCGGCCGTGTGCCTCACGGTCTACGCGGTCATCGATTGCGCGATGACGGACCACCGTCGCGCCCGCGGCATCCCCAAGCTGTTGTGGGTGCTCGTGATTCTCGTACTGCCGATCGTCGGTGCGCTTCTCTGGTTCTTCATCGGCAAGGATCGCAGCACCGGCCGCCCGCAGTCGCGGCGACTTGCTCCGGATGATGACCCCACCTTCCTCAGGGGTCTCAGCACCGACCAGGAGCAGGACGAGCGCATCCGTCGGCTCGAGCAGGAACTCGCCGACCTCGACGACGACAGCAAGGACTGATGCCGCAGGCGAGCCCGGCCACCGACTTCTCGGTGGCGTTGCTGGCCGAGTTTGTGCGGGCCGGAGTGCGCGACGTCGTGCTCAGCCCCGGCTCACGATCGCAAGCACTCGCGCTCGCCGCGGCCGAATACGAGGCTGCGGGCATCATCCGACTGCACGTGCGCATCGATGAGCGGGTCGCGGGCTTCCTCGCGCTCGGCATAGCGGTCGAGACGGACGTGCCCGTGCTTGTCATCACGACCTCCGGCACCGCGGTGGCCAACCTGCATCCCGCGGCACTCGAGGCCCATCATTCGGGTGTTCCGCTGATCCTCCTCACCGCCGACCGACCACTCGAACTTCGCGGCATCGGCTCGAACCAGACGACCGAGCAGCCCGGCATCTTCGGTATCGCCACCGGCTGGACCAGGGATGTCGAAGCACCGAGCGAGACCGGCTTCGACCCCGATTTCCCCGGCGAACTCGCGCGCGAGGCGTATTCCGCGGCCGCGGGTCACTCGTCAGCCCCCGGGCCCGTGCACCTCAACGTGGGTTTTCGGGAGCCGCTCTCCGGCCCGATAGCAGAGCTTCCCTTCGTCGAGCCGCGAGAGGGAACTCGGGGGTCGAGCGACTCTCGGGGGTCGAGCTTGTCGAGACCTCTCCCGGATTCAGGTACGGGAGGGCTCGACCATCGGGGCGGGCCAGTTGTGCTCACTGCCCACGCGCACACCGTCGTCGTGGCGGGTCACGCCTCGGGTGAGCTCGCCGAGGCGACCGCGCGAGCTCTCGGCGCACCGCTCTTGGCGGAGGTCTCCAGCGGCGCGCACTTCGGCCCGAACCTCGTCGTGGCCTATCGCCGGCTGCTGAATGACGAGCACTTCGGTGGCCGCGTCGAGCGCGTGATCGTGTTCGGACATCCGACCCTCAGCCGCGAGATTCCGGCGCTGATCCAGCGCGCCGGCGTCGAGACCATCGTCGTGCGCGGATCGTCACCGGTCGACTACAACCCGGGCCATCGTGCGAGCGGCATCCTCGATTCTGTCGAGGTCACCGGCGAGCCTGACCCCGATCGCGCCTGGCTCGGCAGTTGGGTTCACACGAGCCGACAGCTGCTCGACGAACGCCCGGTCGTGCCGAGCTACGAGCAGTCCCGACCGCAGATGGCGATCTCGCAGTTGGAGGTCTTCCGCGAGCCGGTGACGAGACGGATGCTGGTCGAAGCGGTCTGGCGGGTCACCTGGCCGCACGACCGCCTCATCCTCGGTGCCTCCCGGTTGATCAGAGAGGCCGATGCCGTCGTGCCGGGCAAGCGCGTCTCGGTGCACGCCAACCGTGGACTCTCCGGCATCGACGGCACGATTGCGACCGGCCTCGGTATCGCACTGGCCAGCCAGGCGGATGGCGCTGCCGCGGCGGGTACCACCCGCGTGCTCCTCGGCGACCTGGCCCTGCTGCACGATGCCGGCTCGCTGCTGTTCGGAGTCGGCGAGCACCGGCCGCTCATCCAGGTGATCGTCGCGAACGACGGTGGCGGCACCATCTTCGACGGTCTGGAGGTGGCGGACTCCGCGCCGGCCGCGGCGTTCGACCGGGTTCTGCTCACGCCGCAGTCCGTGGACGTCAAGGCGCTCGCTGAGGCCTACGGCTGGAGCTACCTGCTCGCGAGCAACCGTGGTGAGCTCGACGAGGCGCTCTCGGCCACGACCGGCCCGACCATCATCGAAGTGCCGCTGCCCCGCTAAGCACCGCCGTTGGTCGAGTAGCGAGGAACGAGCGTATCGAGACCCCCACTGGCAACCGTTCTCTCGCGGTGACGGGGTGGCGTACCGGTCTCGATACTCGGGCTCGTTCCTCGCGCGCTACTCGACCAGCGGGTCGTTACCCGAGCGCCTCCACGATGGGCCGGAACTTCATCTTGGTCTCCATCAGTTCGCGCTCCGAATCGGAGTCGGCGACTATGCCCGCACCGGCATATGCGGTGACGCGACCGTCGGCCGACACCTGTGCCGAGCGCAGCGCGATGGCCCACTCGCCGTCACCGTCCGCGCCGACCCAGCCCACCGGCCCTGCGTAGCGGCCGCGGTCGAACGGCTCGAGCGCTGCGATGAGGTCGAGTGCCTCGTCGGTCGGTGTTCCAGCCACGGCGGCCGTCGGATGCACGGCCGCGATGAGGTCGAGCGCGGTCGAACCGTCGGTGAGCGTGCCGTCGACGTCGCTCGCCAGGTGCCACAGGTTCGGCAGCTTGAGCGTGAACGGCACCTCGCTCGCGATGACGTTGGGGCTGTGGGCGCGCAGGGAGGCGAGCACGCTCTGCACGGCGTACTGGTGTTCGTCGAGATCTTTCGCGGAGGTCGCGAGCGCGGTGGCAGCATCCTGGTCGGAGGCGGCGTCCGTTCCCCGCGCGGCGCTGCCTGCGAGCACGCGCGCGGTGACCGAGCCCTCGTTCACGCTCACGAGGGTCTCGGGACTCGATCCGAAGAACCCGTCGATGGAGAAGGTCCAGCAGTCGGGATAGCCGAGCGCGAGGTCGCCGATGACGCGTCGCAGGTCGGCATCGCCGGGCATGCGGCCCACGAGCTCGCGGGCGAGGACGACCTTGCTCAGCTCGCCGGCGCGGATGCTGGCCACGGCCGAGTCCACGGCCGAGCGATACGCCTGCGCCGTCATGGAGCCGGGCACGAGGGTGATGCGATATTCGTCGCCCGCGGGAGCCGCGGCGGGAATCGGCGGAAGTTCGCCGACACCGATGCGCGTGACCCAAGCGCCCTGCGGGTCGCGCCCGTAGACGACCGAGGGCACGATGAGCACGCTCGAGAGCGCGGAGTCCGCCGCGAAGGTGAACGCGCCGAGGGCGAGGAGTCCGGTGCCCGTGCGCGCGAGCGGGTCGTGCACCGTGGCCGCTGCGACGATGCGCTGCCAGGCGGATGCCGCATCCGTCATGCGTGTCGGCCCGCCGAATTCGAGACGCACGGCCTCGCCGACGCCGGCAAGCCCGAAGCCACGACGCTGCCAGAGCAGGGGGCGCGCGGAATCGAGTCTCGGGATGAGTGCCGCGGTATCGGCGATCGGGGTGGTTTCGACCGTGAGCACGGGCGTCTGGTGCTCGAATTCGGTCATCAGATCAGCCTACCTTCGGCCGGATCGTGCGGCTTCACCGGCGCCGCTCAGACCCCGGAAATCCGCGGCGATCGGGGTGCGACCGCACGCCCCTCGCTCGCAGGTACAGCCAAGTAGACTCGTCGTGTGGCGAAAGCAGATCTGAGCAAGCAACCGGTCGAGGTTGCCGCGATGTTCGACGACGTGGCGAAGCACTACGACCGAACGAACTCCGTGCTCTCCCTCGGCAATTCGCTCATCTGGCGCGTCCTCACCGTGCGCGCGGTCGCGCCGCAACCCGGCGAACGCATCCTCGACATCGCGGCCGGCACCGGCACGAGTTCAATCGCTCTCGCCAAGAGCGGGGCCGAGGTGGTCGCGGCTGACTTCTCCGCCGGCATGATCGAGGTGGGGAGGCAGAAGCATCCGCAGCTTGAGTTCGTGCAGGCGGATGCGACGGCGCTGCCGTTCAAGGCCGGCGAGTTCGACGCCGTCACCATTTCGTTCGGTCTGCGCAACATCAAGGATCCGAAGCGTGCGCTGAGGGAGATGTACCGGGTGCTGAAGCCCGGCGGTCGGCTCGTCATCTGCGAGTTCTCGACGCCGCCGGTGGCCATTGTGCGCGCCGGATACTCCGCCTACCTCAAGTACGTGATGCCCGCCGTGGTCGATGCGGCCAGCTCCAACCCGGAGGCCTACGGTTACCTCGCGGAGTCGATCGCGGACTGGCCGGACCAGACCACGCTCAGTCAGTGGATCCGCGGAGCCGGTTTCACCCGCGTCGCCTACCGCAACCTCACCGCCGGTGTCGTCGCATTGCATCGGGGCCGCAAGCCCGCGCGAAAGAGCCCCGCCAGAAAGACCGCCACCAAGCCGACCTCCGCGGCGGTTCCGAATGCCCCTGCGCAAGACACTCCCGCCAAGCCGACAGACCCCACGCCCTAGGGCTCTCCGGAATACCGACGTTAGGTTGACCAAGGTGACACCCAGCGCCCATCCTGCGCGCCGCAGCACGACCCTGAGTTCCTCGCTGGGGCTCGGCGAGAAGCTGTTCTCGTCCGCGAGCGAGCGCCGATTCGCCGACGCCATCGAGCAGGGGCTCGACGCGGTCGAGGCCGGCCTGCTGAGGGAGATGTCGTTCGCAGACAACCTCGCGGATGTCACCAGCCGCTACCTGCTCGAAGCCGGTGGTAAGCGCGTGCGTCCCACGCTCACGTTGCTCACCGCGCAACTCGGCAACGGCAACAACGAACGCGTCATCGTGGCGGCCGAGGCGCTCGAGATCACGCACCTCGCATCGCTCTATCACGACGACGTGATGGACGAGGCGAAGATGCGCAGGGGCGTCCCGAGCGCTCAGAGTGTGTGGGGCAACTCGGTGGCGATCCTCACGGGCGACCTGCTGTTCGCGCGCGCGAGCAAGCTCATCGCGAGCCTCGGCGAAGAGGCGATCAAGCTGCAGGCGGAGACCTTCGAGAGGCTGTGTCTCGGGCAATTGCACGAGACCATCGGGCCCCGTGAGGGCGAAGACGCGATCGAGCACTACATCCAGGTGCTTCGCGACAAGACCGGGTCGCTCATCGCCGCCGCCGCGGAGGTCGGTGTGATGTATTCAAACGCGCCCGCCGCGTTCGCGGAACCGGTCAAGACCTTCGGAGAGAGCATCGGGGTGGCGTTCCAACTCATCGACGACGTGATCGACCTCGCACCGCGCGAGGACGACACGGGAAAGATGCCCGGCGCCGACCTGCGCTCGGGGGTCGCGACCCTGCCGCTGCTGTACCTGCGTCGCCTCGCCGAGACGGATGCGGATGCCGCGGCCCTGCTCGAGCGCATCGACCGCGACGTCACGGCGCTGCACTCGGGTGAGGCGCACGAGGAGGAACTCGTGCTCGCCATCGCCGAACTGCGCGCGCACGACGTCACCCGCCGTACGCTTGAGGAGGCCCACCGTTGGGCCGCCGAGGCCGTCGCCGCCCTCGCGCCGCTGCCGGAGGGGCCGGTGAAGAAGGCACTCACCCGCTTCGCCGACTCCATCGTCGAGCGCAGCAGCTAGCCGCATCGCCACACTGAGTGCCTCGCAGGACTGAGCCGTCTCGTGGCGGGACTCGGCGCTTCGCGGAGGGAGTCATTTCTCCCGCTGCGAGCAGGTTTCTCTAGCCGCAGGGCAGAGGATCGATCATAAGGAGCAGTTCGTGACCACACTCAGACTCGCCATCGTCGGTGCGGGACCCGCGGGCATCTATGCCGCGGACATCCTGCACAAGGCCGAGAAGAAGTTTGAGGTCTCGATCGACCTCTTCGAACAGTTGCCCGCGCCCTACGGACTCGTGCGCTATGGCGTCGCCCCCGATCATCCGCGCATCAAGGGCATCGTGAATGCGCTGCGGGACGTTGTCGACAGCGGCAACATCCGCCTGTTCGGCAATGTGCTCTACGGTCGCGACATCTCTCTCGACGACCTCAAGGAGCACTACAACGCCGTGATCTTCTCGACCGGTGCGGTGCGCGATGCGAGCCTCGACATCCCGGGCATCGACCTGCCCGGCAGCTACGGCGCGGCGGACTTCGTGAGCTGGTACGACGGACACCCGGATGTGCCGAGGCAGTGGCCGCTCGAGCACAAAGAGGTCGCCGTAATCGGCAACGGCAACGTCGCACTCGACGTGGCCAGGATGCTCGTCAAGCACGCGGATGACCTGCTGCCGACCGAGGTGCCTGCCAACGTCTACGACGTGCTCAAGGCCTCACCCGTGACCGATGTGCACATCTTCGGGCGCCGCGGCCCCTACCAGGTGAAGTTCACCCCGCTCGAACTGCGCGAGCTCGGCGAGCTGAACGACGTCGACATGATCCTGCACGACGAGGACTTCGAAATGGATGCCGCCTCACAGCTGGCCATCGACACGAATAAGCAGATCCTGGTGCTCAGTCGCATCCTGAACAGCTGGCGCGAGCGCACGACGGGAGCGGCGTCGCGCCGCCTGCACCTGCACTTCTACGCGAAGCCGCTTGAGCTCGTGGGCGACGGGCACGTGGAGGCGATCCGCTTCGAGCGCACGCGGCCGAACGGCGAGGGCGGCGTCGAGGGCACGGGCGAGATCCGCGAGGTGCCGATCCAGGCCGCCTACCGCGCGATCGGATACTTCGGATCTGCGCTGCCCGGCATTCCCTTCGACGAGCATCGCGGCGTCATCCCGAATCGCGAGGGTCAGGTCATCGATGACGATGACCAGCAGGTGCACGGCGTCTATGCAACAGGCTGGATCAAGCGCGGCCCGGTCGGGCTCATCGGCAGCACCAAGAGCGACGCGATGGAGACCGTCAAGCACCTCATTCACGACCAGGCGAACTGGTGGAGCCCGAGGCACCCCGAGCTGTCTTCCATCACCGAGCTGCTCGACTCCCGCGGCGTCGAGTACACCACCATCGACGGATGGCACGCCCTCGACCAGCACGAGATCGCCCTCGGTGAGGCGGCCGGCCGCGCTCGCATCAAGGTTGTGCCACGCGACGAGATGGTGCGCATCTCGCGCGAGGCGCCGCGCGCGTAGCCTGCTCGGTGACCCCCGAAAGGGGGGTGCACCGACCCATGCCAACTTCGGAATTCTGTTTGTGCGCCGGTGCCGGAGGAATACAGTGATCGAGCAGAGTCAATCTCGCCGGTGACCTACCCCGGTCCGCCGTCGCGAGTTCGACACTGTGCTCAGGAGCGGCGACGATACCCCGTCGGCGCTCATGACAGCCCGAGATCCGACCCGCTCTACAGTGCATGCACCCGAATGCTGCCGCTGTTGACCCGGCGCGTGCCCCATCGCACGCGCTGTGTGGACCGCGCACGCCCCTGGGTCGCGGGCACCGTGCTGCAGGCCGCTCGGGTTCAGGATTCGATGCCCGCACGGTGTCGCGAAGGGAGGCCGGCGTGAACAGACTCGTCAAGGTCTCGATCGCGGGTGCCGCAGGTCTGGCGCTCCTCCTCGGCGGAGCCGGCACTCTGGCGCTGTGGAATACCGCACCGGCCGCGTTCAACGGATCCGCCGTGCAGTCCGGCGTGCTGCGGGTGGACTTCCCCTCGACCGCCAGCGCGAAGTACACGGGCACCAACACGCCGGCGACGCACATCGTGCCGGGCGATGCCGTGACCGTCGATCAGCCCATCAGGGTCACCGCGACCGGTGACAGCCTTCGTGTCACGCTCGCCTTCACGGTCGACCTCAGCGCTGCAGACACGGCGGTCGAGCACGCCCTTGATCAGGGCTTCACGTTCAAGGCCTTCAACGCCGCGGGCGCCGAGGTGGGCTACACGAACATCAGTGCTGCGGATGCCGCGCTCATCACCTCGGTGGAGGGATCGTTCGTGCTTCCCGCCGCCACCGGCAACGAGCTGCAGAACAGTTCGCTCAGCATCGGCCGCGCCAACGTGACCGTGACGCAGGTGCCGTGATGATGCGCTCCCTGCAGACCGTCCGTCGACGCAGCATCGGGTCTCCGCTGAGGCGCGCGATCACGGGCGTTGCCATGATCGCCCTCGTCGGCGCGCTGACGCTCGCGGGCGCGCAGTCCGCATCCGCCGCCGGGGCGATCGAGGTCAGCAGCGACGGGGTGCACTACGGCGCCAGCTACCCGGGCGCTCTGTTCGACTCGCACGTGGCGATGGTTCCGGGCGACAGCCAGTCCAAGACCTTCTACGTGCGTAACTCAGGCAATGAACCCGGCATCCTGCGCATCACGATGGAAGACGTGTCGGTCAACGACGTGGACTTCGCCGACGCGCTGACGCTGAGCGTCAGCACGACCGGGCATGGTGGCACCGCCGCGAGCATCAGCAAAGCCGACCCCTGCTGGGAGCTTCTCGAGGGTCAGCGAATCGGAGCGGGCGAGAGCGTCATGGTCACCACGACCGTGGCGCTCGGCAACCTCGACGGTGTGGCCGGTCAGGGCGCCACCGCGAGCATGACCATGAAGGCAAGCCTCAGCGCCACGGCTGCGGCGCCCGCGAGCTCGACGACGTGCAGCAGCGGACCCAGTTCGGATGTCGTCGCCCTTGCCCCCGCGACCGGAACGCCGCGTTCCCTCACCACCGTTGCTACGCCAGCGGATGCCTCGGCGAATACTCAGTCGCAGGCCCCCGAGGCCAACACGCAGCTGCCCACGCTCGCGGTACCGGGCGCTGGCGCGACGGTGGACCCGAACACGTGGCGGCTCTATCAGGAACTGCTCGTGCTCCTCATGGTGCTCGCGCTCATCCTCGGTTCGCTTCTCTACCTGGTCGTCGCCTGGTTGCGCCGCAGGCGATCGACGAGCGGCAGCGCGGCGTGATGGCGTCGGAGCATTCGGATGCGGGCCGCACGCGCGGCCTGCCCTATTACCTCGGCGTCGGCCTGAGCGGCGGTCTTCTGGCCCTGGTCGTGCTGCTCGGCGTGATGGCGATCGTGGTGCCGGCCGTGGGTGGCGCGACGCCGATGACGGTGCTCACCGGTTCGATGGAGCCGAGCCTGCCGCCGGGAACCCTCGTCATAGTCAAGCCGACGCCGACCCAGGAGCTCCACGTCGGCGATGTGATCACCTATCGCATCACTCCTACCGAGCCAGGTGTGGTCACGCATCGTGTGACCTCCATCACGAACTCCGCGGGCGGTGAGCAGACGTTCGCGACGAAGGGTGACAACAACGACGCCGTCGACGCGAATCCCGTGGAGTCGTCGCAGGTCGTCGGCAAACTCTGGTATTCGATTCCCTGGATCGGCTACGTCAACACGCTGGTCGGCAGCAACCGCGCCTGGCTGGTGGCCGTCGTCGCGGGCGCGCTGCTGCTGTACGCGGGGTATCTGGGCACGAGCGGCATCGCCACGCTCGCGAAGCGGCGGCGTAACGCTCGGGGGGTCAACAAGTCTTCGGTGGCCGGGTAGCACGCTCCCGATGCGGAGCTAGACGGGTCTGGCGTCCGCGAGCGAACTGCCCGGTCACCGAGGTTGAGATCGGCTACTGCACGGCCGCAGTGAGTCGAGCCGCGTTGTCGAGGATCTTGGATCGCAGCGGTCGGTCGAGCCAGTCCTCGAGCAGCAGCTCCTTGCTGTTCTGCCGGTAGCCCTGCTCGATGCGGCGCAGCTGCTGCACGATGTGCCGACCGCGAACCATCACCGAGATCTCGAAGTTGAGGCTGAACGAGCGCATGTCCATGTTGCTCGATCCGATCACGGCGACGTCGTCATCGATCGTGAAGTGCTTGGCGTGCAGCACCGTCGGTTTCTCGTAGCGCCAGATCCTCACTCCGGCCCGTAGCAGCTCCTCGTAGTAGCTGCGTTGCGCATGGAACACGACGGGTTGATCCGCGACCGCCGACACGAAGAGCTGCACGTCGATGCCGCGGTAGGCAGCATTCGTGATCGCGTAGAGCATGGAATCATCCGGCACGAAGTACGGGCTCGTGATGATGACCTTCTCCCGCGCGTTGTACAGCATGCCGTTGAACAGGCGCAGGTTGTTCTCGTGCTCGAAACCCGGCCCGCTCGGCACGATCTGCGCGTCGAGCACGTCGTGGGTCTTCTCGGGCGGCACTCGCGTGGCCTCGCGGGTGAGCAGCTCGTCAGTCTCCGAGTACCAGTCGGTCACGAAAAGGGCATTCACGCCGGCGACGATCGGTCCCTCGAAGCGCACCATGAGGTCTTTCCAGACCAGCCCGCGACGGATGTTGCCCCGCTTGTTGTAGCTGCTGTCGATCATGTTCTGCGAGCCCGTGAACGCGACGACGGCGTCGATCACCACGAGCTTGCGATGGTTGCGCAGGTCCGGCCGCTGGTAGCGTCCGCGCAGCGGCTGCACGGGAAGCATGAGGTGCCAGTCGACGCCGATCGCATCCAGCTTGCGGATGGTGCGCCGATACCCAGGCGACCGCAGCGACGCGACGTGGTCGAGCAGCACGCGCACGGCGACACCGCGCTGCACCGCGGCCTCGAGCGCGTCGAAGAACGGCGTCGTGGTCGGATCGAGCGCGAGGATGTAGAACTCGACGTGCACGAAGCGCTTGGCGGAGGCGACGGCCTCGGTGATCGCCGCGAGTGACTCCTCGTAGTCGGTGAGCAGTTTGGCCGTGTTGCCGCCGACGAGCGGCATCGACCCAAGTGTGCGGTTGAGCTCGACCATCGAGTCCAGCCACGACGGAAAGGTCGCGTCCCGCACGACGTCGTCCATGCCCTCGGTGGTCTGCAGGATGAACTCGTTGATCTCGTCCTGCTTCTCCCTTCGCCGCTTCGGCAGCCGCGTACTGCCGATCAGGAGGAACACGATGAAGCCGACGTAGGGGATCAGAAAGATCGCGAGCAGCCAGGCGGTCGCCGTCTGCGGCTTGCGGTTCTGCGGCACATAGATGACGGAGAAGACCCTGATCGAGATGTCGGTGAGCAGCAGCAGCACGGCGATCGCGGGCAGCACCCAGGCGTCGCTCACCTGGTCCTCCATGCCCGCGCGCGCACGGCGTTACCGGTAATTGATGAACTGGAGGTCGACATCCAGGTCTGCCGCCTTCAGCACGGCCATCGTCTGCTGGAGGTCGTCGCGGCTCTTCGAGCTGACGCGCAGCTCGTCGCCCTGAATCTGCGACTTCACGCTCTTGGGCGCTTCGTCGCGGATGATCTTGTTGATCTTCTTGGCGTCATCCTGGGCGATGCCCTGCTTGATCGACGCCTCGATCCGGTACTCCTTGCCGGAAGCGTAGGGCTCGCCGGCGTCGAGGCTGCGCAGCGAGATGCTGCGCTTGATGAGCTTCTGCTCGAAGACCTCGAGCACGGCCTTGGCGCGCTCCTCGGCGTTGGCCTTGATGAGCACCTTCTCGCCGCTCCAGTCGATCGATGCGCCGACGTTCTTGAAGTCGTAGCGCTGCGCGATCTCCTTCTGCGCCTGATGCAGAGCGTTGTCGAGCTCCATCTTGTCGACCTTGCTCACGATGTCAAAGCTGGAATCTGCCATGCCAGCAGTTTAACCGGCCCGGCCCGGCATGATGGGAGGCACCATGGTCAAACCGGCAACTATCATCGTCACCGCGCTCGCGGTGGCCGCTGCCGTCGTGCTCGCTATCGTCGCGATCACCACCTACCTGTCACCGGATGCGACCCCCGCCCCCACGGGCACCCCACGAGCCACGGTGGCCACGCTCGCGCCACTGCCCCAGGCGAACCCGGCAGGGCCCGGCCCCGGGGTGACGAATGCGGCGGACCCTGCCTGGATCACGAGAACCGCCGCGGCCACGGGCATCCCGGTCATCGCGCTCAAGGCCTATGCCGGTGCGACCCTGTCGGTCGCGGGTGCGAACCCGAAGTGTGCGCTGTCGTGGAACACGCTCGCGGGCGTCGGTTGGGTGGAGTCCAGGCACGGCATGATCCACGGCACCACCGTCGCCGCCAACGGCACACTGAGCCCGCCACTGTATGGCGTGGCGCTCGACGGGAACGGCTTCGCCAACATCCCTGATTCTGATGGTGGAGCCATCGACGGGGACAAGACCGGCGATCGCGCGGTGGGCCCGATGCAGTTTCTGCCGGATTCGTGGCGCAACTGGCACACGGATGCGAACGGTGACGGCGTCGAAGACCCGCAGAACATCTTCGATGCGACGATGGCCGCCGCACACTACCTGTGTCGCGCGGCCGGCACGCTCGGTACGCACGACGGCTGGCAGCTCGGCATCCTGTCGTACAACAGCTCGCACCAGTACCTCAACGATGTGATGGACGCTGCCAACCGCTACGCGGCCGAGGCTGCCGGCTAGAGCAGCGGGCGGGCGGTGCTCGAGCGCACGATCAGCTCGTAGGGCAGGGGAGTGTTGAGCGCCCCCTGCGTGCGCTGACCCGGGTGCAGCTCTTCCATGAGGATCTCCACGGCCTTCTGGCCTTGCAGCCCGGGGAACTGAGCCACGGTGGTGAGGCCGAAGAATTCCGCGAGGTCGTGGTCGTCGACGCCGATCACGGAGAGATCCTCCGGCACCCGCAGCCCGAGGTCCCGCGCCGCAAGGATGGTGCCGATCGCCATCTCGTCCGAGGCGGCGAAGATCGCGGTGGGGCGATTGCGCGGATTGCCGAGCAGCTGTTTTGCGGCCGTATACCCGCCCTGGATGGTGAAGTCGGCATCCCGCACCAGGTCGGGATCCGGAGTGATGCCCACGGCCTCGAGTGCTGCCTCGTAGCCGACCCGGCGGTTGGTGGGCAGGTGGAAGTCGCGCTCGAAGTCCGGCCCGCCGCCGATGTGCGCGACGAAACGGTGGCCGAGCGACAGCAGGTGTTCGGTCGCCAGGCGCGCGACCGCAATGTCATCGATGCTCAGCGTGCGCACACCGGGAAGCGGGCCGCCGACGCCGACGATCGGCTTGTTCATCGCGAGCAGGCGACTGACCTCGCTCGGTGTGAGCTCAAGGGAGAGCGCGATCACCGCATCCACCCGCTTGCGCAGCAGGAAGTGCTCGAACACGCTGCGCCGCTCTTCGCCCCCGCCGCTCAGGTTGTACAGCGTGAGGTCGTAGCCGTTCGAGAGCAGCGCGCGCTCTGCACCCTCGAGCACGGTGCTGAAGAACCAGCGGCTGAGCACCGGGATGACGACCCCGATGTTCTTGGTGCGGCCCGTTGCGAGACTCGAGGCATTCGAACTCACGACATAGCCGAGTTCGGTCGCCGCAAGCGCGACTCGCTCTCGGGTCGCGGCGGAGACCGTGCCGTTGCCGCTGAGAGCACGTGAGACCGTCGCCGTGGACACGCCGGCGAGGTCAGCGACGTCTTGAATGCTCGGCATGATACCTCCGGCTGAATCCTAACGGCCGGTTTCGCCGCGGGCGATTTTCTGACTGCTCCGCACCCTGTATTCTTAACGCTGCGCCTTCGGTCAGATGATTACATGTGGTCGGCGGCGTCTGGCAAGTTACCCAAGTGGCCAAAGGGATCTGACTGTAAATCAGCCGTCTTAGACTTCGTCGGTTCGAATCCGGCACTTGCCACCACTGCCACGGGCCCGGCGGGCTGATCACTCAGCGCCGGGCCTTTGTGCTGTGACGGGTCGATC
>DATNBR010000002.1:0-8186 GCA_035571875.1 Lacisediminihabitans sp. | reverse complement strand
CACCGAGAGCGGCACGCCCCGTGGAGGAGATCGCTCGCCGCGCGGGCCTCTCCGTGAGCGAGGTGCAGTCCGCACTCGGGGCTCTGCAGCTCGAGGGTGCGGTGATCGAGCGCGAGGGCGGCTGGGTGAAGGCGCGCAGCTGAACGATCCTCCACAGGTCAAGGCCGAGGCAATGCCGACTCGCGACGCGGCAATGCGGACTCGCGACGCGGCAATGCGGCGCATCCGTGCGCCGGGGCCGACGATAGAGGGGTGCTACTCCAGCGTGCGATCGAGGACTTCACCGTCTATCTCTCGGCCGAGCGCGGGTACAGCGAGCACACCATCCGTTCCTATCGCTCCGACCTCGGCGCGCTCGCGCGGTTCGCGAACGAGCACGGCGCGACCGAGACCAACGAACTGTCACTGGAACTGCTGCGCGACTGGCTGTGGGCGGGTTCACAGCAGCAGCTCGCCAAGTCGACGCTTGCGCGGCGATCCGCGGCGGCCCGCAGCTTCAGCGCCTGGCTGAATCGAATCGGCTCCGCCAGCACGGATGTCGCGACCAGGCTCAGGGCGCCGAAGGCCGACCATCACCTGCCGCGGGTGCTCACGCGTGCCCAGCTCGAGGGCATTCTCGACGGCCTCTCGGCGAGGGCTGACACCGGTGACCCGGGTGCCATCCGCGATTCCGCTGTCGTCGAACTGCTCTACGCCTCCGCGCTGCGGGTGAGCGAGCTCACCGGACTCGACCTCAGCAGTCTTGATCTCGGCCGGCTCACCGTGCGCGTCGTCGGAAAGGGCGCAAAGGAACGGGTCGTTCCCTTCGGCGTGCCCGCGAAGCATGCCCTCATCCGCTACCTCGACGTCGCTCGGCCCGCCCTGCTTGTGGCAGGACAGGGCGTGTCGACGACGGTGACGCAGGGTGAAGCCTTCTTCCTCGGCTCGAACGGCAGGCGGCTCGGCACCCGCGCCGTTTATGCGCTCGTCTCCTCACTCCTGTCGGCCATCCCCGGAAGCGGCCCGTCCGGTCCGCACACCCTGCGCCACACCGCGGCGACCCACCTGCTCGACGGAGGCGCAGACCTCCGCGCCGTGCAGGAGTTGCTGGGGCACGCCAGCCTCGGCACGACGCAGATCTACACCCACGTCTCCGCCGAGCGGCTCAAAGCCAGTTACGCCTCGGCTCACCCGCGCGCCTAGCTGTGCAAACGGGCCTCAAGCACTCAGGCGAGTTCGCCTGATGGCTTCTCCAGCACGCGCTTGCCGAGCGCAACAAACAGCAATACCAGGCCTGCGGTCAGAATGATGTGGCCGGAACCCGAAATCCCCGCGAGCGCAGGGCTGATGGTCTCGCCGAGCACGAGGAGCACACCGTTCACCGTCATGGTGGCCGCGGAGATCACGAGGCCCACGTTATACAGCCAGAAGAACCAGCTGAATACGGGGCTCCGCGAGAGACCGAAGACCTTCTCGAGTGCCAGCACGACGAGCAGCACGATGACGCCGAGCGTCAAGAGATGGGTGTGCACCACCGAAAGCTGGGTGAACCCATCGGCGGCGGTGTAGCCGTTCGCCTTGGTGAATTCGCGGTAGAACAGGCCGGATGCCAGCCCGAGCACCACATATACAGTCGCGGCATAAAAGAGTTTCTTCATGCCTCCAGCCTCGACGAGTCCCTCGCCGGCGGCATCGTCCGAAAGTTGGTGCTTGCCAAGGATGGCTAGGCGCGAATGGCGCCTGTCGCGCGAGCCTTCGCAACGGCTGAGGTGCGGGAGTTCACGCCGAGTTTCGTGAAGATGTGCACGAGGTGCGACTTCACGGTCGCCTCGCTGAGAAACAGCTCCCGCCCGATGTCCCGGTTCGACTTGCCCTCGGCGACGAGCCCGAGCACCTCGGCCTCGCGCAGGCTGAGTCCCTGCTCCGTCGTGCGCGCCCGTGAGCTCAGGCGGTCGGCGATCTCAGGGGCGAGCGCACTCTCGCCCGCTGCAGCCGCCCTGACGGCCGCAATCAACTCGGTCGGAGGCGCGTCTTTGAGCAGGTAGCCGCTCGCACCTGCCTCAACCGCCCCAAGGATGTCCGCGTCGGTGTCGTAGTTGGTGAGGATGAGAACGTGCGGTGGGCGCACGCCGGATCGAAGCATCCGGGTCGCGTCGACTCCCTGATTGCTCGCGCCCGACCCGAACTGCAGGTCCATGAGTACGAGGTCGACCTCCACGTTGACACAGGCGAGCACCGCATCATCAGCGGTGGCCGCTTCAGCGACAATCTCCATGTCCGGCTCGGCGGAGAACAGCGCACGCAGCCCAGCACGCACCACCGGGTGGTCGTCCGCAAGCAACAGGCGGATCATTCCGTTCCTCGTGCCAGGTCGAAGCCCACGGCGACGGCAGTTCCGGCTCCAGGGCGGGATTCGATCGTGAGCGTTCCGTTTAGCTGTTCCACGCGCTGCCGCATTGCGGTCAGGCCGAATGACGTTCGATCGGAGGCCGCAGCAAAAATGGTGCGCGGCGCGAAGCCCTTGCCGTCGTCGACGATGTCGAGACCGACCCAGTCGTCGAGGTAGGTGAGAGTGATCTCTGCACGCCGGGCATCCGCGTGCTGCCGCACGTTCGCGAGCGTGGCCTGGGCGATTCGCAGCAGAGCTGTCTCCAGTCTCATCGGCAACTCCGCCGGCTGGCCGCTGCAATGGAACGTCACGACCAGAGAGTCGACCGAGTCGGCATCGGCAAGTCTGGCCAGGGCGGCGGCAATGGTCTGCTGCTCCAGCGCGGGCGGCGTGAGCTCGCGGATGAACCGCCTCGCCTCCGCGAGACTGGTCGCGGCCGTCTCGCGGGCGAGCTTCACGTGCTCGAGTGCGGCCACACCGGAACCCTCGCGCTCGACAGCGTGCAGCAGCATCTGGATGCTGGACAGCCCCTGCGCGACCGTATCGTGGATCTCGCGGGCCAGCCTCGATCTCTCATCCAGCATGCCCGCCTCACGCTCGCGCGCGGCCAGCCTTTCGCGAGTGGCCAGAAGCTCCTCGATCAACACCTGGCGTTGTCGGGCTTCCCGATACAGCGCGCGGTAGGCCAGCCCGATCACGATGGCAACCGTTGCGCCGATGAGCGGACCAAGCACGCCACCGACTGTCCACTCACTGTGCATCGCGAAGGTGATTACGGCGAAGACGGTCGACACCACCACGGCTGGGATCGCCCATCGGAAGGGCAGGAGGTGCAACTGGAGGAAGAACAGGGGGAACACCAGGAACGTCGCATCCGGAGTGAGCACGAGCAGGGCGAGAACGATCGCCGTCAGCACGGCGAGCCACACCCGCGGCACAGATGGACCACCTGCCGATCGGCTGAGGAAGGCGCCGGCGAGATAGGTCACGAGCAGAACGATGCCGAGTGCGATGACCCAGGGAGCCCCCGGCTGCGCCAGGATGATGGCCCGCAGCACCACGAAAGCGTTGAGCGCCACGAAGATGCCGTGCAGGCCGATCCGCAACCCGATGAAGATCGGGGTCAGCGGAGCATGGACGCGGGCGTTCACGAGGCCGGGCCCTACGGAGTCTGTCACGACCATGAGCCTAATCAGCATCACCTGAGCGGGCATCCATCCGCTATTGCAGCGAAAAAGGAGGAGCATCTCGCGTTCCGCACGGAAGGGAGGAGTCTTTCGCCCTCACAGTGCGGTCTCTCCTCCCTAGCAGCGCACCGCGTGGCCACGTCCGCCCGGATGGCTCGATTCGAGGGCGTGTGCCGCGACGCGGGCGATCGTCAGGGTAGCTGTCTGGTCGGAAGCAGCACCGGGGGAGGAATTCCGCCCAGATAGTTGAGTGGCGACACGTACTGCCCGTGCAGCCTCACACCGAAGTGCAGGCATCGTGACTCGCAATGTCCTCCGGAGTCGACGACGCCCACCGGCTCGCCGCGCCGCACCACGGTTCCGGGCGTGAGCTCCGAGCTCACCGGTTCGAAACTCGAGACGAGATCACCCGCATGCTCGATGGAGAGCACGGACCTGTCGACCACGGTTCCGGAGAAGTGCACCACGCCGTCCGCCGGAGCGACAACCATCGTGCCGGCGGCGGCGGCGATATCGATGCCACGGTGGCCGGCCCCGTACTCGCTCTCCGGGGCGATAAACGGTTGCACCACCCGCCGCGGCGGCGCGATCGGCCAGCGCCAGTCGGATGCCACTCCCGCCACCCGCGTCTCGGTCGCCGCTGCGGATGCCGGGGAGAGCGACGCCGTCAGCAGCGCGAGCAACACCGTACCGACGAGTCGGATCGGCCGGGCCGGAAGCGAGAGCAGCACAGCAACAGGATGCCCGCGCACAGCATCCGCGCGTTCGCAAACCCTCGCCACTGTGGGCCGTTCCCGCTGGGCGCCGCCTGGGATGGAGAAGTGCCAGCGCGTTCCCGCCGGATGCTAGACTCTTGGCAGCATCCCGCTTCGCGGGGTGACTACGCGTGCCCGTTGCGTAGCCGGATCTCTCGCCAGTCGAGTCGTTCCGGCAGATCGCGCCACCGCATCCCCTCAGTCCCGTCACAACTGCGAAAGCAGTACCGTGCCGGGTTGGATGCGAGCCGGGCACCAGGATTCGCACCAACCGGTGCGATAACAACTGAGTGTGCACCACGAGTGACTGCCGAACGGTAGCGCGCGCCGGTGCCAGAAAAGGAGACGGCAATGGCCGTTGTCACCATCCGCCAGCTGCTCGATAGCGGCGTTCACTTCGGACACCAGACCCGCCGGTGGAACCCGAAGATGAAGCGCTTCATCCTCACCGAGCGTTCGGGCAGCCACATCATCGACCTGCAGCAGTCGCTCGCCTACATCGACAAGACCTACGACTACGTCAAGGACACCGTCGCGCACGGCGGCACGATCCTCTTCGTCGGCACCAAGAAGCAGGCCCAGGGCTCCATCGCCGAGCAGGCACAGCGCGTCGGCCAGCCCTTCGTCAACCAGCGTTGGCTCGGTGGCCTCCTCACCAACTTCCAGACGGTCTCCAAGCGCCTCGCGCGCATGAAGGAGCTCGAGGAGGTCGACTTCGACGACACCAGCAAGGGCTACACCAAGAAGGAGCTGCTCATCCAGCGCCGCGAGCTCATCAAGCTGCAGCGCTCGCTCGGTGGTATCCGCAACCTCACCAAGACGCCGTCCGCGATCTGGATCGTCGACACCAAGAAGGAGCACCTCGCCATTGACGAGGCGCGCAAGCTCGGTATCCCGGTCATCGCGATCCTCGACACCAACTGCGACCCCGACGAGGTGCAGTACCCGATTCCGGGTAACGACGACGCCATCCGTTCCGTCGGCCTGCTGACGCGCATCGTCGCCGATGCCGCCGCCGAGGGCCTCATCCAGCGTCACCAGAAGGCCGAAGAGGGCAACGTCTCCGCCGTCGAACCGCTCGCCGAGTGGGAGGCCGAGCTGCTCGGTGCTTCCGAGACCCCGTCAACCGAGGCCGAGAAGGCCGACGCCGTCGACGGCCTGGTCGAGTCCGCCACCGAGACCCCCGCGGCCGCTGAGGCCGTGGCAGAGGTCGTCGCCGCCGAGGTTCCCGTCGAGGAGAACGCAGCGGATGCTGCAGTCGCCGAGAAGGAGACCACGGCACCCAAGGCCGCGCCGAAGGCACCGGCCAAGGCGGCTGCAAAGCCCGCGGCCAAGAAGACTGACGCTGCAGCAGCAGCGGACGCAAAATAAGCCGATCTGAACAAGGAGAGAGTCGATGGCAGACTTCAGCCTGGAAGACCTCAAGACCCTGCGCGAGCGCCTCGGCACCGGCATGGTCGAGACGAAGAACGCCCTCGTCGAAGCCGGCGGTGACCTCGAGAAGGCCACAGAGCTCCTGCGCCTCAAGGGTGCAAAGGGCAACGCCAAGCGCGCCGACCGTTCCACGAGTGAGGGACTCGTTGCTGCCAAGGAGAATGGCAGCACCACCACGCTCATCGAGCTCGCCTGCGAGACCGACTTCGTCGCCAAGAGCGACAAGTTCGTGACCCTGGGTAACAAGGTGCTCGACGCCGTCACCGCGGCCGGAGCGTCAACCGTCGAGGAGGCGCTAACCGCTCCAGCGGGCAGCCAGACGGTTGCCGAACTCATCGGTGACGAGGCCGCGATCCTCGGCGAGAAGATAGAGCTTCGTCGCGTTGCCCGTATCTCCGGTGAGAAGTTCGCGATCTACCTGCACAAGACCAACAAGGATCTGCCGCCGCAGGTCGGCGTTGTCGTCGGATACTCCGGTGATGACGCAGACACCGCGCGCAGCGTGGCCCAGCACATCTCCTTTGCCGACCCGCAGTACCTCAGCCGTGAGGACATCCCGGAGGCCGACGTCGAGAACGAGCGTCGCATCGTCGAGGAGATCAGCCGCGGCGAGGGCAAGCCCGAGGCTGCCCTGCCGAAGATCATCGAGGGACGTCTGACCGCGTTCATCAAGCAGGTTGCCCTGCTCGAGCAGGAGTACGCGAAAGACAACAAGCTCTCCGTGGGCAAGGTGCTGTCGGATGCGGGCCTCACCGTGAGCGAGTTCGTTCGCTTCAAGGTCGGCGCGTAGCCACACCGAAACATCCGCTCATGACAATGGGGCCCGGATCGCGTCAGCGACCGGGCCCCATTGTCGAGCCTGAACGATAATCTGTAACGAGCCGAACCCAAGGAGAGACCATGACATCAGAAACCGGCAGACGACGGGTTCTCCTCAAACTCTCGGGTGAAGCCTTTGGCGGCGGCCAACTCGGCGTGAATCCGGACGTGGTCAGTTCGCTCGCGCGAGAGATCGCGTCGGTGGCCGGGGATGTCGAGATCGCGATCGTCACGGGCGGGGGCAACTTCTTCCGTGGCGCCGAGCTCTCCCTCCGCGGCATGGACCGTGGGCGAGCAGACTACATGGGCATGCTCGGCACCGTCATGAACGCCCTCGCGCTGCAGGACTTTCTGGAACAGGCCGGGGCGGCGACCCGTGTGCAGTCCGCCATCTCGATGACCCAGGTGGCCGAGCCATACATCCCGCGCCGTGCCGAACGGCACCTCGAGAAGGGCCGCGTCGTCATCTTCGGTGCGGGCGCAGGCCTCCCGTACTTCTCCACGGACACCGTGGCGGCGCAGCGTGCGCTGGAGATCGGTGCGGATGTCGTGCTCGTCGCCAAGAACGGCGTCGACGGGGTCTACTCCGCCGACCCACGCAAGGACTCGAACGCCTGGAAGCTCGAGGAGGTCACCTACCAGGAGGCGCTCGTGAAGGGACTCAAGGTCGTCGACTCGACCGCGTTCAGCCTGTGCATGGACAACAAGATGCCCATGGTGGTCTTCGGCATGGAGCCCGAGGGGAACGTCGCCGCGGCGCTGCGCGGCGACCGCATCGGCACCCTCGTCTCGAACTAGCCCTCGCGCAGCCCAGTAAACTACCTAGCGGTAGCACAACACCGAAGGAGCCCCTGTGATTTCCGATGTACTGGCCGAGGCACGAGAGAAGATGCAGAAGTCTCTCGAGGCCGCCAAGGACGACTTCGCGAACGTGCGCACCGGTCGCGCGAACCCCGCCCTGTTCCAGAAGATCATGGTGGACTACTACGGAACGGCGACTCCGCTCGGGCAGCTCGCCGGCCTGACCAACGCTGAGGCGCGCGTGCTCGTCGTCACGCCGTACGACAAGAGCGCGCTCAAAGACATCGAGCGCGCGATCGTCAATGCACCAAACCTCAGTGCAAACGTGGGTAACGACGGCACGATCGTGCGCGTGACGCTGCCGGAACTCACCGAGGACCGCCGCCGCGATTTCGTGAAGATCGTGCGCGGAAAGGCCGAGGATGCCCGCGTGTCTGTTCGAAACATCCGCCGCAAGGCCAAGGACGAGCTCGACGCGCTCAAGACCGAGGTCGGCGACGACGAGGTGGGGCGCTCAGAGAAGGAACTCGAGGTCATCACCAAGAACGCGATCGACGCGATCGATGACGCCGTGAAGAAGAAGGAAGCCGAGCTTCTCGAGGTCTGATGACAGATCCATCCGAGGAGCGCCCTTCACCGACGCGCGGTAGACGGTTCTTCACACGACGAGCTGAGCTTGAAGCACGTGCCAATGCGCTCAAGAACGACTTCCAGGCGGAGCTGAAGGTCACGAGGGCACACATCGACGCGGCCAACGAGAAGATCGAGGCGCGCACCGGACGCAACCTTCCGCTGGCGATCCTGATCGGCCTCGGCCTCGGT
>DATNBR010000001.1:0-8126 GCA_035571875.1 Lacisediminihabitans sp. | reverse complement strand
CTCCTGGGCGAGCTTCATCTGCTGTGGGTTGGCGTTCGAGATGCCGGC
The DNA here is from genome assembly GCA_035571875.1 of Lacisediminihabitans sp. GTDB lineage: Bacteria > Actinomycetota > Actinomycetes > Actinomycetales > Microbacteriaceae > Parafrigoribacterium_A. The sequence goes on along the minus strand of DATNBR010000001.1, from coordinate 8,078 downwards.
CATCCGGATGGTGCCGGCGTCGAGCAGGTCGCGGATGGCGCCGACCGAGTCCTCGTACGGCACGTTCACGTCGGGACGGTGCAGCTGGTAGAGCCCGATCGCGTCGCCACCCAGTCGCTTAAGGGACGCCTCGGCCGCCTGCTTGAGGTGCTCGGGGCTGCTGTCGATGGTCCACGTTCCGTCGCCGGGGCGAAGGTGGCCGCCCTTCGTCGCGACGAGGACGTTCGAGGTGTCGCCGCCCCACGAAGCGATCGCCTTCGCGAAGAGCGACTCGTTGTGGCCGACCTCGTCTGCGTGGAGGTGGTACGCATCCGCGGTGTCGAAGAAGGTGACGCCCTCGTCAAGTGCAGCGTGGATGGTGGCGATCGAGCGGGCCTCGTCTGGCCGGCCCTCGATCGACATGGGCATGCCGCCGAGTCCGATTGCGCTGACCGTGACGTCGCCGATGGTACGTGTCTTCATGCTCTCTTCTTTCGTCTGAATAGGCGGTTCGCCCAGCGTAATGCTGTGGATTGAAGGTTCCGTGAGCGTCTCAGCGGCGACCGTATTGAAGGAGAAACACGACTTCGGTCCCCAATAATTCCCTCTATCAGCGCCGGGCGGAGATTGGTTCCTTCGTTTTCGCTGCGGTTTCGCTCTAGCGATCGCCCGCGTGCGCGAAGTCGCGGCCGGCATCCGCGTAGCTCGCCAGCAGCTGCTGGAAGCGCGCGAGGGAGGCGAAGCCGGGCCAGTCGGCGGGCAGTGCGCTGGGCGGCAGCCCGGGGTCGAGGTATGGGATGACGCGCCACTCGTCGAGCGTGCGGATCCAGGTGGCGAAGGCGGATGCGGACTCCGAGCTCGCGAACTCGACACCGTCGGTCGCGTCGAGGAAGCCGCGGTGCAGCGACTCGAGAGCTGCGAGGTCCCACCAGCCGGCGGCCGCCTCCGCGAGCGAGCCGGACGGGCTCGGTGTGGCGGTCTCGAACAGCGTGGCGAATCGGCGAAGGCCGAGCTCGGCGAAGATGCCCTCGACCTCGCCGGTGAGAAAGGCCGGGCAGATCCAGAGGGCCGGCGACACCGTGCCGCAGCCGATCCAGGTGAGCTGCCTGCGCAACTGGTGCCGCTCGGCGCGCAGCGATTCCGGGATCGAGAAGGAGATGAGGCACCAGGGGTCGCCGTCGCGCATCTGGCGGAAGGTGAAGATGCGGCGATCTCCGTTTTCGAGCATGGGAACGGCATCCGGATTGAGGCGGTAGTCGCCGCCGCCCGCCGGCAACAGGAGGCCCTTGCGACTGACCCGCAGCACCGCCGTTCTCGCGTGAGCGGGCGAGATGTCGACGGCACCGAGAAGGCGGATGAGCTGCCCGATCGACGCGTGTCCGCCCAGCTCCCGAAGGCACGCGCCTACGATGGTGCGCAGCAGGGACGTGGCGCTGCCCGGTCGCGAATCGAAATCGTCGAGGATCACGCGTTCAGCAACTCGCGCACGGCGTCGAGACCCGCGAACAGCTCGGTGAAGCTCGTGCTGAGTGGCGAGAGTCCGATGCGCAGTCCGTTCGGCGCACGGAAATCGGGGATCACCCCGCGCTCCCACAGCGCGGGCATGATCGACCGGAAGTCGTCGTGCCGCAGCGTCACGTGGCTGCCGCGACGGGAAGCCTCGCGCGGGGAGGCGACCGTGACTCCGTGTTCGGCGAGCAGCGCATCCGTTACCTCGATCGCGAACTCGGTGAGCGCCACCGACTTCTCGCGAATCGCACCCATCCCGGCCTCGGCTATGAGCTCGAGCATGTCCTGCATCGCGAGCATGCCGACGATCGCCGGGGTGCCGCTGATGAAGCGACGGATGCCGGCGGCGGGCTCGTAGTCCTGGCCCATGTCGAAGGGTGCGCTGCTGCCCATCCATCCCCAGATGGGTTGCCGCAGTGTGGACTGCAGTTCAGAACGCACGTACCCAAAGGCGGGAGCGCCCGGGCCACCGTTGAGGTACTTATAGGTGCAGCCGACTGCGAGGTCGACGCCCCAGGCGTCGAGCTGCAGGTCGACCGCGCCGACCGAGTGACAGACGTCCCAGAGCACGAGCGCGCCGGCATCGTGGGCGATGCGCGTGATCTCCGACGCGTCGGCGAGGAACCCCGAGCGATACGCGACGTGGCTCAGCACCACGAGCGCGGTCTGCGGCCCGACGGCCGCGGCGACCTGTTCGGGCGTCACGCCCGCGGTGGTATCGGACTGGATCCAGCGCAGGGTCTTGCCGCGCTCATCCGCGATGCCCTGCAGCAGGAAGCGGTCGGTGGGGAAGTTGTCGGTGTCGAGCACGATCTCGCTGCGGCCCGGGCGCGCGTCGATGGCCGCTCGAATGAGCTTGTAGAGGATGACCGTGGTCGAGTCGCCCACGAACGTCTGGCCGTTCGCCGCGCCGAGCGCCGTCTCGCCGATCGAGTCGCCGATGCGCAGTGGCAACTCCATCCAGCTCTCGTCCCAGCCTCGGATCAGCCTGCCGCCCCACGCCTCGGTCACGAAGCGGCTCATCCGTTCGGCCGTCGCCCTGACCGGCCGGCCAAGCGAGTTGCCGTCGAGGTAGGCCACGACGGCGGGGTCATCGCTGCCGACGAAGAGTTCGCGGTAGTGGCCGATCTGGTCGGCGGCGTCGAGTGAGGCGGCGCGAGCGCGCAGTGCGGTGAGTTGCTCGGTCATGAGAGAAGACCCTCCAGGCTGTCGATGGTGAGGACGGATGCTGTGGCCAGCCACGCGGCGGTGTCCGGAGTGCGCGGCTCGGCGATGTGGCTCGCGCGGAGGCCGAGGCCACCTGCATCGGACGCGCCGGCGATGGAGGCGACAAGCGCGTCCGGGCCGAGCCCGGCATCCGCAAGTGCTCGCAGTTCACGCTCGTTGATGCCGAGCGGCAGTGGGCCGTTGCCGAGGTCGGTGCCGTAGAGCACGGTGCCGCCGAGCGCGATGAAGCGGCGCACGTTCTGCTGCGCCACCTCGAAGTCGCGTCCCTGGCGGCCCCAACCGTGGATGTCGAGCGTGCTCACCCAGCTCTGGCTGCGCGCCATCGCCGAGAGCAACTCGTCGTCGAGCTCTTCGCTCCAGGGGGCGTGCGCGAGCCTGTCGACGCCAGCCGCGTAGGCCCTGGCCGCCTGCCCCGCCCCTTGGGCGTGCGCCGCCACGGTGATGCCGCGAGTGTGCGCGTGGCGCACTATCGCCTGCAGGGACGCGTCTTCGAGCACCGGCCCCGCGTCGGAATTGAGGGTGAGCTTGATGAAGCTCGCGCCGGCGTCGAACTGCCGGTCGACCGCCCGCGGCACTTCGCCGGGCGAGGCCACGATTCCGATCGCGGCGGGAGGTGCCCAGCCGCTGCCGCTCGGATAGCCGCCGGGTGCTGTCAGCAGCTGGCCGGCGTAACGCACCGAGGGGAGCCTTCCATCGGTCGCCCACCCGCGTGCCGTGTCGAGGTCCCAGCCGAAGTCGTCGACGGCAGCGATGCCGCCCGCGGGCAGGGCGCTGCCGTCCACCAGCCCGAGGTGCACGTGCGCGTCTCGAAAGCCCGGAAGAAGCGCTCCCGTCAGGTGCCCGGATGCCGCCGGGTCGGCATCCGTCGCCAGCCGAAAGCCGCCCGCGTCTGCAACAACGACGCTCGATCCGAGCCACTCCCCCGCCCAGCACTCGTCAACGCTGAACACTCTCGCACCGCTCATGTGAGGTCTGGCAATCTGCTGCTCAGAGGCCTCGGGAAGAGCAGATTGACAGACCTCAGCGAGGGGGTCACCGGATCTCCGTGCGCACGGCGAACAGTTCGGGGAAGAAAGTGAGGTCGAGGGCCTTCTGCAGGAAGCTCACGCCGCTCGACCCGCCGGTGCCGCGCTTGGTGCCGATGATGCGCATCACCGTCTTCACGTGCCGGAAGCGCCACAGCTGAAAGTTGTCTTCGAGGTCGACGAACTCCTCGCAGGTCTCGTATGCGAGCCAGTGCTCCTCCGGGTGCTCGTAGATCTCGCGGAAGGTGTCGACGAGCTCTTCATGGAACGCGTAACCCTGGGTGACATCCCGCTCCAGCACCGAGGTCGGAACGTCGAATCCGTGACGCGCGAGGTAACGCAGGAACTCGTCGTACACGCTCGGCTCAGCGAGCAGGCTCGAGAGCAGTTCGTGCGCCTCGGGGTTGGATTCGAAGACCTTGAGCATCCCAGCGTTCTTGTTGCCGAGCAGAAACTCCACCGCGCGGTACTGGTAGGACTGGAATCCGGATGCGTTGCCCAAGTAGCCGCGGAATTGGGCGTACTCGGTGGGCGTCAGCGTTGCCAGCACGGACCACTGCTCGGTGAGCTGCCTCTGGATGTGCTTCACCCGAGCGATGCGCTTGAGCGCGACCTGCAGCTCGTCGGCCGCGATCAGCGTCCGCGCCGAGATCAGCTCGTGTCGCATGAGCTTGAGCCACAGCTCGCTGGTCTGGTGCTGGATGATGAACAGCATCTCGTCGTGGTGCACCGGGGTGCTCACCGGAACCTGGGCGGCCAGCAGCTTGTCGAGCTGCAGGTAGGAGCCGTAGCTCATCCGATCTGTGAAGTCCGTGACGATCTCGGACTCGATGGTGCGTTCGTTGCTCGCTGCGTTTGCCATGCGAGCCACCGTATTACACTTCCGCGACGGTCGCTAGGAGGATGTCACGCGACGGCTGTTTTCTCGTAACTCCTGCATTTTCGATCGAGGGCACACGGCAGCCGCCTGAGTGCCGCGATCGACAAGCCCGCGGTGCCGTCTTGCCTGAGTTATGCAGACGGCGGGACTCCCTGATCGCGAGAGTGCCCGCCCCCGGGGCGGGCGCTCGGAGCGCGTGGCGCGATCAGCTTAGGTGTACCAGCTGGGCTCTGGAACCTCGTTGAGCAGCACGTACTGGCCAACTTCGCGCTTCTTATAGGGCGCCGGGTCGTGCAGGCTGTGCGTGCGTAGATTGCGCCAGTAGATGTCGAGCCCAACGGAGTTGGCCGTTGCGCGAGCACCGGTCAACTCAAACACCTTGGTCGCGGCTTCCAGACCGTCTTCGCTGATGCGCAGTTTCGCGGCGGCAACCCGCACCGCGATCTCGCCGCGACGTCGCTCGGTCAGGTCTTCGCGCGGTGCGTGCAACACGGTGCTGATCTCGGAACCGACCGCATGGAGGAGGGCTTCGTCAGCCCAGAGCTTCGACTGCAGCTGCCCATACCCTTCGAGGATGTACCACTCGTCCGTGGCGAGCTGCTTGTTGTCTCCGCCATACGGCCAGGCGCGGCTGTTGGTGCGCGTGTACGCCGCTGCAGTCTCGACCGCGCCCTGGGCAATCCCGAGGTAGAAGTTCGCGAAGACGAGCTGAATGGCGGGCACGTTGAGGGTGTTGTAGGTGAGCGGTTGGAATACCTTCTCGACGAAACCCGCAGCCGAAGCCCAGCTGGTGCGCACATCCCGAATCTCGACCGAACCGGATTCGGTCAGCCGTTGACCGAGGTTATCCCAGTCACCGCCGAACACGATGCCGGGCTGGTCGGTGGGAACGATCGCAAAGATGTGCGTATCGGTCCCCTCGAGGATGCCCTCGAGCACCGTCAGATCTGAGACGACACCGCCCGTCGAAAACGACTTTCGGCCGCTGAAGACGAGCTCATCGCCGTCTTCGACGACGGTCAGGTCGGCGTCGCGCGGGTTCACCGCACCACCGAACAGGAAGTTGTTCTCGGTGTAGAGCTTTTCCACCGCGGTGATCTGCTCATCCGTCGCCACAAGTCGCGCGGCCCATGCCCAGAGGTAGTGGTAGCCGAGCAGTTGACCGATCGAGCCATCACCGCGCGCGACGATTCGGATGACCTGGTACGTGGTCTCCCAGGTCTGGCCTGCCCCGCCGTGTTCGACCGGGCCGAGAAGGGTGACGAGTCCGGAGTCCTTCAGCAGGCGCACCTCATCACGCGGTGTCCTGCCTGCGACGTCGCGCTCAACGGCATCCGCAGCGAGGATGTCGGCCACCTCCGTCGCGCGGTCAAGCCAACCCTGTGGCGTTGTCGGCCGCGGGCTATCGGCCCAGCGGTTATCGAGTGCAGCAGCGGTCAGGGTTGCGTAAGGCATGGCGATGTTCCTTTGCGACATTATTCGAGAGATCGCCGAGGATAACGGCGCTCACCAACCCCGCTCTCGGCGGCCTGGTCGTTACAGACTGGTGCGAATCCGGGGCTTCGTCGATATTTGTTGCGCGCTATTAACGTGCATGTCGTAATAGTGGCGATCGCCTGAGATCGGGGTCAGCGCGGCGGCCACACGCAGAACGGCGCCCACCCGCGAGGGATGGGCGCCGTTCCGACGAGAGCGCGTTACAGCGCGGCGAGCTCCTCGAGCACCGCGTCGCCAGGGGCCACCTGCGTCATCGTGGCCTCGATCTCGGCGCGACCGAGCAGCTCTTCCATGCGACGACGGCGAGCGCGCGTCACGAGAGTGACGACGGTGCCGACCTTGCCCGCACGACCGGTGCGGCCTGCGCGGTGCAGGTAGGTCTTGTACTCGTCCGGCGGGTCGGCCTGGATGACGAGCGTGATGTCGTCGACGTGGATACCACGGGCGGCAACATCCGTCGCCACCAGCACGTTGACCCGACCGCTCGTGAGCAGTGACAGGTTGCGCGTGCGGCGCGACTGGTTGAGGTCACCGTGCAGGCTCGTCGCCGGAATGCCGGCGTCTTCGAGCTGGTCGGCGAGCTGCTCCGCGAAGGCGCGGGTGCGGGCGAAGATGAGCGTCTTGTGCTCGCCTGCTGCCAGCTCCTCGATGATGCGGAACTTGTCGCGCTGCTCGAGCAGGAGCACGCGGTGGTCGATGGTCGACGACGCCTGGTCTTCGCCAGCGACCTCGTGAACCGCGGGATCCTTGAGGTACTGCTTGACGAGCGTGGCAACGCCCTTGTCGAGGGTCGCGGAGAACAGCAGCTTCTGGCCGCCCTCCTTCGTCTCCTCGAGGATGCGCTGCACCGGCTCGAGGAAGCCCAGGTCGCACATGTGGTCGGCCTCGTCGAGCACCGTCACGAACACCTCACTCAGATCGAGTCGACCCTGTTCGATGAGGTCTTCGACGCGACCCGGGGTGGCGATGACGATATCGACTCCGCGTTGCAGGCTCGATACCTGCTTGTACTGCGGAACGCCGCCGACGATCGTGGTGGTGAAGAGACCGACGCTGCGCGCGATCGGCTGCACCGTGCGGTCGATCTGCATGGCCAGTTCGCGAGTCGGGGCCAGGATGAGGGCGCGCGGCTTGCGACCCGGCTTGCGTCCGGCGCCTCCGTGGTTCTCCATCAGGCGCTCAACAAGCGGTGCGCCGAAGGCGATCGTCTTACCGGAGCCGGTCTTGCCGCGGCCGAGAACATCCTTGCCGGAGAGCACGTCCGGGATGGTCGCAGCCTGGATCGGGAACGGGGTCTCGGCACCCATGGCGATGAGCTGGCGAGTCATGTTGTCGCCGATGCCCAGATCAGCCCAACTCTTGCCGTTCACCTCGGCGGCCGTGACGACCTTCGCTTCGAGGTGCTCGAGCACGACGTCTTCGTGCTGGCCGGAGTGGCCTGCACTGCGGGCCGGGTACAGGTCGCTGTCGCGGCGCGCGGGACGCTCTGCGAAGTCGCGACGCGGAGGACGGTCGTCGTAGGAACGCTTCGGGCGGTCGTGCGAGGGGCGGTCGCCGTAGCTCGGGCGCTCGGTGCGGGCCGGACGATCGCCATAGGAGGGGCGCTCGGCGCGAGCCGGACGATCGCCATAGGAGGGCCGCTCGGCGCGATCCCCGTAGGACGGACGCGACGGACGCTCGGTGGCGCGGTCGCTGTAGTTCGAACGGGCCGGACGATCGCCATAGCTCGGGCGCTCGCTGCGCTCACCGTAGGAAGGACGCGAGGAACGCTTGTCGTCATAGGCGGGCCGGTCCGCGCGGGGCGCGCGATCGTTGTAGGCGGGACGCTCACTGCGCGAGTTGCGGTCACCGGTGGCGGGGCGGTCGCCGTAGGAAGGGCGAGCGGGGCGATCCCCGTAGCTCGGGCGCTCCGTGCGCTGCGCGCGATCTCCGTAGGACGGACGCTCCGTGCGAGCCGGGCG